>NZ_JAHSTY010000002.1:1800000-2100000 GCF_019145355.1 Pseudomonas azadiae | reverse complement strand
GGCTTCCGGCAGGCACGCCTGAGCACAACCTGCCGGGGCTTTGCCGTGGGCCGCACGATCTTCCAGGAGCCGAGCCGCGCGTGGATGGCGGGGGAGATTGATGATGAGACCCTGATCCAGCGCGTCCAGGCGACCTTCGAACAGCTGATTCATGCCTGGCGCAGCGCCCGGGCCTAATCACAGCTTCAAATTTGAAATGCAATCCAATGTGGGAGCAGGCAAGCCAGCTCCCACATAAAGCAGATCCCAGTGATCTCAGGCTAAAACAATAAAAGGTGCAGCCATGCCCGCAATCCGAATTGGCATCAACCCGATCTCCTGGAGCAACGATGACCTCCCGGCCCTGGGCGGCGAGACGCCCCTGAGCACCGCCTTGAGCGAGGGCAAGGAAATCGGCTACGAAGGTTTCGAACTCAACGGTAAATTCCCCAAAGACGCCAAGGGCGTCGGCGATGTGTTGCGCCCCTACGACCTGGCCCTGGTCTCCGGCTGGTATTCCAGCCGCCTGGCCCGGCGCTCGGTAGCGGAAGAAATCGAGGCCATCGCCGACCATGTCGAGTTATTGAAACAGAACGGCGCCACGGTACTGGTCTATGGCGAAGTCGCCGATTCGATCCAGGGATCACGCGTCCGTCTGATCGAACGTCCGCGCTTTCACAGCGAGCAGGCCTGGCAGGACTACGCGGACAAACTCACTGAGCTGGCGCGCTTTACCTTGTCCCAAGGCGTGCGCCTGGCCTACCACCACCACATGGGCGCCTATGTCGAATCCCCGGAAGACATCGACCAGTTGATGAAACGCACCGGCCCCGAAGTCGGCCTGCTGTTCGATTCGGGCCACTGCTACATGGGTGGCGGCGAACCTCTGGAAGTGCTGCGCAAACACATCGACCGCGTCTGCCATGTGCATTTCAAGGACGTGCGCAAAGCAGTGGTGCAACTGGCGCGCAACCAGATGTGGAGCTTCCCCGACTGCATCGTCAACGGCACCTTTACCGTGCCGGGCGATGGCGATATCGACTTCGCACCATTGCTCGATGTGCTGCTGACCGCGAAGTATGAAGGCTGGCTGGTGGTGGAAGCCGAGCAGGACCCGGCGGTGGCGCCCAGCTATATCTATGCGAAAAAAGGCTATGACACGTTACGTGCTCTTTTGAATGAGAGGACCGGAAAATGAGCTTGTTGGTCAAAGGCAGCAAAAGCGGCAAAACCCTGGTCGCCCTGGAAGAAGGCCGCCTGGAGTACGTGGGTTTTCGCGCCTACCGCCTGAGCCTGGGCGAAACCCTGCCGGTCAGCGCCGGCGACAAAGAGCTGTGCCTGGTACTGCTCAGCGGTCGGGTGAACATCGAGGGCGAAGGGTTCAACTGGCAGAACCTGGGGGACCGCCAATCGGTCTTCGAAGACAAATCGCCGTTCGCCGCGTACCTGCCGCCGGGCACCGACGCCCAGGTCAGCGCCTTGAGCGACGTGCAGATCGCCGTCTGCGCGGCACCCGGCACGCAAGGCTACGCGCCGCGCCTGATCCGCCCGGAAAACTGCAAGCGCAGCGTGCGCGGCAAAGGCGCCAATACCCGCTACGTGTGCGACATCCTGCCCGACAGCGAGCCGGCGCATTCGCTGCTGGTGGTGGAGGTACGCACACCGTCCGGGCATTCGTCGAGCTACCCGCCGCACAAGCACGACACCGACGACCTGCCGCACCAGAGCTTCCTGGAAGAAACCTACTACCACCAGGTCAACCCGCCTCAGGGCTTCGTGTTTCAGCGTGTCTACACCGACGACCGCAGCATCGACCAGGCCATGGCCGTGGAAAACAGCGACCTGGTGGTGGTGCCCAAAGGGTATCACCCAGTCAGTGTGCCGTATGGCTACGAGTCCTATTACCTGAACGTGATGGCCGGCCCCAAGCGCGCCTGGCATTTCCACAACGACCCGCAGCACAGCTGGCTGCTGGACCTCTAAGCGGTTTCGGACGGAGAACAACAATGAAGTCGCCTTTACGCTTTGCCCTGAACCGCATGGTCGCGCCGCACCTGTCCCTGCCGGATTTCATCCAGTTGGCCGCCACGCTCAAGTGCGATGCCATCGAGATCCGCAATGACCTGGCGGACCGACAAATCGAATTCGGCACCCCGGCCGGCCGCGTGCGCGAGCTGTGTGCCGCGCAGGGCATTACGGTGCTGTCAATCAACGCGCTGTACCCCTTTGATGTGTGGAACGATGAACGCCGTGCCCAGGCGATCGCACTGGCGAGCTACGCCCGCGAATGTGGCGCCCAGGGCCTGGTGATGTGCCCGTTCAATGAGCCCGGCGACACGCGCAACGAAGCCCAGCGCGCGACCGGCCTGCGCACCGCCCTGAGCGAGCTGGCGCCGATCCTGCGCGAGTACGCAATTATGGGTTTCATCGAACCCCTGGGCTTTGAAGAGTGTGCGATGCGGCGCAAGCGCGTGGCGGTGGACGCGATCAAGTCCATCGGCGGCCTGGATGTGTTTCGCCTGGTGCATGACACTTTCCATCATCACCTGGCCGGCGAACAGGAGTTCTTCCCGGAACTGACCGGGCTGGTGCATATCTCCGGCGTGGAAGACACCGACGCGCCGCTCAATGCGATTCGCGACGGCCACCGCGTGCTGGTGGGCGAGGGCGATATTCTCGGCAATGCGGCGCAGATCGACACCTTGCTCGGCAGCGGCTACAGCGGTTACCTGTCGTTCGAGCCGTTTGCCGAGAGTGTGCATGGGTTGGCGGATATCCAGCAGGCGTTGGGTGCGAGCATGGCCCATTTGAACAACTCTCTGGTTCAACGCTGACCCACTGTGGGAGCTGGCTTGTCGGGCCGCCGCATCGCTGCGATAGCGATTTATCAAATACAGATTCGTTGCCTGACACACCGCTATCGCAGGCAAGCCAGCTCCCACATTGGATCGGTGTTGATCAATCAAATTGCATTCACACAAGGTGCAAGTGATGACCACAACACGATTGACCATGGCCCAGGCCCTGGTGAAGTTCCTCGATAACCAATACATCGAAGTCGATGGCGTGCAGAGCAAGTTCGTCGCCGGTGTGTTCACCATTTTCGGCCACGGCAACGTGCTGGGCCTGGGCCAGGCGCTGGAGCAGGACAGCGGTGACCTGGTCGTCCACCAGGGCCGCAACGAGCAGGGCATGGCCCATGCCGCCATCGGTTTCGCCAAGCAGCACCTGCGCCGCCAGATCTACGCGTGCACCGCGTCGGTAGGCCCCGGCGCCGCCAACATGCTCACCGCCGCCGCGACCGCCACGGCCAACCGTATCCCGTTGTTGCTGTTGCCGGGCGATGTCTACGCCAGCCGCCAGCCCGACCCGGTGCTGCAACAGATCGAGCAGTTCCACGACTTGAGCATCAGCACCAACGACGCGTTCCGCTCGGTGAGCAAATACTGGGACCGCATCAACCGTCCCGAGCAGTTGATGAGCGCCGCGATCCACGCCATGCGCGTGCTCACCGACCCGGCCGAAACCGGCGCCGTGACCCTGGCTTTGCCTCAGGATGTGCAGGCCGAAGCCTGGGACTATCCGGATTACTTCCTGCAAAAACGCGTGCACCGTATCGACCGTCGCCCGGCCACCGCCGCGATGATCGCGGACGCGCTGGCGGCTTTCGACGGCAAGCGCAAACCGCTGATCATCTGTGGCGGCGGCGTGAAGTATTCCGGTGCCAATGCTGCGTTGCAGGCCTTTGCCGAGCGTTTTGGTATCCCCTTCGCCGAAACCCAGGCCGGTAAAAGCGCGGTGGTTTCCAGCCATCCGCTGAACGTGGGCGGGATCGGTGAAACCGGCTGCCTGGCGGCGAACCTGCTGGCGCCTGAGGCCGACCTGATCATCGGTGTCGGCACGCGCTATACCGACTTCACCACCTCGTCCAAGTCGCTGTTCAAGCACGCCGAGGTGACGTTTTTGAACCTCAATATCAGCCCCTGCGATGCCTTGAAGCTGGACGGCGTGCAGGTGCTGGCCGACGCGCAAGTCGCCCTGCAAGCGCTCGCCGATGCGCTGGGGGATTACCGTTCCAGTTGGGGCGAGCAGGTCGCTGATGCCAAGGCGCAGTTGGACGCCGAAGTGGATCGCGTGCATCAGGTGGAGTATGCCGGCGACGGTTTCGTGCCCGAGGTCGACGATCACCTGGACCGCGCGGTGCTGCGTGAATTCATCGAACTGACCGGCTCCTGCCTCACCCAAAGCCGCGTGCTTGGCGTGCTCAACCAGACCCTGGCCGACGACGCAATCATCGTCGCCGCCGCCGGCAGCCTGCCCGGCGACCTGCAGCGTGCCTGGCGCAGCAAGGGCGTGAACACCTACCACGTCGAATACGGCTATTCATGCATGGGCTACGAGATCAATGCCGCCCTTGGCGTGAAACTCGCCGAGCCGACCAAAGAGGTCTACGCCCTGGTGGGTGACGGCTCCTACATGATGCTGCATTCGGAGCTGGCGACCTCAATTCAGGAGCGACGCAAGATCAACGTGGTGCTGCTCGACAACATGGCCTTCGGCTGCATCAACAACCTGCAGATCGGCAACGGCATGGACAGCTTCGGCACCGAATTCCGCTTTCGCGACCCCGAGAGCGGCAAGCTCGACGGCGGCCTGGTGCCGGTGGATTTCGCCATGAGCGCGGCGGCCTACGGCTGCAAGACCTACAAGGTCAGCACCGTGGAACAGCTCGAGGCCGCCTTGGCCGATGCGCGCACGCAAACGGTGTCGACGCTGATCGATATCAAGGTGCTGCCCAAGACCATGGTCCACGGCTACCTGTCGTGGTGGCGGGTCGGGGTGGCGCAGGTGTCCACCAGCGAACGCACGAATGCGGCCGCGAAAAAACTCAATGAACAGCTGGCCAAAGCCCGGCAGTACTAATAACAAAAAGGAGTGTTTGCATGTCTTTGCTTTCTAATTCACTGCGCATAGGTGTCATCGGTACGGGCGCCATCGGCCGCGACCATATTCGCCGTTGCAGCCAGACCTTGCTCAGCAGCCAGGTGGTGGCGGTGACCGACATCAACCTTGAGCAAGCGGCCAAGGTGGTCGCCGAGCTGAAGCTGGACGCCGAGGTGTACGCGGACGGCCATGCGCTGATCCATTCGCCACAGGTCGAGGCGATCCTGGTCACCTCGTGGGGCCCCAGCCATGAGGAATTCGTGTTGGCGGCCATCGCCGCCGGCAAGCCGGTATTCTGCGAAAAACCCCTGGCCGTCACCGCCGAGGGCTGCCGCCGGATCGTCGAGGCCGAAGTGGCCCATGGCAAGCGCCTGGTGCAGGTCGGTTTCATGCGCCCGTACGACGAAGGCTACCGCGCGCTCAAGGCCGTGATCGACAGCGGCCAGATCGGCGAGCCGCTGATGCTGCACTGCGCGCACCGCAACCCGACGGTGGGCGAGAACTACAAGACCGACATGGCGATCACCGACACCTTGATCCACGAGCTGGACGTGCTGCGCTGGTTGCTCAACGACGACTACGTGTCGGTGCAAGTGGTGTTCCCGCGCAAGTCGAGCAAGGCGCTGGCTCACCTGCGCGACCCGCAGATCGTGTTGCTGGAAACCGCCAAGGGCACGCGCATCGATGTGGAGGTGTTCGTGAACTGCCAGTACGGCTACGACATTCAGTGCGAAGTGGTAGGGGAAACCGGCATCGCCAAGTTGCCGGAGCCGTCCCAGGTGCAACTGCGCAGCGGGGCCAAGCTGTCCAACGCGATCCTGATGGACTGGAAAGACCGCTTTATCGGCGCCTATGACGTGGAGTTGCAGGCGTTTATCGACAGCGTGCGCGCCGGCCAGGTCGGCGGCCCGTCGGCATGGGATGGCTTTGCCGCGGCGGTGGCGGCGGATGCGTGCATTGAAGCCCAGGGCAGCGAGCAGATTGTGCAGGTCAGCTTGCCGCAGCGTCCGCGCTTTTACGGCTAACCCACTGAAGAGACTCGGTTAAAAATGTGGGAGCGGGCTTGCTCGCGAATGCGGTGGGTCAGCTGCAAATTCAGTGACTGACACTGCGCATTCGCGAGCAAGCCCGCTCCCACATTTTGATTGGGTTTGCACTTCATACAAGGAGTGAATTATGCGAATCGGACTAGTTGGCTACGGCCACGGCGGGCGTTTCTTTCACGCCCCATTAATAGCAACCTTGCCAGGCGCCACCTTTGTCGGCGTGGTGACCCGTTCACCCGAACGCCGCCAGCAACTGCACACCGATCACGCCGGCGTGAACGCCTTCGACTCCATCGGTCAGATCGTTGAAGCGGGCGTCGATGCGCTGGTCATTTCCACCACCCTCAAAGGCCGCCCGGCGCTGGTGCTGGAGGCTATTGAACACGGCGTGGCGGTGGTGAGCGACAAACCCTTCGCCGCCAACGCCGAACAGGCCCAGGCGCTGATCACCGCCGCCGAGCGCCATGAAGTGTTGCTGAGCGTCTACCAGAACCGACGCTGGGACTCGGATTACCTGACCCTGCGCAAACTCATCGACGCCGGCGCCCTCGGCCAGGTCAGCCGTTTCGAATCCCGCGTGGAGCGCTACAGCCCACAAGTGGTGGGCAATGCCAGCGGCGGCGGCTGGCTGCGCGACCTGGGCAGCCACTTGGTGGACCAGGCACTGCAACTGTTCGGCCCGGTGGAGCGGGTGTTTGCGCAATTGCATTACACCGCTGAACACCCCAGCGTCGACCACGGTTTTTTCGTCTCCCTGACCCACGCCAACGGGGTGATTTCCCACCTGTGGGGCAACGCCCTGCAAAACTGCCAGGCGCCGCGCTTTCGTGTGAGCGGCAGCCTGGGCTGTTACACCGTCGACGGCCTGGATGGTCAGGAAGAAGCGCTGATGGCGGGCAAATCACCGAAAACCGAAGGCGAGCACTGGGGCGCCGAGGAACATCGGCGCTGGGGCTGGTTCGAACAAGGCCCGGAGCGCGAACGGGTACCGTCGGAGAAAGGTTGCTGGACGCAGTTCTATCGCCAGTTGCAAGCGGCTGTGCAAGGGCAGGGACCGTTACCGGTGGACGCCTATGACGCGCTGCAAACCACCCGTGTATTGGACGCCGCGCGCCTCAGCGCGGAGCGCCGGCAGGTCATCGAGATGGCGGCGCTGTAGGAGATTTCCACAAAAATAGAACAAAATTCTAAAAGATGTTGATATGGAAATTTTTTTCCAATAAAGTCTTTTCCAGGTTGCAGAAAGTACGTTCGGACGCGATTCGGGCGACTCAACAAAAACAAGATCAAAAACAACCAGGTACCGTCAGATGAAAATCTTCAACGCTGTACTGCGCGTTTTACGCCCTGCCCACACGCCACGCGGTCTGCCCCGCGCCCGGCCGTTCTACTTCTCCTTTCTCAACGTGCTGTGCGTCGAAAACCAAGGCGCGCTGGTGTGCTGCATTCCGGGAGCACCGGTGGTTCGGCTGCCGTCAACTTCGCTCTGAGCTCATATCTGATAAACGCTACGTCCAAAAAACCAACAAGAAAGTGGAGACAGACCGTTCATGAAGACCCCGATCCGTTTTACCGCGCTGGCCCTGTCGTTGATGCTGGGCAGCGGTGTCGCGTGCGCCGCCGACCTCAAAGTGGGCGTGAGCATGTCCGCCTTCGATGACACCTTCCTGACCTACCTGCGTGAGGACATGGACAAGCAGGCCAAGTCCTATCCCAAGGGTGACGGCGTGCAATTGCAGTTTGAAGACGCGCGTGCCGACGTGGTCAAGCAACTGAGCCAGGTCGAGAACTTTATCAGCCAGAAGGTCGACGCGATCATCGTTAACCCGGTGGATACCGCATCGACCAAGAACATCATCAATGCCGCCACCAAGGCGGGCATCCCGCTGGTGTTCGTCAACCGTCGTCCCGACCAGAAAGACTTGCCCAAAGGCGTGGTAGCGGTGACTTCCGATGACCTCGAAGCGGGCAGGATGCAAATGCAGTACATCGCCGAAAAGATGGGCGGCAAGGGCAAAATCGTGATTTTGCTGGGTGACCTGGCCAACAATGCCACCACCAATCGGACCAAAGGCGTGAAAGAGATTCTGGCTAAATACCCCGACATCAAGATCGAGCAGGAACAGACCGGCACCTGGTTGCGTGATCGCGGCATGACCCTGGTCAACGACTGGCTGACCCAGGGCCGCGAGTTCAACGCCGTGCTGGCCAACAACGACGAAATGGCGATCGGTGCATCCATGGCCCTCAAATCCGCGGGTACCAAGCCGGGCAGCGTGTTGATCGCGGGGGTTGATGGCACGCCCGACGGTTTGAATGCAATCACCCGGGGTGACATGGCCGCCTCGGCGTTCCAGGACGCCAAAGGGCAAGCGGTCGGTTCGGTGGAAGCGGCGCGCAAGATGGCGAAGAACGAGCCGGTCGAGCAGAACGTGATCATCCCGTACCAATTGATCACCCCGGACAACGTCAAAGACTTCAAATAGCCCCGACATAACAACAATAAGCCGGCAGGGCGGTCACGGCCGCCCTGCAGAAGGAGAACTTCCCTATGCTCGCTCAAGCGACGTCTTCCCAGCCTCCCGGTACGCTGTCCCCTGAGCTGGAAGAACCCTACCTGTTGGAAATCGTCAACGTCAGCAAAGGCTTTCCCGGTGTCGTTGCCTTGGCGGATGTGCAATTGCGCGTACGCCCAGGCTCGGTCCTGGCGCTGATGGGCGAGAACGGTGCCGGCAAATCAACCCTGATGAAAATCATTGCCGGTATCTACCAGCCCGACGCCGGCCAGATTCGCCTGCGCGGCAAGCCGATCCGGTTTGACACGCCGCTGGACGCCCAAAAGGCCGGCATCGCGATGATTCACCAGGAACTCAACCTGATGCCGCACATGAGCATCGCCGAGAACATCTGGATCGGCCGCGAGCAGCTAAACGGCTTGCACATGGTCAACCACCGCGAAATGCACCGCTGCACCGCCGAGTTGCTGGCGCGCCTGCGCATCAACCTGGACCCCGAGGAACACGTTGGCAACCTGAGCATCGCCGAGCGGCAGATGGTCGAGATTGCCAAGGCGGTGTCTTACGACTCCGACATCCTGATCATGGATGAACCGACGTCGGCCATTACCGAAAAAGAAGTGGCCCATCTGTTCTCGATCATTGCCGACCTCAAGTCCCAGGGCAAAGGCATCGTCTACATCACCCATAAAATGAACGAAGTGTTTGCCATCGCCGATGAGGTGGCGGTGTTCCGCGACGGCCAGTACATCGGCCTGCAGCGTGCCGACAGCATGAACAGCGACAGCCTGATCTCGATGATGGTGGGGCGTGAACTGAGCCAGTTATTCCCGGTACGTGAAACGCCAATCGGCGAGCTGCTGCTGTCGGTGCGCGATCTGCGCCTGGACGGTGTGTTCAAGGACGTGTCGTTCGACCTGCACGCCGGTGAAATCCTCGGCATCGCCGGGTTGATGGGCTCGGGCCGGACCAACGTGGCGGAAACCATTTTCGGCATCACCCCAAGCAGCGGCGGGCAGATCACCCTCGACGGCGAGCCGGTGCGCATCACGGACCCGCACATGGCCATCGAGAAGGGCTTTGCGCTGTTGACCGAGGACCGCAAGCTCAGTGGCCTGTTCCCGTGCCTGTCGGTGCTGGAAAACATGGAGATGGCGGTGCTGCCGCATTATTCGGGCAATGGGTTTATCCAGCAAAAAGCCCTGCGCGCGCTATGCGAGGACATGTGCACGAAATTGCGGGTGAAAACCCCGTCCCTCGAGCAGTGCATCGACACCTTGTCCGGCGGGAACCAGCAAAAGGCCTTGCTCGCGCGCTGGTTGATGACCAACCCACGGCTGCTGATCCTGGATGAGCCGACCCGCGGCATCGACGTCGGCGCCAAGGCTGAGATTTACCGCTTGATTTCCTTCCTTGCCAGCGAAGGCATGGCGGTGATCATGATTTCCTCGGAGCTGCCCGAAGTGCTGGGCATGAGCGACCGGGTGATGGTGATGCACGAAGGCGAACTGATGGGCACCCTGGACCGCAGCGAAGCGACCCAGGAAAAAGTCATGCAGCTGGCTTCCGGAATGACGGCAGTCCACTGACTACAGAACAAGAAGGTGATTGGCTATGAACGCAATAACAGACAACAAGCCGGCCACGGCCCCGGCCAAGCAACGACGTCGCTTGCCCACCGAGCTGAGTATCTTCCTGGTGCTGATCGGCATCGGCCTGGTGTTTGAGCTGTTCGGCTGGATCGTGCGCGACCAGAGCTTTCTGATGAACTCCCAGCGCCTGGTGCTGATGATCCTGCAAGTGTCGATCATTGGCCTGCTGGCGATTGGTGTGACCCAGGTGATCATCACCACCGGCATCGACTTGTCGTCCGGCTCGGTACTGGCGCTGTCGGCGATGATCGCTGCCAGCCTGGCGCAGACCTCTGACTTTTCCCGGGCGGTGTTTCCGAGCCTGACCGACCTGCCGGTGTGGATTCCGGTGGCGATGGGGCTTGGCGTGGGGCTGCTGGCGGGGGCGATCAATGGCAGCATCATCGCCGTTACGGGCATCCCGCCGTTCATTGCCACCCTCGGCATGATGGTGTCGGCCCGTGGCCTGGCGCGTTATTACACCGAAGGCCAGCCGGTGAGCATGCTCTCGGACTCCTACACGGCCATTGGCCATGGCGCGATGCCGGTGATCATCTTCCTGGTGGTGGCGGTCATCTTCCATATCGCCCTGCGCTACACCAAGTACGGCAAGTACACCTACGCCATCGGCGGCAACATGCAGGCGGCGCGCACCTCGGGCATCAACGTCAAGCGCCACCTGATCATCGTCTACAGCATCGCCGGTTTGCTCGCCGGCCTGGCGGGCGTGGTGGCTTCGGCACGGGCCGCAACCGGCCAGGCCGGCATGGGCATGTCCTATGAACTGGACGCGATTGCCGCCGCGGTAATTGGCGGCACAAGCCTGGCGGGCGGGGTAGGGCGCATCACCGGCACCGTGATCGGCGCGCTGATCCTGGGGGTGATGGCCAGCGGGTTTACCTTTGTCGGTGTGGACGCGTATATCCAGGACATCATCAAGGGCCTGATCATCGTGGTGGCGGTGGTGATCGACCAGTACCGCAACAAGCGCAAGCTCAAGCGCTGACTGGGATTTGCGATCTGTCGTTCAGAGTTCAATGTGGGAGCTGGCTTGCCTGCGATGGCATCAACTCGGTGTGCCCGATGTACCGAGGTGTCGGCATCGCAGGCAAGCCAGCTCCCACAGAAAAACGGATCGGCGCAGTGCCCCAAGCTGTTCTTGACTCCCCAGCCTAGGGGAGTGCTGGCCGATTGAACAACCGTTTGTCTTCTATATAGCTCCACGACACTGAATTTCTTGCTATAAACGCACTCCGATAACCATTCGCCGAGCCCGTCCTGGTGCTTTTGGGGGTTATCTCGGAAAAATTGCCTGTCTTTTCAGTTGCTGCGCCCTCAAGTCGGCCTTAGACTGCCGCCCCTCGTAAATTGAGTGCCGGGTGGCGCTTGAAATGGACGGCGCCTTTCCGAGACCTGCAAAGGTCGACCGGAACGCTCCCTTATTCGCCTTAATGCACGTATTTTTTATAGAGAAATCAATGACAAAGGAAAAGTTGCTGGCCATGCCGGCGGATGACTACATGAATGCCGAACAGCACGCTTTTTTCGAGAAGTTGCTGCAAGACATGAAAGTGGAACACCACGAGCGCATTGAACAGAACCGTATCGCCATTGAAAGCCTGGACACCCCGGCCGATCCGGCCGACGCCGCTTCCGTTGAAGAAGAGCGTACCTGGCTGGTCAATGCCATCGACCGCGACCAGCGCATGCTGCCGCAGCTTGAGCGCGCACTGGAGCGCATCAAGGAAGACTCCTTTGGCTGGTGCGACGACAGCGGCGAGCCTATTGGCCTCAAACGCCTGCTGATCAGCCCGACCACCAAGTACTGCATCGAAGCGCAAGAGCGCCACGAGCAGATCGACAAGCACCAGCGCCAAGCCTGATGCGTTAAAGCTGGGGGATCGCACGCGGTTCCCCAGGGAAAGACCCGTTACAACCGCTCTATTGATCTGTTGCACGCTACCCCACTAAAGGCCCATGGATAATGGCCCGATAGTGGCGTTTAATGCAGCGACAATAACGACAAGCAGCGGGGTGACGAAGATGGCTGGAGACGGATCTCTGATGGGTGCAGCAGTGCCACCGCGACCGGTGGCGCACAAGTTGCCCAACTGGCTGACGCCGCTTGCGCAAAGCACCGCCCTGGTGCTGATATTGCTGGGCCTGGCGCTGGCCAGCCTGCCGCTTTACCTCTGCCTGCCCCTGGCGTTGCTGGTGATCTGGCTGCCTCGCCTGACAGGCCGTACGCCTGTTGTGGCGTCTGCCGACGCGGTCGATGCCATCGGCGAGTTGACTCGCGACCTGTCCCATACCACCAGCCACAACGCACTGTCCGCTGCCGGCGTGGCCTATTCGGTCAAGCAACTGGCGGCGCGCTTGCAGTCGCAGCTAAGCGCGGCCAAGCAGATTGTCGGCAGTGCCGAAGTCATGATCGGCACCGAAAAGGTCACCGCCCAGCTCAGCCGCGAGGCCCTTGGGGCTGCCAGCCAGGCCCATCAGCGCAGCATCGAAGGTCGCGAAGTGCTGGCCCAATCGATCACGCGCATGCACCAGCTCAGCCAGCGCGCCAACGCCAGCCGTGAGCTGATCGAAGCCTTGAGCCAACGCAGTGAGGAAATCCAGCGGGTGACCCTGGTGATCCAATCCATCGCCAGCCAGACCAACCTGCTGGCGCTCAACGCCGCCATTGAAGCGGCGCGGGCCGGCGAACATGGGCGCGGGTTTGCCGTGGTGGCGGACGAGGTGCGTGGGCTGGCGGGCCGTACGGCGACAGCCACGGGTGAGGTCGGGGTGATGGTGACGGATATCCAGCAACGCACCGCCCAAGTGGTCGAGCAGATCCGCCAGCTCTCGGCAGACCTGAATACCGGCGTGGCGCAGGTGGAACACGCCGGCGAGCACCTGCATAACATCGCCAGCCTGGCGGCGGATGTGGAAGGCCAGGTGAATGAAATCGCCCAGGGCACCGACACCAATCGTACCCAGCTCGACAGCCTGTTCCATGCCGTGGAGCAGATGCGCAGCGACTTGACCGTCAGTGACCAGCAAACCCGCCAACTGGCCGACGCTGCCGTGCAGATGGAGGGCCAGGCCGAAACCATCAGCGAGCGTCTGGCGGAGGTCGGGCTGGATGACTATCACCAGCGCATCTATGACCTGGCCCGTGAAGGTGCGAGCCAAATTGCTGCGCAGTTCGAAGCCGACGTGCAACAGAACCGCATCAGCCTGGATGACCTGTTCGATCGCAGCTACACGCCGATCGCCAACACCAGTCCGAGCAAATACCACACGCGCTTTGACGGTTACACCGATCAGGTGTTGCCAGCGATTCAGGAGGCGCTGCTGCCACGGCATGAAGGGTTGGTGTTCGCCATTGCCTGCACGCCTCAGGGCTACGTGCCGACGCACAACAAGGCGTTTTCCCAGGCGCTGACGGGCGATGCCGAAGTGGATGCCGTGCAGAACCGCACCAAACGCAAGTTCGAAGACCGCACCGGGATTCGCTGCGGTAGCCATCAACAGGCCGTCTTGCTGCAAACCTATACCCGCGACACCGGGGAATTGATGCACGATCTGTCGGTGCCGATCATGGTCAAGGGCCGGCATTGGGGCGGCTTGCGCCTCGGCTATAAGCCCGAGGCCGTCAAAGGCGGACGGTAAGGGGGGAGGGCTGCCTGGCGCGCGCGGAAGCGCTTGGAACCGTCAGGCAGCCTGCATCGAGTCAGGCGACTGGAGATTCGTGCAGCAGTGCATTGAGGTCATCGACCGCCGGCGCCCACTCGGCGTCTACGTGCAATTGCTCCCTCAGGAAGCTCGCTTGTTGCTCGGTCCAGAAGGGCGCGTCGATCAGCTTCACATCATCCGGCAGGCGGTGTTCGGCAGTGAACCGCTCAATCGCGTCCTGGCTCGAATCCAGGCCCAGTTGTTCAAACAGGGTTTCAAGCGTAGGGGTCGTGGTGTCCATTGGTTCTCCATGCGGTTCAGGTGTGTCTGCATGGGAGGCTTGGGACGCAGCAGAGTTCTATCGGGTTCTCAGGAGGTCAGCGCGCCGGAATCCACGGCAGCCTTGAGGGCCTTCGCGGCATCTTTTGCCGCGAGGGCCGCAGCGTCGAAGGTTTTGAACCAGCGGTCTTTTTCCACTTGGTGGGTGGTGACAGTGGTCAGCGGTGGCTTGGCCCGCATTACGATCACTGCCTGGAACTCGCCGTCTACTTCCCTTGCGTCGCCATGGATGAAAAACTCGCCAATATCAAATTCCGTCACGTAGAGCCTTCCCTTGGAGATAACTGCACTGGTGAAGCCTGCCCGCAGGGCACACACTTCAGTGGACGGGCCAGTATGGCAGTTGTTAGGGGTCGGCGGCGCAGTTAAGTTATCGGGCTGACGAAACGATTGCGCCACGAGGCGCCTGCAACATCGCTTCCAGTTTTTTGGCCAGTTCACAGGCCTTGACATGGTCGCTGCGAAAGCCTCTTATGCGGCCGCTGAGTACTTCGCGGATGTGGAAGAAGTTTCTGCCGGCGGGTACGACTTGGTAAAGAACCGAATCCGAATACCCTTCAAAGCCGTCCAGGCGGTAGTATTGAACGTCGTCCTGAGAGGATGAACAGGTGTGCGAAGACATAGCGTTGTAGGTTGATCGTTGCATGGCCTGCTCCTTTTGATCGATCCGTATGACTGGATTGCTGCGTTTTGGGTGGTTTTGATCGGGGTTGCTGTTTTAGTATTGTTGTCGGCGGCCAGCGCTCGGTTCCATGGCAGCGCATTTATTTGGGTTTGCATGTCGGAAAACGGCATTTTTAACTGGGTTATTCTCTGAAGTGGGTCGGTCCGTATTCTCGGGCGAGTGAACCTGTGATCTCCTGTGGTGCCTGATGACCTTGCACAAGGCCATCGCATACGTCTGTACGAGTCTTAGGGCTCGACAGCGGGAACTATTTCAGCTTTTCCAATGAATCAATGATGTAACCGTGCCGTAATGGCCGTTTTTTTGTGCTGCCCGCTTTGACGGACAGCGCTTTTTTCAATGTGGGGGCGTTTCCTTGGCAGTCAGTAATCTGGATATGCACGCGTTGTTCGTGCTGGGTGATTTGCGCGCAAAGTTGGTCAAACAATTTCAATCCCGTTTCGTTTACATCACCGAGCAGACGCCGGAAGGCATCTACATCGCCGAAATCGACACCGAAGCGGCGTTGGTGGTCGATGACAAACCCCGCCTGGAACTCAAAGTCGGCGATCACTTGCGCGCAGCGGTGTTGCCCAGTCGTGAAGGCGGCAAGTTCGAATTGAAGTTCCGTGACATCAAGTTGACTGTCTATGGCCTGGGTGACTATGCCTTTGTGTCCTCGGCCGAAGGCCAGGGCATTGTGTTCAAGGAAGGCCACAGCGTGATGCTGGTGTTCGCCGCCAATGAGCAGCTGCGGGAGGGCCTGACCAAAACCCTGAAGGCCGTGACCGGCAAGGCCGCCAAATGGCGCAAGGGTGAACTGGTGACCTTCAAGGCCAGCGAATAATCATCAACTACCCGCAACACCCGCTCAGCGGAACCTCTACTACAGTTGAGTTGACTTAACTACTCAGAGGCTTCGCGCATACGCAGCAAAGCCGCCTGCCATTGGCTGCGATAACGCGAGGAGCGAAGGCATGAAAGGATTGAAAATGCTGTTGGCTGCGTCCCTGGCCGCCCTGGGACTTTCAGCCACGACGCTGCAGGCCAACGCCGCCGAGGCGCCGGTCCATTTTGCCGACCTGAACTGGGAAAGCGGCAGCCTGATCACCGAAGTGCTGCGGGTGATTGTGGAGAAGGGCTACGACTTGCCCACCGACACCTTGCCGGGCACCACCATTACCCTGGAAACCGCCCTGGCGAAGAACGACATCCAGGTGATCGGTGAAGAATGGGCGGGCCGCAGTCCGGTGTGGGTCAAGGCCGAGGCTGAAGGCAAGGTGATTGGCCTGGGCGATACGGTCAAGGGCGCAACCGAAGGCTGGTGGGTGCCGGAATACGTGGTCAAGGGCGACCCCGCCAAAGGCATCAAGCCGCTGGCACCGGACCTCAAGAGCGTGAAAGACCTGGCGCGCTACAAGGACGTATTCAAGGACCCGGAATCCCCAGGCAAGGGGCGCTTTCTCAACAGCCCTATCGGATGGACCTCGGAAGTGGTCAACAAACAGAAGCTCAAGGCCTACGGCCTGGATGACAGCTACGTGAACTTCCGCAGTGGCTCGGGCGCGGCCCTGGATGCCGAGATCGCTTCGTCGATCCGCCGCGGCAAGCCAGTGTTGTTCTACTACTGGTCGCCGACACCGCTGATGGGGCGCTACAAGCTGATCCAGCTGGAAGAACCACCGTTTGACGCCGAGGCCTGGAAGACCCTGACGGACGCGGACAATCCTGATCCGAAACCAACGCGGTCGTTGGCATCCAAACTGAGTATCGGGGTGTCTACGCCGTTTCAGAAGGCGCATCCGCAGATTGCCCAGTTCTTCGAGAAAGTTGAGTTTCCGATTGAGCCGCTGAACAGAGCCTTGGCCACGATGAGCGAGCACCACACCCCGCCCCGTGAAGTCGCGCAGACGTTCCTCAAGGAACATCCTGAGGTGTGGAAGGCCTGGTTGACTGAGGATGTGGCGCAGAAGGTTGAGGCAAGCCTCAAATAACGCCGACCTTCCTGATAAAGTTGAGCCAAAATGTGGGAGCTGGCTTGCCTGCGATAGCGGACTCTCAGCCAATACATGTGGAGCTGACCCACTGCTATCGCAGGCAAGCCAGCTCCCACATTGACTGTATTCACATTTTAGAAATGGGTCTGTATGGCCAGCTCGAAGGTCCTTGGCGACCCCAAGTAATACGCCGGCGACACATGGGCAAACTCGGCATACACCTCATTCGTCAGGTTGCGTACCCGGCCTGTCACCGAGGTATGCGAATCCACCTGATAGCGCAGGAAGGTCCCGAACAGCGTGTAGGCCGGCACCGTCTGCGTGTTGGCATTGTCCGCATACACCTCGGCGACGTACCGCGCATCCACACCCCCTTGCCAATCCTCGGCAAACTCATACGTCAGCCACAGGTTGCCCACGCGCCGGGGTACGTTGGTCGGCGTGTTGCCTTGGCGTGAGACCACCGCGCCGGTGGCGGTTTTCTCGTTGAAGTCCTCGTACCGGGCGTTTACCCAGGCGAAGTTGCCTTGCGCCAACAGCCTTGGCGTGATGCGCAATGAACTGGCCAATTCGATGCCCTTGGATGACTGCGCGCCGACCGGGATACTGTTGGTCGGGTCCTGCGGATCGGTCACGGCGAAGTCCTTGCGTTCGATCCTGTAGGCGGCAACTGTCGCCGAGCCGAGGCCGTCCAGGTAATCGAACTTGCTGCCCACTTCCCACTGTTTGCCTGTCGAGACATCAAACACTTGTGTCGTGGTGCTCGGTTGCTCGGCGGCGGTGCTGTACTGCACATACACGTTGGCCGAGGGGATGAACTGGTAGGTCAGGCCCACGCGACCGGTCACCGGCTGCCAGCTGCGTTTGAAGTGGCGGGGGTTGGTCGCTGTGACTGTGCGATGGTTGGTGACATCCAGGTCAATGGCGTCATAACGCAGGCCCGTCAGCAGCGACAAGGTGTCGGTGAGCCCCAGACGGTTTTCTACGAACAATGCCCGTGTGGTGACTTGGTTGGTCTTGTCCTTGCCGAAGCGCTCCCGGGTGCGCGGGATGTCATAGAAGTGGCCGGGGTTGAAGGCGTTCGGGTCCACCGTGCTGTTGCCCGGAACGTTCAGCGGAGTGTTGGTGGTGCTGTTGACTTTGTACTCGACACCGCCGGACCAGGTAGTCGACAGGCCGAACACATGGGCATCGTGGCGCAGCTCGAACTGGTTGCCCTGCTGTTCGCCCTGGTGGCGCACCTGGTAGGCGGTCGAGCGGTTTACGGCGCTGTTGCTTGCGTTGTACTGGTAGGTTTCCAGGTTGCGGTAATCGCGCTGGCTGTCCAAGTGGTACAGGGTATTTTTCAGGGTGGTACTGTCGTTGATGCGGTAGTCGATGATCGAGCGCGCCCAGATCGTGCGTTGTTCATAGCGCCCGTCGGCGACGTTGTAGTTGTTGAAACGGTTGTGCTTGTCGATCTTCAACTCGCCGGCCTTGGGGTTCAGCACCGGCGTGCCCCAGTAGGGACTGTCTTCGTGCTCATCCTGGTATTCCAGCGCCAGGGTGTGGGAGAGGTTGGGGGTGAGGTCACTGAGCAGGGAGAACGCCAGGCTCCAGGCCTCACGCGTGTCGCGGTCGATGTAGCTGTGGTTGGTGTTGCGGCTCACATCCAGGCGCGCGTAATGCTGCACCTCGGCGCCGGGTTCGGTCAGTGCATGATTGACGCCGAACGCCATGCCGGCGGTGTCATAGCTACCGTACGTGAGTCGTCCCTCGCCAGCCTGTTCTTCACGGGTGGCCAGCTTGGTCACGTAATTGAGCGAGCCGCCCACTGAGCCTGCGCCATTGATCAAGGAGGAGGGGCCGCCCACCAGTTCCACCCGATCATAGATCCAGGCATCCACGGGCCGGGCCAGGCCCGTGGCGACGTTGATCCCGTTGAACATCTGGGTGATCTGGCTGCTGGTAAAGCCACGATAGGAGACAAATCCGCCAAAGCCTGGCGGTGCGCTGGCGTTGACGCCGGGCAGGGTGTTGGCCGCATCGCGAAAGGTCTTGGCGCCCTGCCGCTCGATGTCGTTGCGATTGGCAATGGCCACCGACGCCGGCGTTTCCCGCACGCTCAAGCCCAACCGCGACGCCATGCCGCTGGGTTGGTCCAGCGCCAGGCCGGGCTCGGCGGTTTGTTCGCCGTCGATGGTGGTAGGGGCCAACTCGAGGGCCCAGGCGCAAACAGGCAGGCAGCCGAACAGGCCCGCCAACAGGGGTAGATGTTTCATGGTTGAATCCTGAAAAACTTGGCTTGAAAACAACGCACAGCCGCCCGTACTTCCTTGCGGAAACGGTGGTCAGTGCAGATCGGAAAGCGAAGGAATCAGGCGAAAACAGGCGGCGCGCGCGGATGAGCCGTGGGCCAGGTGAAGCGGGCAGGGATGTCAGCGGCCAGGACCACCGCCGGCGGTGGCGCCTGGGGCTGGGGCAACACCGCCACATTCAAGCTTGAACTTAGCGCCGGGCCCATGCCGCCGGTGGAGCACAGCGGACACCCAAACGCCTTGGACAGCGTAGGGAGGTTCTCTTCAGTGGAGTTGGATGGGGTGGGCGCCTGGGTGCGCGGGTCCACCGTACAAAACTGGCCGCCGATGCCATTGAGCTGCATCCCGACCATCTGCCCATGCCCGATACTGCAGGCGAACACATTGAACAGGACACAGCAATAAAGCATCCAGGCAATGAGCGAGCGGTCGGCACGGGCAAGTTTCATGGGGCGGCACTTTACCATCAGCTGCCGACGAAATGCCTGCAAAAAATCTCAGGCCGACTATCCTGTTTCGCACCTTTCCAGGGAACATCCGCCATGAGCGTTGTCATCGCACGATGGATCGTCGGGGTTTTTACCGGCATAAGCATGGTGCACCTGTATTGGGCCGCCGGCGGCAAACTCGGCAGCCTCGCCGCCATCCCGCAACTGCCCGGCGAATTCGCCAACGGACCACGGCCTGCCTTCAAGCCCTCGGCGCTGGGCACCTTGCTGGTGGCGATGGGGCTGGTGGGGATCGCACTGCTGGTGTGCCTGCGGGCTGGGCTGTACTTTTCACCGGTGTCCCATGGCGCGTTGCAGTGGGGGATCAGTGTGATTGCGGTGGTTATGTTCGCCAGGGCGATTGGGGATTCGGAATTGGTGGGGTTTTTCAAGAAGGTGAGTGGGTCGCGGTTTGCGCGGTTGGATACGTGGGTTTATTCGCCGTTGTGTTTGGTGTTGGGGGTGGGATTGTTGGTGGTGGCGTGGGGGTGAAATGTCTGGCGTTGTTCATAGGTAAGAGTGAGAAAAAAGGCCTGTACGATTTTTGATCGCGAGGGTGTTCAAGTTGATAAAAAATCATACATTTCTTATCCGCTGTTAGTTGCCGATGCATCACAGGAAGGCTGCATCGATTCTTTCCACAGATAATTTTATAAAAAAATCGTTTAAAGCGGGATGTTCATAAAGGATGCCCTCATCGTTAAGTAGAGTAAAGGTATGGAAGGTCCCTTCGATTAACGTTCCGTAGAGCATATAAGAGAAACCATCACCCACCCGCTCAGCTAGCAACTCGGTTGGCAATATTTTTTCAGCCTAATAATCGTCGGCTAGGTTTAATGTAAGCTCGACATTATAGAGATGCCCTATTTTTATTTCGTGAGGGCATTGGTGACAAAGCATGTCACGGCAGTTTTATCGATCAGTAGCGTGACTTCTTCCTCTATTAGTTCGCCGATCGCCAATACCTGTGCTTTTTAATATTGTTCGCTGTGAGGTTGGACGGTTTTGTCAGTGGCGTCGCCATTTATAGTCCTCCAAAATTCCTTTCCGTTCTGGTGTGAAATGTAGTGATATCGTTGTTTTAATCAGTTCCAACAAATGATGAGAGATCAGCCTGCGGACGGTTGCCTAGAACAGTGTGGCGGCGAAAAAGCCGATGAAAATCAATAGTCTATATTCTTCTAGTGCTTTTGGCGTTTCAGGGTGATAACCACCAATTTTTATGAGAGATATAATTTTTGTTTTAAGCTCTCGCCAGCTTCTTCGCTAGTAGTAATTCTTTATTCTCTGCCTTAGCATTGCTTTTTTGTTGTGAGTTTAGGGTTGTTTGTTGCCAGGGGGGCGGTCACGGCTGAAGAAAGTACAAATTTGACATGGAGTTTGGTATTTTCTTAGCTTTTTCCAGTTTCAAGTATTCGTTGAAGTCCTGTTTCAAAGCGCTTTCTTTGGTGTATTTTTGGTATTTGTGTGGCACTTCGCATACGTACATATATAATCTCCAAAGGTCGAAACCGTCGACTCTATCATCAGGGCCGTAGTCAAAGTCTATACATGCTTCAGGTAAATAAACACGGCAACCAATTCCGTGTAGCTCATAAGTCACGTTGTCAGTGACTGAACCTCGCTGTGGAATTCTTTTAGAGCGCCACAGGCCCAGTATGTTTTTAGTTCCAAAAGAACTTTCAAGTAAGTCTGTCGCTTCTTTTACCTGTGCTAGATATTCATGTATTAAGCTTTCCAGTGTCTTGTTTTTCATCGTCTAGGTCTATCCAATCTATCAAGTCCGACATTATTTGAGGCTTCTATCACGTCTTGGATGCTGCTAAATGAGCTTTTGTAGGGGGCGAGATTTTTGATTAATTGTATGGTGACTGGTGTGTGTGTTCTTCTTGCCGCCGAAGCTCTATGGTGCCCGTCGATAATATAGCGCTGTTCGTTATGTTCAACCACATCAATGGGCGTATTTACGTCATACCCGCTGTTTTGCATGCTGCGGGCAATTTTCTCAACTTGTTTGGTTGAGCTTTTGCCTTCAATGCTGTGTGTGCGATTTAAAGTTTCAGCATCAACTCCGTGGACGAGGGGGACGGATGGGTGGCCCTCGTCCACAAAGGCTATTTGAGTAGGAGGCCCTTCGCTTGTTTGGGGCTTACAACCGCCTCCCCCGGGGCAGGAGTTCAGTCCCAGGGGATCCACCCACCCCGTAGGATTTGGCACGTACTGGTACGTGTTGATCCCACCCGACAGCTTCACCGGATCCGGCGTCAGGTAACGACCGACATCTGGATTGTAGTAGCGATGGCGGTTGTGGTGCAGGCCGCTTTCCTGATCGAAGTACTGACCTTGGAAGCGCAGTGGGTTTTCAACTTTGTTGACGTCAAGGCGGGTGATTTCGCCGTAGGCGCGGTAGTGCGCGGACCAGACGATTTCGCCGTCGGGGGCGGTGAGTTCCTGTGGCGTGCCCAAGTGGTCGAGTTGGTAGTGGTAGGGCTTGGTTTCTTTTGGGCCGAAACCTTCCAGCAGCGCCAGCGGGCGGAAGCTGTCCGGTTCGTAGAGGTAGCTGCGGTGACGGTCGGCGTGGTGTTCGGCGATGAGTTTGTCGCCTTGCCAGAAGAACTCGGTGGTTTTTCCGTCGACGGTTTTGCTGACGCGGCGACCGAATGGGTCGTAGCGGTAGCTGGCGGTTTTTCCGTTGGGTTGGGTGACGCCGATCAGGCGGTGTTGGCAGTCGTAGCGGTATTCGGTGACGAGTTGATGGCCTTTGCCGCGGCGTTCGCCAATGAGGTTGCCGAAGGCGTCGTAGTCGTAGTGGCGGTCGCCCTGGATCATCAGGCGGTTGCCGGCGACGATGTCGGGGCCGGGGCGGTCTTGCATGAGGAGGTTGCCGGCCGGGTCGTGGGCGAAGCGTTCGTGCTCGCCTTGGGAGTGGTCGGCGCGGGTGAGACGGTTGAGTGGGTCGTAGTGGTAGCGGTGTTCGCCTTTGCGGGTGTCGTTCAGGCGGGTGAGGTTGCCGGATTTGTCGTAGTCGTAGTGGCGCTCGTAAAGGTAATTTTCCTGTTGAGTGATGGCGTGGGTGTGCAGGCGCTGCTGATCGTCGTAGTGGTAGCGACTGATCAGTTGGCCTTGTTGGCGTTGGTGTTCCTGGCCGGCTTTGAACAGGTGTGAGGTGAGCAGTTCACCGTTCAGTTCTACGGTGGCGAGGTGGCCGCCCTTGTCGTGGTTAAAGGTGACGCGGTTGTTGTCGGGCAGGCGCAGGTTTTGGAGCTGGCCGCAGGCGTCGTAGCCGTAGCGCAAGGTGCCCCAGCCTTGGTGTTCGGCGGTGAGGCGGTTTTGTGGGTCGTATTCGTAGGCTAAAAACCAATGGCCGTCGTCGACGCTGAGGAGATTGCCTTGGCGGTCGTAGGCGTAATCGATGATGTTGCCGTCGGGCAGGGTTTTTCTGACGAGGCGCCCGGCAGGGTCGCGTTCGTAGCGGGTGATTAGCTGACTGCCGTCGTCGCCGTGTTCGGTTTTTTCCTGCAGGTTGCCGTTGAGGTCGTAGACGTAGGCGGTGCGCTGGCCGTCAAAGCCGATTTCCTGCTGGATCAGGCCGTTGTTGTGGTACTGGAGTCGGTAGGTTTCGCCGACTTCGTTTTCGATTTCGGTCAGCAGTAACCGCGCGTTGTTATAGCGGTAGTTGACCTGGGTGCCGTCGGCGTTGATGCGGCGGCTGATCAGGTGTAGGCCGTCGGCGTATTCGTAGCGGGTAACCCGGCCCAGTTCGTCGCGTTCGGAGGTGATTTTTCCGTAGGGGTTGTAGCTGTATTCCCGTGTGGCGCCACCGGGCTGAGTCAGTTTCAGCAAGCGGCCTGCTGCATCCCATTGATACTGCGTCAGCGCGCTGCGTTCATCTTCGCGCGCAATCTGCCGGCCTAGATCGTCATAGCGATAACGCTTGATTCCGCCATTCGGCAGTTGCTCTTCAAGCAACTGCCCGCGCGCATTCCATACCAAGCGATGCCAGCTGTGATCCGGGTACCGGACCTGGGTCAGTTGTCCGTATTTGTTGTAGCTGTAGTCCGTGGAGTTGCCGTCAGGATCGGTCCTGCGCGTTACGTCGCCCTGATCATTACGCTCGTATTTCCAGACCGCTTCACCACGCCGCACAACCCGTACGAAACCGTTGTCATGTTCGTAGGTCGTCGGCTCATCGTCCCCCGGAAACAACGCCACCAAGCGCCCGGCTTCGTCGTACTGATACGCGGTGATCGCCCCGAGCGGGTCCTGCTCAACCGTCAGCCGGCCTTTGTCGTCGTAGGATTTGAAGTGCTGGGCGCCATCCGGGTCCACCCGCTGTACCAGCCGCGCCCGCTGGTCATGCGCATAGACTTCCTGGCTTCCATCGGCGTTAAAAACTGTGACACTGCCGTTGTCATCCCAGACATACCGCGTGTCCATCTGCGAAAAGCTGGCCCAATGCCGAACACACCGCGCCGCCTTGCCAGACCTTTCCCACTCCCAGTAAAAACTCGCGCCACCGGCCAGCCCACGCTCAAGAATGACGTGCTGCTCGTCGTACCGATAAACCTCGCTTTCGCCTACCGCATTGGTCGCCGAAACCAACCGTCCTAGATCGTCATAGGTGTAGGAAACAACGTTCTGCTCCGTCACCCAGACAAACGGACCCTCGTCGACCGCGCGCTCAATCTGGTAATCCACCGCAACGATGCGGCCCGACGCATAGCGCAGCAACAGCGACCGCCCAACGCCGTTATCAACCCGCTCAATACGCCCCAAAAAGTCCCGGGAAATCCGCAGCCGGTTGTCATACGCATCGCTGATCGAGAACAGCACGCCATCGCGAAAGTGATAGAAGCGCGATGCCTGGGCCAGCACCAACTCACCTGGCAAAGCCCCCAAATAGATCGCAGCTTCCGCCAGGCTGTTGGTAATTGCTGGCCGAGCCACGGTCGGCAAGGGCAGGGCAGTCGACCGATTCTCATGATCCGTCCACACCACCGAATCACCGGAAACACTCAGCCGATGCGCTAAAGAATGACTCCAGCCAAACCCCAACCCGCAGTCCACTTCCACCGCACTGGTGCGGTACAACCGGGCCCACTCGAACGGCAAAATCCCGTCCAGAGCGCCATCGGTCAGCGTCAGTAATTCCTCGCCCGTGACCATCGACACGGGGCAACCGTTGGTGGCGGTTTTATTCGCGGAAGTGGCCGCATCTCCCGCCGGGTTCTTCGCCACCGCAGGCGCATCGTCGACATGCTCTGTCTGCTTCAGCACCGCGTTCTGCCGCGCCTTCCAGCGCATCTGCAGCGTGCCTTGCTTCAGCCCGCCAACCACCCCGCGCACCGCGACGGCCTTGTAGCGATCCACTGCCTGCATGAACTGCGTCAGAATCCCTAAAAGCCCCTTAACAAAGCCCACTGCAGCCTCAAGAATCCGTGCGCCATACTTGGCCAACCGCAAGCTCAAATACGCCACGCCCGCCGCCGGCAAGGCGATGGTCAACACCGCGCCAATCACCAGGTCAATCAGCAACGACACCACAAACCCGGCGGCCACCTCGGCGATCTCACTGGGCGGCAACGCGTCTAACCAGATCATCGCCGTGCGCACCATCAGGAACAGCGCCGCCTCATCGCTGGCCAGCAACATCGCCTGTTCCATGACCTTGGGCGCATCAATCGCTATCCGCGCCAACTGGGCGGCCTGATCACCCAACTGCTCGACGAATTTCAGCGGGTCTTCAAGAATCGCCTGCACCAGCTTGATGCTGTCCCACACATCGCGGATCGCGGCCCAACTGCCCGCCAACACGCCGCTGCCAATCGCGCTGGCGGTCGAGCGCTCCCAATGGGGCTTGAAACCAGACCACTGCGACCGAAGCCAGCGCTCCAGATCTCCCATCAGCCCGGCGTAGGAGGCAAAAACAGCGCGTCCACCTGCTCCTCGGAAACTGCACCCTGCACCCGCACCTGATAGCGTCCGCCCGCCGCGCAGTAGTGCGAGCCTTTGCCCTGTTCATCCAGCATGATCAGGGTGGAACTGCCGTCATCCAGTCCGATCACCTCAGCTGGGATGTTGCCGATCGGCACGTCATACACCGATTCAAACAGGCTCTGGATCTTCAGCTCACCGCCCACGGGACACTGGGCCACGGTGGAAAATTCAGAGTCGGAAATACTCACGGAGCGCAGCGAATCCCCCGCCCGCAACACCCGGTCCATCCCCAGTAACGACGGCATATCCAACCCATGACTCACCGAATCCAGCGCACGGGAATACCAGGCGTTCATCTGCTGGCGATAAACCTCCAGGCTCTGATGAAAGCCATCCAGCTCAAATTCGATAAGGGCAATGTGGCCAGCGTGGGTCATCCGTGACGTCTCGACGAGGGACAAGGCGTCGGAGCATGCCGCAGCAAAAAGCGGCTGGATGAACGGTTGATAAATTCAGAATGGGCCGACTACGTACGGGAAAAAAACACGAAAAACCCACCCGAAAAGCCACACACAAAAGCGACAAAGCTGATTGCAGCAATCACTCTCAAATAAAAATCGCTCTCATCCTTGCCCGATTTCCGGACATGGCCGTCATGGTTAATAGAACCCCTATTACGCAGGATTTCCCATGTCGCGCCTTGCTCGTCCCTTGCATCCACTGGCTTTGTCTGTGGCGATGGCTTTTGCCGCTGTGCCGTTGCTGGCTGTTCAGAATTCCTTCGCTGAAGAGAGCACCGTGCGCGGTTTCTCGATTGCCGCCGGTGACCTGAGCCAGGCGCTCAATAGCCTGGCCGAACAGGCGGGCCTGGTGCTGGCCTTCGATGCAAGCCTGGCGCGGGGCAAGCGCAGCAACGGTTTGAACGGGCAATACGACACCGAGGCCGCACTCAATCAATTGCTCGCCGGCAGCGGCCTGCAAGCCTTGAAGATCGCCACCGACCGCTATCGCCTGGAAGCCATTGCGGATAACGGCGGGGCGATGGAACTGCAGGCCACCACCATCAGCGGCGCGTACCAGGCCGAGAGCCCGACCGGGCCGGTGTCCGGTTATGTGGCCACGCGCAGCTTGTCGGGCACCAAGACCGACACCGCGCTGATCGAAACTCCGCAGTCGATCTCGATCGTCACCAAAGACCAGATGCGCGCACAGAACGCCGAGAGCCTCAACCAGATCCTGCGCTACAGCGCCGCCGTGGTCCCGGAGACCCGTGGCGCCACCGCGTCGCGGCTTGACCAACTGACCATCCGGGGTTTCTCCCCCGCCACCTACCTTGACGGCCTGCGCATGCCATCAAGCCGTGACGCCTTGCCTCAAAAGGATGCGTTTGACCTGGAGCGTGTCGAAGTGCTGCGCGGCCCGGCCTCGGTGCTGTACGGCCAGGGCACGCCTAGCGGGGTGATCAATATGGTCACCAAGCGCCCGCTGGACACACCGTTTCATGAAGTGGGCGTGGAATACGGCACCTTCAACAAGAAACGTACGACCTTCGACTTGAGTGGTCCGCTGGATGATCAGGGCGTGTATTCCTACCGCGTGGCTGGACTTTTCGACGATGCCGATGGTCAGGTGGAACACACCGAGACGCGCCGCCAGTCGCTGTCCAGCGCTTTCACCTGGCGCCCGGACGACGCCACGTCGCTGACCTTGCTCGGGCATTTCCAGAAGGACCCCAAGGGCGCGTCCTACGGTTCGGTGCCGGCCTGGGGGTCGGTGTTGCATAGCCCGACCGGGCGCAAGATTGATGTGGATTTCTACGACGGCGAAAAGAATTTCGAGAAAAGTGACCGCGAGTATTACTCCCTCGGCTACGCTTTCGAACATCACTTCAACGATGTCTGGACCGTACGCCAGAACGCACGTTACCTGCGTGCCGAGGGCATTTACCGCAGCATCTACAACAGCAACTTGCAGGCTGATTATCGCACGTCGAACCGCTCGACCATCGCCACCGATGTCGACATGGATGCCTATACCCTCGACAACCAGGTACAAGCCAAATTCGACACCGGGCCCTTGCAACACACGCTGTTGATGGGCCTCGATTACCAAAACACCAGCACCGACACCAAGGCGGGTTACGACAAGGGACCGAACCTGGATATCTTCGATCCGGTTTACGGTGCGCCCGTGGTGACGCCGGCGTTCAGTACTGACGCCACCTCGCGCAGCGAGCAGACCGGGGTCTACTTGCAGGAACAAATGAAGTGGGACAAGTGGGTGCTGTTGCTCGGCGGTCGCTATGATTGGGCGAGTACCGATGCCACCACCAAAACCATCAAAACCGGCGCCAAAAGTAAATCTTCCCTGGACAGCGAGGCGTTTACCGGCCGTGTAGGGTTGGTCTACCTGTTCGAGAATGGCCTGGCGCCTTATGCCAGCTATGCGGAGTCGTTCAACCCGCAGTCGGGCACAGGTTACGGCGGCTCGGTGTTCAAACCGACCGAAGGCAAGCAGTACGAGATCGGCATCAAGTACCAGCCGCCGGGCAGCAATAGCTTTATTACGGCTGCCATTTTCGACCTGCGCCAAACCAACGTACCGACCCTGGATCCGGACCCGACCCATCTGTGTGGCAGCGGCCGCTGCAACATTCAGGACGGCGAACAACAGTCCCGTGGCTTCGAGCTGGAAGGCAAGGCCAGCCTCAACGACAACCTGGACATCACGGCGGCCTACGCTTACCTGGATAACCGCGCGAGCAAGTCCAACAGTACGGTGCAGTACGCGCCGATCACCGATGGGGGCGTAGGCCCGGCGATCCCGGTCAAAGGTACCACCACCTATGGTCTACCTCGTCACACCGCCTCGGCCTGGGCGGACTACACCTTCCATGACGGCCAGCTCAAAGGTTTTGGCGTGGGTGCCGGTGCACGTTATGTCGGTTCGTCCTGGGGCGATCCGGCCAACACCTTGAAAGTACCGGGCTACACGCTGTTCGATGCAGCGGTGCACTATGACATCCCGAACATTGCCAACCCTCAGGACAATCTGCGCCTGGCATTGAACGCCACCAACCTGGCGAATAAAGAGTATGTGGCTTCGTGCCTTTCCTACTCATGGTGCTGGTACGGCTCACAGCGCACCGTACAGGCCAGCGCCACCTACCAATGGTGACAGCCAACCGATAAGGCATTTTAATGGCCCCTTTGTAACCAAATCCTCGCCAGAATCACGTTTATTTTCAGGTGGTTAGGGTAGGGATACACATGCGCAACGTTGGAATCATGCTGATCGCCTGCTCCCTGGCCGGCGGCGCGGCTGCCGTGCAGGCACGGGAGCTGCGCGAGGGTGACAAGTACATGTGCAGTTGGGGCGCCGGCACCGCGGCCAGGGCCCAGGAACTCAAACTGTCGGGGGTGTCGCTGTACGCCGCGCGGCAGAAGATCCAGACGATCAAGTTCAACAAATCCTGGATGCGGATGATGGCCATGGGCATTACCGAACAGACCTACGACAGCCGCTCACGGCTCAAGCCCGAGGCCATTCGTCAGAGTTTCTATCAAGATTGCGTGCGCTATAAAGTTGCGCGTAAATGACCTGACGGGCAACGGCCGGCGCAAATGTGCGCAAGCCTGTCCAACATGGTTCGACCTTGTAGGCGCTTACAAATCCACCACATTCACCGCGTGTGTAGTTACCTACAATTGCGTCTTCCAACGGAGGCCAGTATGCAAACGCTCATTCGCGCGGCGACACAGGACGATGTCGACACGCTGTTTCACATCCGCACCTCGGTGGTGCAAAACCACTTGAGTGTCGAGCAGATGGCCGCGCTGGGCATCACGCCGCAAGTGCTCGCCGACAGTATTCGTGACGCGCCTTGCGTATGGCTCGCCGAAGTGGACGGTCGGCCTGTCGCCTTTGCCATGGTCAACCTGGCCGAGGGCGAGGTATTCGCGATGTTCGTGTTGCCGACTCATGAAAACCTGGGACTGGGCCGCCAACTGATGGCAGTGGCCGAAGCCGCGTTGTTTGGACACCACGACAGGCTGTTCCTGATCACCGATGGTCGCGACGAAATCCGCGCCAACGGGTTTTACCAACGGCTGGGCTGGACCAGGGTCGGTAAGGTCGAGGAGCACGATGTGCGTTACGAGAAGAGCAGGGCGCAGTAGGTATAAAGTGTGGTCTGTGCTTGATCTAACAGCCGTGTTTATAAGCGGGAGTATCGGCGGTAGTTGCACCAAAAAGTGGCACTCGTCTGACTCGCGACCTTAAAAAACATGTGGTTATTGAATGACTTACGGCGCTTTTAATCCGACGAAAGGGTTTAAAATAATCTTGTTACGCCTTTTTTCTATCGTTATTATGACCGGGCGTTCACCTCCCACGGTTTATGCATTTTTAAATCCCAAGTTTCCATCAGCTACTTGGGATTTTTTTTGCCTGGAATTTACAGAACCGCTTGCTGAATGCCGCTCAGGCAGAGCGCAGAAACTACAGCCGACGCACAAATGACTTAACAATGTGCCGGGTAGCATCCGTGGTATCCAGTTCATCAATGGCGCCATACGGATGCCACTGGCAATCGGTTATTTCATTGCAGGGTTTTGCTTCGGCGATGTTCACCACTGACGCTTCGAAGACGTGGTGAACAGTGTCACGGGCCTTCAACTCTTGCAGATAGAGCAAGCCGTCCACGTTCAATCCGGTTTCTTCTTCCAGCTCGCGCTCAGCGGCGCCGACCGGGCGTTCGTTGCGTTCGACCTTGCCTCCGGGCAAGGCCCATTTCGATCTGGCTTTGCGCACGAAGAGGATATTGCCTTCGTGCTCGCAGATGACCGTTGCGCGTATTTTCATCGTCTGTGCCCCCGCAGCGGGATGAATGTCATAAAAGTGTAATGCAATTGTCATGCTAACTGCTTATGGCGCTGACCGGCGGGGATGTGGATACTGCCCGCTTGACTAAAAAGGACGAGGAGAGCAGATGAGCACCGTACGCTGGGGCATGATCGGCTGTGGCAGTGTCACTGAAGTGAAGAGTGGACCGGCTTTCTATAAAGCGCCAGGTTCTGCACTGGTGGCGGTGATGGGGCGTCGCGAGGCCGCGGTGCGTGACTATGCAGCACGCCACGGCATCGCCCGCTTCTACACCGACGCTCAAGCCCTGATCAACGACCCCGAAGTGGACGCCGTGTACATCGCCACGCCGCCTGACAGTCACCTTGAATACAGCCTGATGGTGGCCGCGGCCGGCAAGCATTGCTGCGTCGAGAAGCCCATGTCGCTGAATGCCGAGCAGAGCGCATTGATGCAGCGCACCTTCGAGCGCGCCGGGCTGCATCTGTTTGTCTCCTATTACCGCCGTTCGCTGCCGCGCTTCCAGCAGGTGCGCGACTGGCTGCGGGAAGGGCGCATCGGTGAACTGCGCCACCTGACGTGGACCCTGTGCAAGCCGCCTGGCGCCGATGACGCCAGTGCCGCCAACTGGCGTACGGACCCGACCATTGCCGGTGGCGGTTACTTTGCCGACCTGGCCAGCCATGGTTTTGACCTGTTCCAGTACCTGGCCGGGGATATCATCGAAGTCTCAGGCTTCACCGCGCGCCAGGCTGGGCGCTATGCGGCCGAGGATGCCGTGACGGCATGCTGGACCTTCAGTTCGGGCGCAATGGGCATGGGCTGCTGGAACTTTGTCGCGGATCGCCGTGAAGACCTGGTCGAATTGATCGGCAGCCGCGGGCGCATCCAATTTTCGGTATTCGAGGACCAGCCCCTGCGCCTTGAGGGTGAGACCAACGAAGTGCTGGACGTACCGTGCCATGCGCATATCCAGTGGCACCACGTGTTGGCGATGAACGCGCATATCCGTGGTGAAGCCGAGCATCCGTCACTGGCGATCGAAGCGTTGAAGACCGATCGGATCCTGGACAAGGTGCTACAACGTAACCCCAATCATCCCGGGCAACCGCGATAGGATTTCTGTTTTCCCAAGGAACAGACGGATGAAATACTCGATAGCGTTGTGGCTGATGCTGGCCACCAGCGCAATGGCAGCTGCGCGCAGCCAAGGCACGCCTGGGGAATTCGATTTTTACGTGTTGTCGTTGTCATGGTCACCGACGTTCTGCCTGACTCATCCGGACAATGAGCAGTGTTCGGGCAAGGGCTACGGCTTTGTCTTGCACGGCTTGTGGCCGCAATACGCGCGGGGAGGGTGGCCGGCTTCGTGCTCGCCGCAGTCGCGGTTAAGCCGCGAAGACATCGAAAAAGGCGCTGCACTGTTCCCGACCCGTTCGCTGCTCAGGCACGAATGGGCCAAGCATGGCACCTGCAGTGGCCTGGAGCCGTCGGACTACCTGGAAAAAACCGACGAGGCGCTCGGTGTCGTGAACATTCCGCAGCAACTGCAGCCGTTCAACACGCCGCCCTCGTTGCCAGCCCATGAGATAGAGGCGTTGTTCCGCGAGAGCAACCCGCGCATGGGCAATCATGGCCTGGCGGTGATCTGCAAAGGCAAGGTGCTGTCGGAAGTGCGCGTATGCCTGACCAAGGACCTGGCGTTCGCCGGCTGCCCGCGCAGCGTGAAAACCCAGTGCCGTGACGGCGATATCCGCATTCCCGCGCAACGCTAGGGCAGCATCGCGACGCGATAGCGCTCGTCAAAATCCTCGGCCAACTGTGCCAACGTGACCTCGCCCAGGCGCTCCAGCAGCAGCGTCTGGGCTTGCTCGAACGCATCCGTGAGCGCGGCGTTCACCGCCTGCTCCACCAGGCACTGCGGGTGGTCGGTGGACAGGCCGATGGCGAATATCGAGGGCGTGCCCAGCGCGTTGTGAATTTCCAGCAAGGTGATTTCACTCAACGGTTTGCCCAGGCGCCAACCGCCTTGATGGCCCTTTTCCGAGCGTACGTAACCTTTCTCCTTGAGCAGCCCGAGCGTGCGCCGCACTACCACCGGGTTGGTGCCGAGCATCTGCGCGATGGTCTCGGACGTCGCGCGTTCTTCGTGGCGACCCATATGGATCAGCACATGGAGCATGCGCGAAAGGCGCGTGTCGTTTCTCATCATTGGGCCTCTGATTGATTCGCTCGAAAGTATCCTTCGTAACCCGAAAAGTTGCGAGAGCCTTGACGGGGTATTTTTATGTAACTTATGGTGTGTCGTGAAGGCGCTCGGACAACCGGGGGCACACAGCAGGGGTCATTCTCATGATGTACGACGTGATTATCGTGGGCGGCAGCTACGCCGGCCTGTCGGCTGGCCTGCAATTGGCACGGGCGCGACGCCAGGTGCTGGTGATCGATGCGGGGCAGCGGCGCAACCGCTTTGCGGCTACGTCCCACGGCTTTCTTGGCCAGGACGGCCAGGCGCCGGAGATTATCGCCGCAGCAGGGCGTAGCCAACTGATGGAATATCCAACGGTCACCTGGTTGCAAGACAGCGTCGTGCAGACGGCTGAACAGGCGCCGGGTTTCAGCGTTCGCACCGAACATAACGGGACGTTGCAGGGCAAGCGCTTGATTCTCGCCACGGGTGTGGTCGACGACTTGCCGGCCATCGACGGCCTCAAGGAGCGTTGGGGCAAGCGGGTGTTCCATTGCCCGTACTGCCACGGCTACGAGCTGGACAGTGGCCGCATCGGGGTCCTGGCGACGTCATCCCTGGCCATGCACCACGCATTGATGCTGCCGGACTGGGGCACCACCACGTTGTTCACCAATGGCGTGTTCATACCCGATACCGAGCAACAGGCGCAGTTGGACCGACGTGGCGTGAGCGTGCAAAGCGGTGCCGTACGGCGCATCAGCGGTGAGCGCGTCGACCTGGAATTGGACGATGGCCGGGTGTTCAACCTCGACGGTATCTTCACCATGTCCCGCACCCGCATCAGCCCATTGGCCGAGCAACTGGGCTGCGCGCTGGCCGACGGGCCCACCGGCGCTTATCTGCACACCGATGACATGCGCCAGACCTCCGTGCCCGGCGTGTTTGCCTGTGGCGATACTTCCCTCGCCGCCGGCTCCGTCGCGCTGGCTGTGGCCGAGGGCGTGCGCGCCGGGGTGGGCGCACACGTTTCGTTGATCAACGGTTAGCAGGTCTCCCACAAAGAGATTCGTCAGCTTCTTAAGACGTGTAGATACCTGAGGGGCATTTTCTTCAATACCCTGGTCGAGGGGCCCGGTACTGTGGCCCCATCGCTACTCGTTCGGATAAAAGGAACTGCAATGAGCCTGACCATTTCCATGGCGGCCTTCGCGCTGGCCACGTCCATCACACCGGGCCCGGTCAATGTGGTGGCGCTGAGCTCGGGGGCGCGCTTCGGCTTCGTTGCCAGCCAGAAACACGTGTTCGGTGCCGCCGTGGGCTTTACGTTGCTGCTGGTGCTGATTGGCCTGGGCTTGCATGAAGTGCTGGTGCGCTGGCCATTATTGACCCAGTTGATTCAGTGGGGCGGCGTGGCCTTCCTGCTGTACATGGCCTGGAAACTGGCAGCGGACGACGGCCGACTGGATGCCGAGGGTACGGCCACCGCGCCATCGATGCTCTACGGCGCGATCATGCAGTGGCTCAACCCCAAGGCGTGGCTGGCCTGCGTGGCGGGCATGGGGTTGTTTGTCGCGGAAGGCGACGCCGCACAAGTGTGGCTGTTCGCGGCGATCTACCTGGTGATCTGCTACCTGTCGGTGGCCTGCTGGGCCTATGCCGGCACGTTCCTGCGCCGCTACCTGAGCAACCCGCGTGGCGTGCGGCTGTTCAACCGTTCGATGGCCGCGTTGCTGGTGGCCAGTGTGGGTTATTTGCTGATGGCGTGAGCCGTTCGCGGTATTGCCCCGGCGTGGCGGCAACATGTTGTTTGAAGGTGCGTTGGAAGTGCGCCTGGTCGGCGAAACCTGCGGCCAGGGCCACATCGGCGATCAGTTCGCCCTGGCGCAATTGCGTGCGGGCAAACTGGATACGCTGGTTGACCAGGAACGCATGCGGCGTGAGCCCGTAATATTGCTTGAACGCGCGGATCAGGTACGACGGCGACAGCCCGGCGGCCAGGCAGATGTCTTCGAGTTTCAGCGCCTGGGTGCAGTGCTCGCGGATGTACTGCGCGGCGCGCTCCAGCTTGTGGTTGACCTCGCGCATCGGGGTGTCGGAGGGGTTCAGGCGCTGCTGCACCTCGGTGAAGTAACTCACCAGCGCACTCTGTTTTTGCAGGTGCTCGGCCTGTTCATCCACCAGTATCCGATACAGCTCCAGCAGGCCGTCGTACAGCACCGTGTCCTGCGTGTAGGGCGTGCCGAATGGCCGGTAACCCTGCTCAGTGCTGAAACCCAGCTGGTGCTGCAAGTCCGTCAGCCAGGGCGTGTCGAGGTACAGCATGTGGTAGGACCATGGCTCATTGTCGATGGGATTGCAGGCGTGCACGTCGCCTGGGTTCATCAACACCACCGTACCGGCGCTGATCTGGAACCTGTCCGCGCCGTAGTGGTAATAGCTTCTGCCGGCGGTGATCGCACCGATGGAAAAATGCTCGTGAGCGTGGCGGGTGTAAGTCACCTTGCGTCCGTCGACAATGGTCCGCGCTTCGATGAACGGCAGCGCGGGATCCCGCCAGAACAGCGGAGCGGTAGACGCGGTCATGGGCACGCCCTCCTTGGGCCAAACCTGGCCGGGTGGTTCACGCCGGCTCCAGGAAAGCCGCTTTCAGCAATTGCCGAGTATAAACATGCTGCGGATCGGCAAAAATTGCCCGGGCATCACCTTGCTCCACCACCTGCCCTTGTTTGACCACCATCAACTGGTGGCTCAGCGCCTTTACCACCGCCAGGTCATGGCTGATAAACAGATAAGTCAGGTTGTACTTGGCCTGCAAGCTGCGCAGCAGTTCCACCACCTGGCGTTGCACTGTGCGGTCCAGGGCCGAGGTGGGTTCGTCGAGCAGGATCAGACGTGGCTTGAGCACCAGCGCGCGGGCGATGGCGATGCGCTGGCGCTGGCCGCCGGAGAATTCGTGGGGGTAGCGGTGCCGGGATTCCGGGTCGAGGCCCACTTCCTTGAGCGCTGCGATGATCGCGGTTTCCTGCTCGGCCGGCGTGCCCATTTTATGAATGCGCAGGCCTTCACCGACGATCTCGCTGACGCACATGCGCGGGCTCAGGCTGCCGAACGGGTCCTGGAACACCACCTGCATTTCACGGCGCAACGGGCGCACCTGTTGCTGGGTCAGTTGGTCCAGTTGCTGGCCTTCGAAGCGAATACCGCCCTTGCTGCCGATCAGGCGCAGGATCGCCAGGCCCAGGGTGGATTTGCCCGAGCCGCTTTCGCCGACGATGCCCAGGGTTTGGCCCTGGGGCAGGCTGAAGTTGATGCCGTCCACTGCCTTGACGTAATCGACGGTGTTGCGCAAAAAGCCCTTCTTGATCGGGAACCACACCTTCAGGTCATCGACCTCCAGCAGCGGTGGCCCGACTTCATTGGCCGCCGGCCCGCCGCTGGGTTCGGCGGCCAACAGTTCCTGGGTGTACGGGTGCCGGGGCGACTGGAACAGCGTCTCGCAGTCGGCCTGCTCAACGATGCAACCCTTTTGCATCACGCACACGCGATGGGCGATACGCCGCACCAGGTTCAAGTCATGGCTGATCAGCAGCAGCGCCATGCCCAGCCGCGCCTGCAACTCCTTGAGCAATTCCAGGATCTTCAACTGCACTGTCACGTCGAGCGCGGTGGTGGGTTCGTCGGCGATGAGCAATTCGGGCTCATTGGCCAACGCCATGGCGATCATCACCCGCTGGCGCTGGCCGCCGGACAATTCGTGGGGCAGGGCCTTGAGGCGCTTGTGCGGCTCGGGAATGCCCACCAGTTCCAGCAACTCCAGGGTACGGCGGGTGGCAACCTTGCCGGTGAGTCCCTTGTGCAGGCCCAGCACCTCGTTGATCTGCTTCTCGATGTTGTGCAACGGGTTCAGCGAGGTCATCGGCTCCTGGAAGATCATCGCGATGCGGTTGCCGCGAATGTGGCGGATGGTTTTTTCCTTGAGCGTCAGCAAGTCTTGCCCGGCATAGTGGATGGTGCCGGAGGGATGCCGCGCCAACGGGTAGGGCAGCAAGCGCAGGATCGAGTGCGCGGTCACCGATTTGCCCGAGCCGCTTTCACCTACCAGCGCAATGGTTTCGCCGCGCTTGATATCGAAGCTGACGTTGTTGACCACGCGATGGTGATGCTCGCCTGTGACGAACTCGACGCTGAGGTCGCGGATTTCGATCAGATTGTCCTGATTCATCTCATTTCCTCGGGTCAAAGGCATCGCGAGCGGACTCGCCGATAAACACCAGCAAGCTCAACATGATCGCCAGCACGGCGAAGGCACTCATGCCCAACCACGGCGCTTGCAGATTGGATTTGCCCTGGGCCACCAGTTCCCCCAGCGACGGCGAACCGGCCGGCAGGCCAAAGCCGAGGAAGTCCAGGGCGGTCAGGGTACCGATGGCGCCGGTGAGGATGAACGGCATGAAGGTCATGGTCGAGACCATGGCGTTGGGCAGGATATGCCGGAACATGATTGCGCCGTTCTGCATGCCCAGGGCCCTGGCGGCGCGCACGTATTCCAGGTTGCGCCCGCGCAGGAATTCGGCGCGCACCACGTCCACCAGGCTCATCCAGGAGAACAGCAGCATGATCCCCAGCAGCCACCAGAAGTTGGGCTGCACGAAGCTGGCAAGAATGATCAGCAGGTACAGCACCGGCAGCCCGGACCAGATCTCCAGGAAGCGCTGCCCGGCCAGGTCGACCCAGCCGCCGTAGAAACCCTGCAAGGCCCCGGCGATCACGCCAATGATCGAGCTCAGGACGGTGAGGGTCAGGGCAAACAGCACCGACACGCGAAAGCCGTAGATCACCCGAGCCAGCACATCGCGGCCCTGATCATCGGTGCCCAGCAGGTTGACGCTCGAGGGCGGCGCCGGCGCCGGCACCTTGAGGTCGTAGTTGATGCTCTGGTAACTGAACGGGATCGGCGCCCACAAGGTCCAGGCGTCCTTGGCCTTGAGCAGTTCCTGGATATACGGGCTCTTGTAGTTGGCCTCCAGCGGGAATTCGCCGCCAAAGGTGGTCTCCGGGTAGCGCTTGAGCGCCGGGAAGTACCAGCCGTCGTCGTAGTGCACCACCAGCGGCTTGTCATTGGCGATCAGCTCGGCGCCCAGGCTCAGCCCGAACAGCAGCAAAAACAGCCACAGCGACCACCAGCCACGCTTGTTGGCCTTGAACCGTTCGAACCGACGGCGATTGAGGGGGGACAGATTCATCTCAATGCTCCCGGCTGGAAAAGTCGATACGCGGATCGACCAGGGTGTAGGTGAGGTCGCCGATCAGCTTCACGATCAGCCCCAGCAGGGTGAAGATAAACAATGTGCCGAACACCACCGGGTAATCGCGGTTGATCGCGGCTTCAAAGCTCATCAGGCCCAGGCCGTCGAGGGAGAAAATCACCTCCACCAGCAAGGAGCCGGTGAAGAAAATCCCGATGAATGCCGACGGGAAGCCGGCGATCACCAGCAGCATCGCGTTGCGAAATACATGGCCGTACAGCACGCGATGGTTGGTCAGGCCCTTGGCTTTGGCGGTGACCACGTACTGCTTGTTGATTTCATCGAGGAAGCTGTTCTTGGTCAGCAGGGTCATGGTGGCAAAGTTGCCGATCACCAATGCCGTGATGGGCAGCGCCAGGTGCCAGAAATAGTCGAGGATCTTGCCGCCCCAGCTCAGCTCGTCGAAGTTGTTCGACGTCAGCCCACGCAGGGGGAACCAGTCAAAGTAACTGCCGCCGGCAAACACCACGATCAACAGGATCGCAAACAGGAAGGCCGGGATCGCATAGCCGACGATGATTGCCGAGCTGGTCCACACGTCGAAATGGCTGCCGTGACGCGTGGCCTTGGCGATGCCCAGCGGAATCGACACCAGGTACATGATCAGCGTGCTCCACAACCCGAGGGAGATGGACACCGGCATCTTTTCCTTGATCAGGTCGATAACCTTGGCGTCACGGAAAAAGCTGTCGCCAAAATCCAGTTGCGCGTAGTTCTTGACCATGATCCACAAGCGTTCCGGCGCCGATTTGTCGAAGCCGTACATCTTTTCGATTTCCTTGATCAGCGCCGGGTCCAGGCCCTGGGCGCCACGGTAGCTGCTGGAACCGGCCACCGATACCTCGGCGCCGCCGCCGGCGATACGGCTGGTGGCGCCCTCAAAGCCTTCGAGCTTGGCGATCATCTGTTCCACCGGGCCACCGGGGGCGGCCTGGATGATCAAAAAGTTGATCAGCAAGATCCCGAACAGCGTGGGGATGATCAGCAACAGACGGCGAACAATATAGGCCAGCATTCAATCGCCTCCGCTCGCCGAATCGGCGCTCGTTTCTGTGCGTGTGTCCAGCGTGACCGCAGGTTTTACGTCGGGCTTTGCCCACCAGGTGGCGGTGCCGACGTCGTAGCGTGGCGGGACTTTCGGATGGCCCAGGTGATCCCAGTACGCCACGCGGAAGGTCTTGATGTGCCAGTTGGGAATCACGTAGTAGCCGAACTGCAGCACCCGATCCAGCGCCTTGGCATGGGCCACCAGGCTTTTGCGTGAGTCGGCGTCGATCAACTGTTCCACCAGTTGGTCGACGGCCGGATCCTTGAGGCCCATGTAGTTGCGGCTGCCGGGTTTGTCGGCGCTGGAGGATTTCCAGAACTCGCGTTGCTCGTTACCCGGCGAGGTGGACTGCGGGAAACTGCCCACCAGCATGTCGAAGTCTCGCGAGCGGATACGGTTGATGAACTGCGAGACGTCCACCCGGCGGATAACCAGGTCAATGCCCAGGTCGGCCAGGTTGCGCTTGAACGGCAGGAGGATGCGCTCGAACTCGGTCTGCGCCAGCAGGAATTCGATCACCACCGGTTTGCCGTCGGTGTCGACCATCTTGTCGTCCTTGATGCGCCAGCCGGCTTCCTGCAGCAGCTGGTAAGCCTCGCGCTGCTGAGCGCGGATCATGCCGCTGCCGTCGGTCTTGGACGGCTCGAAGGCCTGGGTGAAGACTTCGGGTGGGATCTTGTCGCGTAGCGGCTCGAGGATCTTCAGCTCATCCGGGCCGGGCAGGCCGGTGGCAGCCATCTCGGAGTTTTCGAAGTAACTGCGGGTGCGCGTATAGGCACCGTTGAACAGCTGTTTGTTGCTCCACTCGAAATCCAGCAACAGGCTGATAGCCTTGCGCACGCGTACGTCCTGGAACATCGGCTTGCGCATATTGAACACAAAACCCTGCATCCCGGTCGGGTTGCCGTTGGGGATTTCTTCCTTGATCAAGCGACCTTCGGCCACTGCCGGGATGTTGTAGGCGTTGGCCCAGTTCTTGGCGCTGAATTCCTGCCAGTAATCGAACTGCCCGGCCTTCAAGGCTTCGAGGGACACGGTGCTGTCACGGTAATAGTCAGTGATGCGGTTATCGAAGTTGTAGAAGCCTTTGGTGACCGGCAGGTCCTTGGCCCAGTAGTCCTTGACCCGCTCGTAGCGGATCATGCGCCCAGGCTTGACCTCGGCCACCTTGTACGGCCCGCTGCCCAGCGGTATTTCGAGGTTGCCCTTGGCGAAATCACGGGTGGCCCACCAATGCTTGGGCAATACCGGCAACTGGCCGAGGATCAACGGCAATTCGCGGTTGTTGGTACGCTTGAACTTGAACAGCACCTTCAGCGGGTCTTCGGCGATCACTTCGTCGACGTCGGCATAGTACGTGCGGTAGATCGGCGAACCTTCCTTGATCAGTTCCTGAAAGGAAAACACCACGTCTTCGGCGCGGATCGGGTGGCCATCATGGAAACGCGCTTCGGGGCGCAGATAGAAGCGCACCCAACTGTTGTCCGGGGCCTTTTCGATCTTGCCGGCGACCAGTCCGTATTCGGTGATCGGCTCGTCGAGGCTTTGCATGGCCAGGGTGTCGTAGATCAGGCCGATGTTGTCGGCCGGCACGCCCTTGCTGATCCATGGGTTGAGGCTGTCGAAGCCGCCCATGGCCGACTCGCGGAAGGTGCCACCCTTGGGCGCGTCCGGGTTGACGTAGTCGAAGTGCTTGAAGTCGGCAGGGTACTTGGGCGGTTCGTTGTACAGCGTCAGCGCATGTTGCGGAGCGGCCTGGGCCGCAGTGCACAGCAACAGGCTGCCAAGCAGTGCGTTGCGCAGATGCATCATTGGGCTTTCTCCGAGGCTTTCAGCCACCATGCGCTCAGGCCCAGGCTATAGGGCGGCGTGGTGACAAAGGCGAACCGGTTGCGGTACGCCAGGCGATGATAATTGAGGTACCAGTTGGGAATGCTGTAGTGCTGCCACAGCAGCACCCGGTCCAGGGCGCGGCCGGCGGCCAGTTGTTCTTCGCGGGTTTGCGCCGCCAGCAGTTGTTCGAGCAAGTGATCGACAATCGGGTTGGCGATGCCTGCGTAGTTCTTGCTGCCCTTGATCGCGGCCTGGCTGGAGTGGAAATACTGCCACTGCTCCAGGCCCGGGCTGAGGGTCTGGTTGAGGGTAATCAGGATCATGTCGAAGTCGAATTGATCCAGGCGCTGTTTGTACTGGGCGCGGTCGACGGTGCGCAGGCGCGCATCGATACCGATGCTGATCAGGTTCTCGACATAGGGCTGCAGGATGCGCTCCAGGTTCGGGTTGACCAGCAGGATCTCGAAGCGCAGCGGTTGCCCCTCCTTGTTCAGCAGGCGTTGCCCGGACAACTTCCAGCCGGCTTCGCCAAGCAGGGCGAGGGCGCGGCGCAGGGTCTCGCGGGGGATGCCGCGGCCATCGGTGCGCGGTAGGCTGAAGGCTTGGGTGAACAATGGTGCCGGCAACTGTTCGCGGTAAGGTGAAAGCATCAGCCATTCATGGCCCACCGGCAGGCCGGTCGCTGAAAATTCGCTGTTGGGGTAGTAGCTCAGGGTACGTTTGTAGGCACCGCTGAACAGGGTGCCGTTGGTCCACTCGAAGTCGAACATCAGCCCCATCGCTTCGCGCACCTTGGTCTGGCTGAAGGCCGGCCGTCGGGTGTTCATGAACAGACCCTGGCTTTGGGTCGGGATCTGGTGGGCAATTTGCGCCTTGATCACCTCGCCCCGGTTTACCGCCGGGAAGTTGTAGCCGTTGGCCCAGTTCTTGGCCTGGTGCTCGATGTAGATATCGAATTCGCCGGCCTTGAAGGCTTCGAAGGCCACGTCGCTGTCGCGATAGAACTCCACTTCGACCTTGTTGTAATTATAGAAGCCCTGGTTGACCGGCAGGTCTTTGCCCCAATAGTCCTTGACCCGTTCGAACACCAATTGCCGGCCGGGGGTGACCTTGCTGATGCGGTACGGGCCGCTGCCCAGCGGCGGTTCGAAGGTGGTTGCCTTGAAGTCGCGGTTTTTCCAATAGTGCTGGGGCAATACCGGCAGCTCGCCCAGGCGCAGGATCAGCAGTGGGTTGCCGGCGCGCTTGAACACAAAACGGATGCGGTGACGGTTGAGGATATCGACCCGCGCCACTTCCTGCAGGTTGGTGCGGTACTGCGGGTGGCCTTCGGTCAGCAGGGTGCGATAGGAGAACGCCACGTCATAGGCGGTGATCGGCTTGCCATCGTGGAAGCGCGCCTGCGGGCGCAGGTTGAACACCACCCAACTGCGGTCCTCGCTGTACTCCACCGACTGGGCGATCAGCCCATAGCTGGAGGTGGGTTCGTCGCCGGACGGTGCGTACTGGCCGGTGCCGACCATCAATGGCTCGTTCAGCTCATTGACGCCGTATTGCAGGAAATTGGGGGTTGAGACCGGGCTCGAGCCCTTGAAGGTATAGGGGTTTAGCGTATCGAAAGTGCCAAAGGCCATCACCCGCAATGTCCCGCCTTTCGGCGCTGCGGGGTTTACCCAATCGAAGTGGGTGAATTTGGCCGGGTACTTGAGCCTGCCGAACTGCGTATAACCGTGGCTCTCGGTGATCGTCGCGTTCGCAGCAAAGCTCAAGGCCAGACTTATTAGTAGAAGTAGGGGACGCTTCAAGTCAGAGATCCGATCCAGGCGGCTTGGGCTTTATGATCGGTACAGTAACAGCTTGTTCCGGTTGGAAAAAGGTCGTTGGAGGCGCAGATCAAGGCCTGGCGCTGTATCAAGGCAGGTGGTGATCAAATGTGGGAGCTGGCTTGCCTGCGATGCAGACGCCTCGGTGTATCAGTAATACCGATCCGATGCTATCGCAGGCAAGCCAGCTCCCACACGGGCTTATCTTGGCCCGGACACCACCAGCATCTGCCCCGGCTTCAACGCCTGGCCGGTGCGCGGGTTCCAGCGCTTGAGATGTTGCATCTCGACGTTGAAGCGCTTGGCGACGATGTACAGCGAGTCGCCTTTCTTGACCTTGTATTGCACGGGCTTCTTGCTGTCAGCCTTCGCCACCAGCTTGCGGGTGTCCTGCATCACCAGGGTCTGGCCGACCTTGAGCGCCTGGCCGTTGAGCTTGTTCCAGCGTTGCAGGTCATGCACATCGACTTTGTTGGCCTTGGCGATCAGCGTGAGGTTGTCGCCGTTGCGCACCTTGTAGCTGCGGGTGCGACCGGCAACCCGCGCGGTCTCGACTTCGTCGAACACCTGCTTTTTCGGGCGCATTGCCAGCAATTCTTCCGGTTTCATCGTCGAAAGCGTGCTGGTGAGCAATTGCGCCTTGGAACTGGGCACCAGCAAATGCTGGGGGCCGTCCAGGGTGGTGCGTTGTTTCAGGGCCGGGTTGAGCTGGAACAGCTCGTCTTCGTCGATCTCGGCCAGCGCGGCGACCCGTGACAGGTCCATGCTTTGCTTGACTTCAACCACTTCGAAATACGGCGTGTTGGCAATCGGGTTCAGGTTGACGCCGTAGGCTTCCGGCGCCAGCACCACCTGTGACAGCGCCAGGAACTTGGGCACGTAGTCCTTGGTTTCCTGGGGCAGCGGCAGGTTCCAGTAATCGGTCGGCAGGCCGAGCTTCTCGTTGCGCTCGATGGCCCGGCTCACGGTGCCTTCGCCGGCGTTGTAGGCGGCCAGGGCCAGCAACCAGTCACCGTTGAACATGTCGTGCAGGCGCGTCAGGTAGTCCAGGGCGGCGGTGGTGGAAGCGGTAATATCGCGGCGGCCATCGTAGGCGCGGGTCTGGCGCAGGTTGAAGTAGCGCCCGGTGGAGGGAATGAACTGCCACAGGCCGACCGCATCGCTGCGCGAGTAGGCCATCGGGTTGTAGGCACTTTCAATCACTGGCAGCAGCGCCAGCTCCAGGGGCATGTTGCGCTCTTCAAGGCGTTCGACGATGTAATGAATATAGAGGCTGCCGCGTTCACCGGCGTTCTCAAGGAAGGAGGGGTTGCTGGCGAACCACAGGCGCTGTTGCTCGATACGCGGGTTGACGCCCACCCCATCCTGCAATTGAAAGCCCCGTCGCATCCGCTCCCAGACATCCTGAGGTACTTCGGGTGCGGGCTTTTCCGAAAGCCAGATGACGGGTTTCTGCTTGATTTTGGCGCTGAGGTTTGGCTTGGGTTGCACGGTGGATTGTGCGGTGAAATTGTTTGATTGGCAGCCCGCCAGCGTGGCGGACACAGCCACCGCCACAGCTTGAGCCAGGCGGGTCAATGCGTCTGAATGGTTGGATTTACGAATAGATGACGACATTGGCTGGAAGTAAGTTCCGGGCAAAAATGTCGGGCGATTCTAGAAACCCGTTCGGTTCCGGTCAACCATTCAGAAATTACGTATCAAAATGCGTCCTGTTAGAACGTATCTTTCCAGGCCCTCAAGCTAGCAAACACCTCGGTCGCAGAGCGGTTATCGCGGCCGTTCCGTTCGTCCGCTTTTTGTTTAACGGATGTTTCAGAGGTACGCAGAAAAGGATTGGTGCGCTTTTCCAGGGCCAGGTTGGAAGGCAGCGAGATCTCGCCACGGGCACGCAGTTGGCGGACGGTTTCCACCCGTTCGGCGATATCCGCGTTGCCCGGCTCCACCGCTTGGGCAAACTTGAGGTTGCTTTGTGTGTACTCGTGCGTGCAGTACACCAACGTATCGTCGGGCAGGGCGGCCAGGCGTTCGAGAGAGGCGTGCAATTGTTGCGGCGTGCCTTCGAACAGGCGTCCGCAACCGGCGGCAAACAGGGTATCGCCGCAGAACAGCACGCCCTGGTGATAAAACGCGATATGGCCCAAGGTGTGCCCGGGCACTGTATAAACGTCGAAGTCCCAGCCGAGCACTGTGAGGCGGTCGTTGTCGTTCAGGGCCACGTCGCGGGCGGGGATCTTCTCGGCTGCCGGGCCGTAGACCTTGGCGCCCGTCACGTCCTTGAGCTGTTCGACACCGCCGACATGGTCATGGTGGTGATGGGTGATAAGAATGTCGCTCAAGGTCCACTCCGGGTTCTGCTTGAGCCAGGCCAGCACGGGCGTGGCATCGCCGGGGTCGACCACCGCGCAGCGTTGGGTGTCGGGGTCTTGTAACAACCAGATGTAGTTATCGGTGAAGGCGGGCAGGGCACTGATCTGTATCATTCTTCGATTCGCCAAGCTGAACACATTGGTGCATCTTAGAACGTCTAGGCGAGTTGGAGAATGCAATGACTGATAAAGCGTTCGCCCAGGCCGATCCGGAGTGGCTGGCCCTGATCGGCGCAGCCCGTGAATGGCTGTCCGGTCCCATCGGGCAATTTCTGCTGGACGAAGAACGGCGCATGCTCGAAGACGAGTTGGGTCGGTTCTTTGGCGGCTACCTGGTGCATTACGGCCCTTCGGCCCAGACGCCGCCGTCCGCGCCCCAGGTGCAGCGCAATGTGCGCCTGGGGGCGCCGTTGCCAGGGGTGGAGATCGTCTGCGAGGAACAGGCCTGGCCGTTGAGCGAGCACGCCGCCGACGTGGTGGTGTTGCAGCATGGCCTGGATTTTTGCCTGTCGCCCCACGGCTTGCTGCGCGAGGCGGCGAGCAGCGTGCGCCCAGGCGGCCATTTGCTGATTGTCGGGATCAACCCCTGGAGCAGCTGGGGCCTGCGCCATGTGTTCGCCAATGATGCCTTGCGCCAGGCGCGCTGCATCTCGCCGCAACGCGTGGGTGATTGGCTGAACCTGCTGGGCTTCGCGCTGGAGAAACGTCGCTTCGGGTGCTATCGTCCGCCGCTTGCGTCGACCAAGTGGCAAGCCCGCCTGGCCGGCTGGGAGCGCCGCGCGGGTGCCTGGCAGTTGTCGGGAGGCGGCTTCTATCTGCTGGTGGCGCGTAAAATCGTGGTCGGGCTGCGGCCGCTGCAGCAAGTACGCCGTGAGCCGATCGGCAAGCTGGTGCCGATGCCGATGGCCAAGGTCAACCGCAGGCAAAGCGACGCGTAAACCTCTTTTTGAATTGATTCCGAGTAACCGATGACCGATAGCGTAGAACTCTTCACCGACGGCGCCTGCAAGGGCAACCCAGGCCCAGGCGGTTGGGGCGCGTTGCTGGTGTGCAAGGGCGTGGAGAAGGAGTTGTGGGGCGGTGAAGCCAACACCACCAACAACCGCATGGAGCTGATGGGCGCCATCCGCGGCCTCGAAGAACTCAAGCGCCGCTGCAACGTGCTGCTGGTGACCGACTCGCAATACGTGATGAAGGGCATCAACGAGTGGATGGTCAACTGGAAGAAGCGTGGCTGGAAGACGGCGGCCAAGGAACCGGTGAAGAATGCCGACCTGTGGCAGTTGCTCGATGAGCAATGCAACCGCCATGACATCACCTGGAAATGGGTGCGTGGCCACATAGGCCACCCTGGCAACGAGCGCGCCGACCAACTGGCCAACCGTGGCGTGGACGAAGTGCGCGGCTACAAGCAGAGCTGATGCCGAATCACGTGGTAATATCGCGCCCTTTGAAATACACCGTTGAGAGCTGAACCCTGATGGCCATCCGATCTGTTGTACTCGATACCGAAACCACCGGCATGCCGGTGACCGACGGCCACCGGATCATTGAAATCGGCTGTGTCGAACTCATGGGCCGCCGCCTCACCGGCCGTCACTTCCATGTCTACCTGCAACCGGACCGTGACAGTGACGAAGGCGCGATCGGCGTCCACGGTATTACCGACGAATTCCTCAAGGGCAAGCCGCGCTTTGCCGAAGTCGCCGATGAATTCTTCGAATTCATCAACGGCGCCCAGTTGATCATCCATAACGCGGCGTTCGACATCGGCTTCATCAACAACGAGTTTGCCCTGATGGGGCAGACCGATCGTGCCGATATCTCCAAGCATTGCACGATCCTCGACACCTTGATGATGGCCCGCGAGCGTCACCCTGGCCAACGCAACAGCCTCGACGCCCTGTGCAAGCGTTATGGCGTCGACAACTCCGGTCGCGAGCTCCACGGCGCCTTGCTCGACTCCGAGATTCTCGCTGACGTCTACCTGACCATGACCGGCGGGCAGACCAGCCTGTCCCTGGCGGGTAACGCGTCCGATGGCACCGGCTCGGCGGAAGGTTCGGGCAACCGCCCTTCGGAAATCCGCCGCCTGCCGGCGGACCGCAAACCCACTCCAGTTATCCGGGCGAGCGAGCAGGACCTGCTCGAGCACGCGGCGCGGTTGGAAGCCATTGCCAAGTCGGCGGGCGCGCCGGCGTTGTGGACCCAGCTGACCCAGCAATAATCGCCAGTTGAACGCGGTCAAAACTGTGGGAGCAGGCTTGCTCGCGAATGAGGTCTGTAGTGAGCGGGCTTGCCCCGCGCTGGGTGGCGAAGCCGCCCCAAACCAGGCGAATCGGTTCTACCTGGAGGGCGGCGGTGTCTTTATTGGGGCCTATATCGCAGCCCAGCGCGGGGCAAGCCCGCTCACTACACATCGCATTCGCAGGCAAGCCAGCTCCCATAGTTGATCCTCCGCTGCCTGCGAAATCTTCATTCGCCACATCCGCTCCCAGCTTCTACCCTTGAGTGCATAGCCCTCAGGACGCCCACGCACTCATGTACAAAGACCTGAAGTTCCCCGTCCTTATCGTGCACCGCGACATCAAGGCCGACACCGTTGCCGGTGACCGGGTTCGAGGCATCGCCAGGGAGTTGGAACAGGAAGGCTTCAGTATCATCCAGGCGGTGGACTACGCCGAAGGCCGGTTGGTGGCGGCTACCCACCATGGCCTGGCGTGCATGCTGATCGCCGCCGAAGGCGCCGGCGAGAACACCCACCTGCTGCAAAACATGGTCGAGCTGATCCGCCTGGCGCGGCTACGGGCGCCGAACCTGCCGATCTTCGCCCTGGGCGAGCAAGTCACCCTGGAAAACGCGCCCGCCGATGCCATGAGCGAACTCAACCAACTGCGCGGCATTTTGTACCTGTTCGAAGACACCGTGCCGTTTCTTGCGCGGCAAGTCGCCCGCGCGGCGCGCACCTACCTGGATGGTTTGTTGCCACCTTTCTTCAAAGCGTTGGTACAACATACTGCAGACTCCAATTACTCATGGCACACCCCTGGCCATGGCGGCGGCGTGGCCTATCGCAAAAGCCCGGTCGGGCAGGCGTTCCATCAATTCTTCGGGGAAAACACCCTGCGTTCAGACCTGTCTGTCTCGGTGCCTGAGCTGGGCTCGCTGCTGGATCACACCGGGCCGCTGGCCGAAGCCGAGGCGCGCGCCGCGCGCAATTTCGGCGCCGACCATACCTTTTTCGTCATCAACGGCACCTCTACCGCCAACAAGATCGTCTGGCACTCCATGGTCGGCCGCGATGACCTGGTGCTGGTCGACCGCAACTGCCACAAATCGGTGCTGCACTCGATCATCATGACCGGCGCGATCCCGTTGTACCTGTGCCCGGAGCGCAATGAACTGGGGATCATCGGCCCGATTCCCCTGAGCGAATTCAGCCCCGAGTCGATCCGCGCCAAGATCGACGCGAGCCCGCTGACCCGTGGCCGACCGCCGAAGGTCAAGCTGGCGGTGGTCACCAATTCCACCTACGACGGCCTGTGCTACAACGCCCAGATGATCAAACAGCAACTGGGCAACAGCGTCGAGGTGCTGCATTTTGACGAAGCCTGGTACGCCTACGCGGCGTTTCATGAATTCTTTGCCGGACGCTATGGCATGGGCACGTCGCGTACCCCGGACAGCCCGCTGGTGTTCACCACGCACTCGACCCATAAGCTGCTGGCGGCGTTCAGCCAGGCCTCGATGATCCATGTGCAGGACGGCGGCGCGCGCCAATTGGACCGTGACCGTTTCAACGAAGCCTTCATGATGCATATTTCCACCTCGCCGCAATACAGCATCATTGCGTCGCTGGACGTCGCCTCGGCGATGATGGAAGGCCCGGCCGGGCGGTCGCTGTTGCAGGAAATGTTCGACGAAGCCTTGAGTTTCCGCCGTGCCCTGGCCAACCTGCGCCAGCACATTGCCGCCGAGGATTGGTGGTTCTCCATCTGGCAACCGCCGTCGGTGTCGGGCGTCGACCGGGTGATTACCGCAGATTGGCTGCTGCATCCAGAGGACGATTGGCATGGCTTTGGCGATGTGGCCGAAGACTACGTGCTGCTGGACCCGATCAAAGTGACGCTGGTGATGCCTGGCCTCAACGCCGGCGGCGCCCTGAGCGACTGCGGCATTCCCGCGGCCGTGGTCAGCAAATTCCTCTGGGAGCGCGGCCTGGTGGTGGAAAAGACCGGGCTGTATTCGTTCCTGGTGCTGTTTTCCATGGGCATCACCAAGGGCAAATGGAGTACCTTGCTCACCGAGTTGCTGGAATTCAAGCGCAGCTACGACGCCAATGTCAGCCTGGCCAGTTGCCTGCCATCGGTGTTTGCACAAGGCCCGCTGCGGTATCAGGGCCTGGGCTTGCGCGACCTGTGCGATCAATTGCACAGTTGTTACCGCAGCAATGCCACCGCCAGGCACCTCAAGCGCATGTACACCGTGCTACCGGAAATCGCCATGAAACCGGCCGACGCCTACGACCACTTGGTGAAAGGCGAAGTGGAGGCGGTTTCCATTGATGCCTTGCCAGGGCGCGTCGCAGCCGTGATGCTGGTGCCTTATCCGCCCGGCATTCCATTGATCATGCCGGGTGAGCGCTTTACCGAGTCGACGCGCTCGATCATCGATTACCTGGCCTTCGCCCGGACGTTCGATAGCAGTTTTCCCGGTTTTGTCGCCGATGTTCATGGGTTGCAACACGAAGACGACGGCAGTGGTCGTTGTTACACCGTCGATTGCATCAAGGGTTAAGAATGTTTATGCACGCTGTAATGAACCCGAAGTATCCGGGGCTCAGTGTCCGGGTCGCCGACGAAGGCTTCGATGCCTACGTGTGGGGCAATGACTTCAGCTTTGAGGTCAGCGCCTACGGAGAACCGCAGATGGGCAAGCGGGTCGACCAATGGCCCGTGGAACGCATCCTGCCGTACCGCAAGTGCTACGGAATCGATCCCGAGGAGTTCGCCAGTTTTCGCGATGCGCCCGACAGCGCCATCTTCATGGCCTACCTGGACGACCGACCGGTGGGGCACATCGTGGTCAGTACCAATTGGAACGGTTTTGCCCATGTCGATGAGCTGGCGGTGGTCTTGCCCGCACGGCGCCATGGGGTGGCCAAGGCGTTGCTGGATGTGGCGCAGTTCTGGAGCCGCAAGAAAAACCTGCCGGGCATGATGCTGGAAACCCAGAACAACAACCTCGGCGCCTGCCGTTTGTACGAGCGTTGTGGTTATGTGATGGGCGGGATCGACCACCTGCGCTATCGCGGCATTGACCCGCAAACCCGCGAAGTGGCGATATTCTGGTACCGGTTGTTCAAAAGCGAAGTCGACAAGGCTTAGCCCGCCAGCAGACCTTCAGCCTTCTGCGTCACGATCTCCAGCAGTGCATTCAGCGCCGGGGAGGCCATGCCTTCCTTGAGGGTCAGCGCATACAGGTTGATCAGGATCGGCGGTGACACCGGGCAGACATCCAGCCCTGCCTCCCGCGCGCCGCACGCGGTGAAAGGGTCGACCACCGCCAAACCTTCTCCGGCTTCCACCATGCTGCGCATCATCTGGTAGGTCTGTACGCGCGTCTGCACCACTGGCAGCGGGCGCAAGGCTTGCAGCTTGGCGTCCAGCAGACGGCTGAGCGGGTCCTGGCCCTCAAGCCCGATCATCGACTGCCCCGCCAGGTCCTGCACGGCGATATATTTTTGCTTGGGTTTGAGCCAGCCATGGGGTGCGAGCAGTTGCAGCTTGCCTTGGGCCAGCACGGCGCTGTGGATCTGCGGGTGTTGCGGATCATGCAGGCTCAGCCCCACGTCGGCTTCGTGCAGCAACAGGCTCCTGACGATCTCCCGGGTGGGCTGGCTCGACAGGTTGCACGGGGTGTCCTGGAAACGCCGGCGTAGCATCGCGATGCTTTGCGGCAGCAGTTGATTGGCCAGGGGCGGCGTGCACAGGGCGCGCAAGGTCGGGGCGTGATGGTGTTTCAGGCGGCTGGCCAGGCGCTGCACGGGTTCCAGCGCTTCATACACATGGGAGATGTGTGCCTGCAATTCCAAGGTTTCGCGGGTTGCCTGCAGACGCCCTCGGATGCTCGCAAAGAGCATAAAGCCCAGTTGCTGCTCGGCTTCCTTGAGCGCCGCCTCCACATCGCCCACGGGAAGTTGCAACCACTCGGCGGCCAGGCCTGGGTGTCCGGTCTGCAAAATGGCCTGAATCACTTCGATATGACGTAAACGCATCGCCGGAGTCTATGTGCAGCGCGCTGTGTATTCAATAGAATGGCTGCGCTGATCATCAACGACCAAAGCCGGCTACCGGCGTTAACAACAAAAACAGGTCTGGTCTCAAATGCCTCTACCCTCGATATTCCTCGGGGTAACGGTCAAGCAGCGGGTGGTCCTGGTGACCATCGGGTGCGCGGCCGCTTATCTCTTCAACCTTCAAAGCGAAACCACGCCGGAAAACCTGGCACTTGAGGCGTTCATCCGGTCACAGGAACAGGTGGCCGAACAGGTGGGCGCGGTGCTGGACGTGGCTCTCGTCAGGCAGGTGGTCGCGCACCCCGGCTACAACGCGGCGGGCTACCAGCGTTCGGTGTTCGCGGTGGAGGGGGAGCGGGGACGTTTGATGGTGACCCTGAAGCAGGTCGAAGGGGAGCAGGACATTGAAGTCACGCAGATTCGTCGGCCGTGATCACCCCAGCCCAGTCGACGCCATCATCAATGACCAGGACCGGGCAGGTGGACAGGACGAATGCTTACGACACGAGTGTGGTTTGCGACTCGCGCACAAGAATGGTGCCCGATTGAATCAGCTTGAATTCGTCGCCTTCCAGCTTCTCTACACGGTCGCCAATGGCCAGCTTGTAGGTGGTGGTAGGTGCCGAGCCAGCCAGGGCGCCGTGCGCCGGGTCTGATTCCTGGAACTCATGCACCGAATACACACGTCCTTCTGCGTCTCTGGCATGAAACTGTCCGACTAGTACTGCTGCCATCTGTTTAGAACCTCTGGAGATAAACACTCGATTTGCGGTTCTGTAGACCGTTATGGAGCGGGGTAGTTTACTTACGGAAGAAAAATACTATTCGCTGGTAATTTCAGACGCTTCCCACGCGATACGCCGCAAGGTAAACGCCCGGAGGGATATCAAAACCTGCTGGTGCACACGCCGCGAAGACTTTATAACTACAAGCTCCTTTAGTCAGACGTCGGGAAACCCCAATGAGCAAGGTCTACACCGTAGCCGTCGTGGTCGGCAGCTTGAGAAAAGAGTCGATCAACCGCAAAGTCGCGCTGGCCTTGGCCGAACTGGCCCCTGCCAACCTGAAGTTGAACATTGTGGAAATTGGCGATTTGCCGCTCTACAACGAAGACATTGACGGTGATTCGCCGCCCGCAGCCTACAGTACTTTCCGCCAACAGGTGAGCTCATCCGACGCGGTGCTGTTCGTGACCCCGGAATACAACCGCTCCGTGCCCGCCCCGTTGAAAAATGCCATTGACGTAGGTTCCCGGCCTTACGGCCAGAGTGCCTGGAGTGGCAAGCCGGGGGCGATCATCAGTGTGTCGCCGGGAGCGATTGGCGGCTTTGGCGCCAACCATCATCTGCGCCAGTCGCTGGTGTTTCTGGACGTGTGGTGCATGCAGCAGCCGGAGGCGTATCTGGGCGGGGCGGGCAGTGTGTTTGATGAGGCGGGGAAGGTGTCGGAAAAGACCAAGCCGTTCCTGCAGGCGTTTATTGATGCCTATGCCAAGTGGGTCGAAAAACAGCACGCTTGAGAACACCGAAAATCCACTGTGGGAGCGGGCTTGCTCGCGAATGCGGTCTGTAGTGAGCGGGCTTGCCCCGCGCTGGGTGGCGAAGCCGCCCCAAACCAGGCGACTCGGTTCTACCTGGAGGGCAGCGGTGTGTTTATTGGGGCCGCAGCCCGGCGCGGGGCAAGCCCGCTCACTACACTGCGCATTCGCGAGCAAGCCCGCTCCCACATTTGGACGATGCCAAGTTTTAAATCAGCGCAACCAGTTGGTGCGCGCCAGTTCGATCACCTCGTCGCCACGCCCACTCATCACCGCCTTGAGCATATACAGGCTGAACCCTTTGGCCTGCTCCAGCTTGATCGTCGGTGGCATGACCAACTCCTGGGTCGCCGTGACCACATCCACCAACACCGGGCCGTCGTGGGCCAGGGCGCGGCGCAGGGCCGGTTCGAGGTCTTCGGATTGCTCCACGCGGATGCCGAGGATGCCCATGGCGTTGGACATGGCCGCGAAGTCCGGGTTTTTCAGCTCCGTGCCGGCGTCCAGATAACCCGCAGCCTTCATTTCCATGGCGACAAAGCCCAGCGACGCGTTATCGAAGACGATGACTTTGACCGGCAGCTTCAGCTGCGCCAACGAGATGAAGTCGCCCATCAACATCGCGAAACCACCGTCTCCCGACATGGAAACCACCTGGCGTCCGGGGAACGCCGCCTGCGCGCCAATGGCCTGGGGCATGGCATTGGCCATCGAGCCGTGGTTGAACGAACCGATCAGGCGGCGCTTGCCGTTCATCTTCAAATAGCGCGCAGCCCACACCGTCGGCGAGCCGACGTCGGCGGTAAAGATGGCATCGTCATCGGCCAGCTCGCTGAGCAAGCGCGCCACATACTGCGGATGGATCGGCCGGTCGGCCTTGGACGGTTGCGCCAGGTCATCCAGCCCTTGGCGCGCTTTTTCGTAGTGCTTCAAGGATGTCTCGAGAAAGCTGCGGTCGGTCTTGCGCGTCAAGCGCGGCAGCAGCGCGCCGATGGTTTCGCTGACGTCGGCGGCAATCCCCAGGTCCAGCGTGGCACGACGGCCGAGCGCCTGCGGGTCGCGATCAACCTGGATGATGGTCGCATCGGTGGGATAGAACTGGCGGTACGGAAAGTCGGTGCCCAGCATGATCAGCGTGTCGCAATCGAGCATGGCGTGGTAACCGGAGCTGAAACCGATCAAGCCGGTCATGCCCACGTCGAACGGATTGTCCCACTCCACGTGTTCCTTGCCGCGCAGGGCATGCACCACCGGCGCGCCCAGCACGTCGGCCAGGGCCACCACCTGATCATGGGCTCCGGCACAGCCGCTGCCGCACAGCAGGGTGACTTTCCGGCTGCTCTCGAGGATTTCGGTGAGGCGTTGCAGGTCCTGTTCGGCCGGCAATGTGCGCGGCGCATGCAGGGCAGGCCAAGGTTTGAGTTTGTCCTCCACTTCCAGCAGTGACACGTCCCCCGGAATCACCACCACCGCCACCCCGCGATTGAGGATCGCCGAACGCATCGCGCGGTGCAGCACATGAGGCATTTGCTCGGGGTTGGTGACCAGTTCGATAAAGTGGCTGCACTCTTTGAACAGCTCCTGCGGATGGGTTTCCTGGAAGTAATTCAGGCCAATCTCCGAGGACGGAATCTGCGCGGCAATCGCCAGCACCGGCACATGGTTGCGATGGCAGTCGAACAGGCCATTGATCAAGTGCAGGTTGCCCGGCCCGCAGCTGCCGGCGCAGACGGTCAGCTCACCGGTGGCGGCCGCTTCGGCCCCGGCGGCGAACGCGGCCACTTCTTCGTGGCGCACATGCATCCACTCGATGCTGTCCATGGTGCGCAGGGCGTCGGTGAGGCCATTGAGGCTGTCCCCGGTCAGGCCCCAGATGCGCTTGATGCCCGCCTGTTCAAGGGTGGTCGCCAACTGCTGGGCCAGGTTGATTTTCGCCATGAAGAACTCCAATCGTCAGTGAGGTTAAAGGCTGCTGATCAATAGGGGACAGTTCGATCACGGCGAATGCTCCGCGGTTAACGTGAAGATTGTGTCATGGCCGCGCGGTATTGCCGGGTGCGCCGGGCGATAAACCATTGGTCGCGCACCAGTGCCATGCAGGGGGCAACCTTGGCTTTGGGCAAGAGGCCGTGACTGAGGCGGCGCATCTGGTAGCGCACCACCGCGAGCGTGGCAAGTGACGCCAGAGGCTTGCGCTGCCAGTCGATCGGCTTGAGTTGCGGGTTGGGGTCGCGGCCTTCGCGCCAGTGGCGAAGCAGTTGCGGTTCCAGCGTCAGGGCGGTGGCGATGCCCGCCATGGCGATGCCGCTGTCGAGCACTTGCTGCACAATGGGCAGGCGGCGAATACCGCCGGTGACCATCAGCGGCATCTTGGCGATGCTCGCCATTTGCGTGGCGAACTCGAGGAAGTACGCCTCGCGGGCCAGGGTGCGACCGTCACGCGCCTCGCCTTGCATGGCCGGGGCTTCGTAGCTGCCGCCGGACAATTCCAGCAAGTCGATGGGCAGCGGGTTGAGCATCTCGACCACCCTGCGCGCATCGGTTTCGTCGAAACCGCCACGCTGGAAATCCGCCGAATTGAGTTTGACCGCCACACAGAACGACGGGCTGACCACGGCGCGCACGGCGTGGATCACCTCCAGCAACAGGCGTGCGCGGTTCTCCAGGGGGCCGCCCCAGCGGTCGGTGCGCTGGTTGCTCAAAGGCGACAGAAACTGGCTGAGCAGGTAACCGTGGGCGCCATGGATCTGCACGCCGGTGAACCCGGCTTTCTCGGCCAGGCGTGCGCTGGTGGCGAAGCGTTGGATCACGTCCTGGATCTGGTCTTCGCTCATGGCCTTGGGCTTGGCGAACATCTTGGAAAAACCGCCCAGGTCCAGCGCAACCGCGGAGGGCGCCAAGGCTTGCTGGCCGAGGTTGGCCATGGTCTGGCGCCCTGGATGGCTGAGCTGCACCCAGAAGTGCACGCCCTTGGGGCGGGCCACGTCCGCCCATTCGCGAAAGCTGTCCAGGTGTTGCTCATCTTCCAGGGCCACGCCGCCGGGGCCGGTCATGGCGCGGCGGTCGATCATCACGTTGCCGGTCAACAACAGGCCCGGCTCACCGTCCGCCCAGGCCTTGTACAGCTGCTTCAATTCGCGCGAGGGGGCTTGGTTGGCATCCGCCATATTCTCTTCCATCGCGGCCTTGGCGATACGGTTGGCGATGACTTGGCCATTGGGCAGTTGCAAGGCTTCAAAAGGTGACATGGGTTGACTCCTGAGCAGGGGAGGCCCCAGGCTAAGCTTAAAGTTAACTTTAATGTCAAGCGGGCGTTGTGATGAATATAGGTGAGTTGGCAAAACAGAGTGGGCTGGCGGCGTCGCGTATCCGCTTCTATGAAGCCGAAGGGCTGATAAGCCAGGTGGGGCGCCAGGCCAATGGCTATCGGCGCTATGCACCGGAGGCGCTGCACACCCTGCAACTGATCCAGAGCGCGCAGCAAGCCGGGTTTACCTTGCAGGAACTCAAGGCGTTGATGCCCGCGCCGGGTGAGTACAAGCGTGAGGAATTGATCGACGCGCTTGAGCGCAAGGTGGCGCAGATCGAACAGATGCAGGCGCAGTTGGCCCACAGCAAGGCGCAGTTGCTGGGAGTTATTGAAGTGGTGCGGGCGCAACCGGAAGGGGGGGCGTGTGCAATGGGGCAGCAGCAAGTGCTGGCGTCAATCAAACTCAACCCATGAAAAAGCCCTGGCATGCCAGGGCTTTTTCATGGGCCACAACTCAGCGGCGACGAAACAGCGGCAACGGTTCGTCCGTTGCAGCCTGGTACGTCACCGAGAAGTCCTTGAGGCTTTCCAGCGCTTCGTACGGGTCTTTGTCGGCGCGCAGGGCGAAGGCATCGAACCCGCAGCGGCGCAGGTAGAAGAGCTGGTCGCGCAATACATCGCCAATCGCCCGCAGCTCGCCTTTGTAACCGTAACGGTCACGCAGCAGCCGCGCGTTGGAGTAGTTGCGACCGTCCGTGAAGGCCGGGAAGTTCAGGGCGATGACCTGGAAATGTTCCACGTCGTCACCGATTTCCTCGGCTTCTTCTTCGGCGTCCAGCCACACGCCCAGGCCGCCGTCGCGGGCCTTGAGAGCGTGGGCGTGTTCGCGCCACAGCGCCAGCGGCACGATCAGGTCGTCGCAGTTGGAGATGCCGTCGAAGCTCGCATCCTTGGGCAGCAGGTGCCAGGTTTCGTCGACGACTTCGTTGTTCTTAATGATTCGCTGCATAGACGCGCTCCTTGAACAGGTCAATGCCGATGCGCTGGTAGGTGTCGATGAAACGCTCATCTTCGGTGCGCTGTTCGATGTACACATCGATCAGTTTGCCGATCACCTCGGGCATGGCTTCCTGGGCGAAGGATGGGCCGAGGATCTTGCCCAGGCTCGCATCGCGGCTGGCGCTGCCACCCAGGGACACTTGGTAGAATTCTTCGCCTTTCTTGTCCACGCCCAGGATGCCGATGTGGCCGACGTGGTGGTGGCCACAGGCGTTCATGCAACCGGAGATGTTCAGGTCCAGCTCACCGATGTCGAACAGGTAGTCCAGGTCGTCGAAACGGCGCTGGATCGATTCGGCGATCGGGATCGACTTGGCGTTGGCCAGGGAGCAGAAGTCGCCGCCCGGGCAGCAGATGATGTCGGTCAGCAGGCCGATGTTCGGCGTGGCGAAACCGCCTTCGCGCAGTTCGCCCCACAGGGTGAACAATTGGCGCTGCTCGACGTCCGCGAGGATGATGTTCTGCTCGTGGGAGGTGCGCAGTTGGCCGAAGCTGTAGCGCTCGGCCAGGTCGGCGACGGCGTCCAGCTGCTTGTCGGTGATATCGCCAGGGGCAACACCGGTGGGTTTGAGCGACAACGTCACTGCCACATAACCCGGCTTTTTGTGCGCCAGTGTATTGCGGGTGCGCCAACGGGCGAAACCTGGGTGTTGCTGGTCGAGGGCCGCCAACTCGGCGTCCTGATTGGCCAGGGCTTTGTATTCAGGGTCAACGAAGTGTTTGGCCACGCGGTGCACTTCGGCTTCGGTCAGGGTGGTCTGGCCGCCGCGCAGGTGCTCCATTTCAGCGTCGACTTTCTGCGCGAATACCTCGGGGGTCAGCGCTTTGACCAGGATCTTGATCCGGGCCTTGTACTTGTTGTCACGACGCCCGTAGCGGTTGTAGACCCGCAGGATCGCGTCGAGGTAGCTCAACAGGTCCTGCCACGGCAGGAACTCGTTGATAAACGCACCGACCACCGGGGTACGACCGAGGCCGCCACCCACCAGTACGCGGAAACCCAGCTCGCCGGCGGCGTTGTGCACCGGCTCCAGGCCGATATCGTGCACTTCGATAGCCGCACGGTCCGAGGTCGAGCCATTGATGGCGATCTTGAACTTGCGCGGCAGGTAGGCGAATTCCGGGTGGAAGGTGGTCCACTGACGCACGATTTCGCACCACGGGCGTGGGTCGATCAACTCATCGGCGGCAACCCCGGCAAACTGGTCGGTGGTCACGTTGCGCAGGCAGTTACCGCTGGTCTGAATGGCGTGCATCTGCACGGTGGCCAGTTCAGCCAGGATGTCCGGCACATCTTCCAGCGCCGGCCAGTTGAACTGTACGTTCTGGCGGGTACTGATGTGGGCGTAGCCTTTGTCGAAGTCGCGGGCAATCTTGGCCATCATTCGCGTCTGGCGCGACGTCAGTTGGCCATAGGGCACGGCCACCCGCAGCATCGGCGCAAAGCGCTGAACGTAAAGGCCATTTTGCAGGCGCAGAGGGCGGAACTCTTCTTCGCTCAGTTCACCTGCCAGATAGCGTCGGGTCTGATCACGGAACTGCTTGACGCGGTCCTCGATGATGCGCTGATCGTATTCGTCGTATACGTACATATAGGTCCTGTTCTCGGCAAATCTGCGCGCACGGCCGCGCACTCCCAACGGAGCCGGCGCACGATAACAGTTTGTGTTTATGCGCAAAAGTGATGTTTGAGTATATGCAAATAACCAAATTGACTATCGAGAGTGATTCTCGCGATACCCACAGTTGTCATAAGGGCAAGTATGAACTTTACTGTGATCGAGTCCTGATGCAGTCACCTATAAAACCGATAAGAGGCGATGCGATGAGCAATCCGACAAAAGCCCGTAAACCCGACAGTACCGTGGATGCCTGGGCCATTCTGTTCCTGATCATCCTGGTGGTGGGAACTGCGGTGTTCTGGGTCAGCCATCAGTAGAACGAAGGCGATCCCAAAGCATGTGAAGGCTGAGTGAATGTGGGAGCGAGCAAGTCGAATCGTCGCACCGCCGCTCCCACATTTTTTGATCCGGTTTACACCCCGGCCAGGTGCAGCACCAGCTTGACGATGGCGAACAACGTCAGCGCAAACACTGCCGTGAATAAAATTCCCAGCACTATAAAATGGCTCGGCTTGCCATGGGTAAAGTCGCGGGCGCGGTTTTTGCCGCTTTGCACGCCAAACGCCGCAGCGACGACGCTATGGAGCATTTGCCAGAGCGTCGGCGGTTTGTTGTTGGCTGGATCGTCCATGTGTCCCTCCTCGGCGCAGGCTGTCTGACCAACAGCATAGCCAAACCTCAGGGGTTTGCCTTGGGCGGCACGGGTTCCAACGTCAGGAACAGCTCGCGGTCCAGCGGTGGCTTGATCACGACCTTCTCAAGGTTGACCAGGGCCCGGTGGCTGGTGCGCGCTTGCTCGATCAATTCCTTGCGGGTGAAGAAGCGTTCTGCCCGGGTCTTCAAATGTCCGTACGCGGGCTCCAAGGCTGGCGTGTCCGCTTTTGGGTAATGAAAGTGCGCATACCACAACACCGTCTCTTCAGCGGCTTTGCCTTCTTTTATCAAGCGTTTGTCGCGCACGGCGTATTCGGTCAGGTAGTCGCCAGTCTTCAAGCGCACACGGCTGCGCACCAGATTGATATCGACGAAGCCCTGTCGCCATAAATAGGCGATATTCGCGGGCCTGGGCCGTTGCTGCATGAACCCTTCGCCGCACACCTGGCGTGCCCGTTCGCGCAAGCGTTGCGCTTCGCTGCGATAAGCGCTGATCAGCGCGGAGGCCTGCTCCTGCGCGCCGTGGTCGCGGGCGACTTCCTCGGCCAGCACCTCCAGCTGGCTGGCCTGCGGCGTTAGCATCTCCGCCCATTCCAGCGGCCGCACGGTTTCGCGACGGGTGGGGTCCTGCAGTTTTTTCTGCTGGTCGCGAATCGTACGCTCGATATTCCCTCGTCGTGCCTTCACGGTTTCCGCCTGGTCTTTAATGACTTCCAGGCTGCGAATCAAGGGGGCGGACGATGGCGCTGGCGTCGAAGGTGGCGCCACTTCTTCCCAAAAACCTTCGCTGGCATGTTCGTGGTAGGTGGCGACGACCTTTTGGGTGATGGGGTCCTGGATCCTGACAAACCTGCCGGCGCTATTGGCCTCGTCCGGTTGCAGGTCACCCACCAAATGCTGATGAGTACGGGTCCTGAAGACGACCTTGCCAGGCCGCCTGCCGCGGGTAACAGCGCTGGGTGTCTGTAAGGGGGCAAAGCCCTCATCGACGAGGATCAGGTCGGCCAGCTGGGTTTCAAGGCTTTGGCGTGCCTCGCTCAAGTGCTCGAGGAAGGGCGTGCGATAGTCTTCGCGTATAAATCCGGAGCCCATCTCGACCAGCGAGTTGACGGCGTTTTCCAGTTGCTCATAGAGCTCGAGCACGCCCTTGAGCACATCCATTTGCTCGGCTGTCGAGTAGCCGCCGGCGTCGCGCAATTGCGCATGGGACAGAATGATGCTCTCGCGCTTGGGGTCAGACAACGTCAGCACGAACGGCCCCTCGCTCGGCTCACGGGAGCCGTGGCTATGGTTTAACACAAGCTCGGAGAGGAATATCAGCAGGCTTTGTTTGATGGCAACCGAGGGGACGACTGCAGGGACCGTCTTGTCTTGCAGCAGGCTTTTACGCAGCGCGGGGTCGGCTTCGCGCAGGATGCCTTCCATTTTCTCCGCCAGCCCATGCAGCTGTTTGAACACCTCGAACTGTTCTTTCCACAGCAGCAGGAGCTCCTGATAAGCGTCTGTGACACCTGTCTGCAACTCGGCGTTGGCTCGATCATTGAGTTCGGCGTAGCTTTCGCCCCGCTCGGTTTCGAAACTGTCAGTGAATCGATGTAACTCGAAATTATAGAGCGTGCCCCAGTATTGATAGAGGTAGCCGCGCGTGATATCGGTTTTGCGTTTGTAACTCGGGTTCGCCTTGTCGATGGCCAGCAATTCTTCGGCCTTGTCCTGATACCGTTGCACCGTGGGCAGAAAGTCCTCCTTGGCTTGTCGATAGTTGGCGTAGGCAATATCGAGTTCGGCCCTGGCCATGGCGGTCTTTTGTTGTTCCGCCTGATGACGTTTGCTGAGCGCTTCGCGCAGCTCTGGAAGGGCCTTGCCGAGTAATACCCAGATTTGGCGCTGGGTTTTTTTCTGTTGTTTCAGCCTGGCGCTGGCCACATTGAGCGCTATCACGATGGGCGCCGCGTCGCGGTCGCCTTGTACGAACTGCTCGCCCAGCGCTTGCAGTTGCGCGGATAACCCCTGCACGCGCTCCGCATGGTTCAGCCGCCAGGCCGTGCGCCGGTCCCTGGGCATGCCGCCCTCCAGCCTGGCCCCTCGATCAAGGCGCCAATGCCCCTGGCCATCGCTTGTCAGTTTGAAGCCGGGTCGCAGGGGGTGCTGCGGATGAACCAGGTACACCTCACCGAATCCAGGCACCACGGCGACTTGGAACAACAGACCGCCGAGGCTGGCATGCCAGTGATCGCCGATCCGATACAGCCCCTTGCACGGCCCGCTGGCTTCAGCGGCCGGCAGGCGCTCCGGCCATGGAACATTCACCTCCAGCAACGCTGCGAGCAGATTTTCGGCGGCTTTGGGGCTGGCGATGGAGCGGCTGAAGTCCAGCGCCGTCTGGCCCGTCAGCGGCGGCTCACCGGGCAGGGCCACCGAACCCTGGCTGACCCGCACCGGCTCTATCGGGTGAGGTGCACTCGCCGGGCGGCGCCAGGCATCGAGGCGTGCGGCGAGGTCATCCGGTGCGCGCTCGTCGAGCGCCGCGGGCCTGGGGTTGGAGGGCGCCGTGGCGTGTAGCAGCACCATTGCCATGTTGAGCAGCAGGTCAATCAGCGCCAGCTCTCGCGTCGTCGCGTCAGTGCTGTCCAGCCCGGCCAGGTCCTGTTCAAGGCTGCTCACCAGGATCATCAACCAGCCCGCCAGCATGGCCGGACCGCGCAGCAACGGCAGGAGCAGCGTATTGAAGAGCAACCAGGCGCCTTCCATCAGGATGGCCCAGCGACTTTCGTGATTGGAGACCGACTCGCGATCCGCCAGGTCCACCAGCGCGCGCGCGGTGCTGCCGAACAAATGGTTGAGCAGTTGGCCGTTGAGCTGGGATTGCAGCCACTGCGCGGCGCCTTCGTCCAGGGCCAGGGTGGCGGGTGCCGGTGGGTCATAGCGAGTGGCGTCATCGCCGCTCAAGAACTGCAGGATATGCGGTTCCTTGATGCCGCCGTTGGCGTAGACCGGCCGGGCCTTGTCGGTCAGCCAGGTCAATACGCTGTCGTGCAGGGCGCCCGGTGTGGCGATGGCCTCCAGCAGCGCCTGGCGGGACGAATATTCGTACAGGCAGTCGGGATACAGCGGCCGATACAACAGGTGCGGGCCGATATTCGCTTGCCTGGGTTCGATGATGAAAAAATTTTCCACCGGGTCGGGTGCTGCATGGGGTTTTCTGCACAGCCCCAACGGGCGCAGCACGATTTCCTGGCCTTCGACCCACCTGTGCGCAGGGTCTTCGCCCATGAGCGCCTTGACGTAGCGATAGCCGGTGGTGGTCAGGCCATATTGGCGGCGGACCTTGAACTCCAGCGCTTGCATCGGCAGGCGCACCTTCAACTCCCGGCAAAACAGCTGCTCCCGATTCCGCGCGTCGCGGCTGTCGGTCAACAGGTGGTCGCGCAGGGTCTGCGGGTAAGCGCTGCCGATGTCGACACGCTGGATCAAGCCTGTGCTGCCGAGCAGGTAGTCGGGCGTCAGCCAGGCAGGCAAGGCGTCTGCAGTTTTCGATGACAGCGTCAACGTGCCCTTGGGTTTGCCCGCAAGGTTCTTCACCGCCAATTCGGTCAACGACAAGCGCACGTGCTGGATAATCCCCGCGCCGCCTGGATAGCCCGCCGCTACGGCAAAATCCAACACCACGTCATCCGGGTCGCAATCGCCATGATCGGCCTGCATCTGCCGACGCAACGCATCGCGGCTGAAGCCATGAATAGACTCGATACCCTCGTTGAAGGAGCGGCCACGGTTTTTTTTAAGCACCTGCGCCATGTCTTGCAGGTGCCGGTGGTAGGCAAACCGATCGTCCGCATTGGCGCGCTGGAGCCAGTCGGGCAATTGCGTGTTGATCTTTTCGAGCACGGCGCGCGCCGCGCCGGGGGTTTTGGCCAGCAACAGCGCCGGGTCGGTGAGTTTATCCAGGCGCGCTGCCAGTGCCTCTTCGCTTTGCGCCGCAAAGGACAGGGACGCCAGCGCCTCAAGCTGCTGATTGAGGATCAGCCCGGCCTGCTGTTCAAACACGTTGCCGTAGGGCTCGTTGCGTCGCCAGGTCAGGCTGTCGAACTGAAACTGGCGCTTGAGTTTTTCCCCCCAGGCTGCGCTGAACGCATCGATGTCGGTAAAGCCTTCGTAGGCTCCGTCGAGACTGCACAGCAACACGTGTTTATCGCGCACCAGCAGCAAATCCGGGGTCAGCAGGCTCAGGGGCTTGCCCGCGCTGAGCAGTGTGCTTTCGATAAAATACGCATAGGTCGCCGGGGTAGACCGCGGCAGGCGCGTGTCCAGTTCCGGCCAGGCGGCCACCGTTGCCAGCATGTCGCGTTGCAGGTCGCTCAGGCCAGCCTGTGCCGTGGCTGCCGCGACCATCTGCCCCTGCAGAAAATCGCCGAGCCACTGCCAGCGACTGTGGCCGTGGCTGTCGAGGGCGTTCCAGTAATCGGCCACGGCTTGTTGATAATCGATGTAGAGCGTTGAGCGCACTTCATCGATGATTTGCGCGATGACCTGCATGTCAATCTCGGCGGAGAGAGGCACGGGCGGCTTCTCGGTCAGGAACAGCGAACGCCCATGGCGCGGCGCAAAGTCAAGCAATTGGGGGTTGTACACATGGGCAATGGCAACGTTCAGCAGCAGTTGCAAGGTAAAGCCGCCGGCGACGGTGGGGCTGGCTAATTTGACCTGCGTCAGGTCCAGCTTCAGGGCTGGATAGCGCTCCAATAGACGGCTGTTCAATGCATTGAACACCACCGATACCAGGCGGGGGCGCGTGGCAAAATGGTTATGAACCGCTCGCGCGGGCAATTGGCTCAGGGCCGTGAGGGGAGCAGGGGTGGGCATGACGAAATCCTTTTTGCTGTGCAAACCGTTGTTGGGTCTGCACAGCAAATCGCATTTCGTGCGCGTCGTTGCGGTAGCGGAGGACCGCCCTTAGTTGTCGTAACCCAGGTTCGGCGCCAGCCAGCGCTCGGTCACGGCCAGGTCCTGGCCCTTGCGCGCGGTGTAGCTTTGCACCTGGTCCTTGTCGACCTTGCCCACGGCAAAGTACTGCGCCTGCGGGTGGGCGAAGTACCAGCCGCTGACCGCTGCCGCCGGGAACATCGCGTAGTGCTCGGTGAGGAACACGCCGCTGCGCCCGGCGTGCATTTCGCGGGCCTCGGGGTCGAGCAACTGGAACAACTGGGCTTTCTCGGTGTGGTCCGGGCATGCCGGGTAGCCGGGGGCAGGGCGGATGCCGCTGTACTGCTCCTTGATCAGCGCTTCGTTGTCCAGTTGCTCGTCCTTGGCGTAACCCCAGTAGTCTTTGCGCACTTGCTGGTGCAGCCACTCGGCGCAGGCTTCGGCCAGGCGGTCGGCCAGGGCCTTGACCATGATCGAGTTATAATCGTCGCCCGCGTCCTGATAGGCCTTGGCCACTTCTTCGGCGCCGATGCCGGCGGTGGTGATGAACCCCCCAATGTAGTCGGTCACGCCGCTGTCCTTGGGCGCCACGAAGTCGGCCAGGGAGAAGTTCGGCTTGCCGTCGGTCTTGATGATCTGCTGGCGCAGGTGGTGAAGCTTTGCAATCGGCTGGCCATCGTCGCCGTAGACTTCCAGGTCATCGTCCTGCACCTGGTTGGTCGGCCAGAAGCCGAACACCGCGCGGGCGCTGATGAGTTTTTCGTCGATCAGCTTGCGCAGCATTTCCTGGGCGTCGGCATACAGCGCGGTGGCGGCTTCACCCACCACTTCATCGGTGAGGATGCGCGGAAACTTGCCGGCCAGGTCCCAGGAGATAAAGAACGGCGTCCAGTCGATGTACTCGGCCAGCACCTTGAGGTCGATATTGTCCAGCACCTTGGCGCCGGTGAAGCTCGGAACCACCGGCGTGTAGCTGCTCCAGTCGAATTGCGGCTTCTTGGCGATGGCCGCCGGGTAGCTCAGGCGTTCGGTACGGGCGCTGCGGTTGGAAGTACGCTCGCGCACGTCGATGTATTCCAGGCGGGTCTTCTCGACAAACGCCGGCTTTAATTCCTTGGACAGCAACTGCGTGGCCACGCCCACCGCGCGGGAAGCGTCGGTCACGTAGATGACCGCATCGTTGCTGTACTTGGGCTCGATCTTCACCGCCGTGTGGGCCTTGGAGGTGGTGGCGCCGCCGATCATCAGCGGCAAGTGGAAGTCCTGGCGCTGCATCTCGCGGGCCACGTGCACCATCTCATCCAGGGACGGCGTAATCAGGCCGGACAGCCCGATGATGTCGCACTTCTGTTCCTTGGCCACCTGCAGGATCTTCTCCGCCGGCACCATCACGCCCAGGTCGACGATGTCATAGCCGTTGCAGCCGAGCACCACGCCGACGATGTTCTTGCCGATGTCATGCACGTCGCCCTTGACCGTGGCCATCAGGATCTTGCCCTTGGCTTCGGGCTTGTCGCCTTTTTCCAGTTCGATGAACGGGATCAAGTGGGCTACGGCCTGCTTCATCACACGGGCGGACTTCACCACCTGGGGCAGGAACATCTTGCCCGCGCCAAACAGGTCGCCGACGATGTTCATGCCGGACATCAGCGGGCCTTCGATCACTTCGATCGGGCGCGCGAACGACTGCCGGGACTCTTCGGTGTCCTCGACAATGTGCGTGGTGATGCCTTTGACCAGCGCGTGTTCCAGGCGCTTGTTCACCGGCCAGCCGCGCCATTCTTCGGTTTCGGCTTCCTTGACGCTGCCGTCGCCCTTGTACTTGTCGGCGATGGCGAGGAGGGCGTCGGTGCCTTCCGGGGTGCGGTTGAGCACCACGTCTTCCACCGCATCACGCAGCTCGGCCGGGATCTGGTCGTAGATCTCCAGCTGGCCGGCGTTGACGATACCCATGGTCAGGCCGTTGCGGATCGCATACAGCAGGAACACCGAGTGGATCGCCTCGCGCACCGGGTTGTTGCCACGGAACGAGAACGACACGTTGGACACGCCGCCGGAGGTCAGCGCATACGGCAGCTCGTCGCGGATATAGGCGCAGGCGTTGATAAAGTCGACGGCGTAGTTGTTGTGCTCTTCGATGCCGGTGGCGACGGCGAAGATGTTCGGGTCGAAGATGATGTCTTCCGGCGGGAAGCCGACTTCATTGACCAGGATGTCGTAGGAGCGTTTGCAGATTTCCTTCTTGCGCGCCTCGGTGTCGGCCTGGCCGGCTTCGTCGAAGGCCATCACCACCACCGCCGCGCCGTAGCGCTTGCACAGCTTGGCGTGGTGAATGAACTGCTCCACGCCTTCCTTCATGCTGATGGAGTTGACGATGCCCTTGCCCTGGATGCACTTGAGGCCTGCCTCGATCACTTCCCACTTGGAGGAGTCGATCATGATCGGCACGCGGGAAATATCCGGTTCGCCAGCAATCAGATTGAGGAAGGTCACCATGGCCTTCTTCGAATCCAGCATGCCCTCGTCCATGTTGATGTCGATCACCTGGGCGCCGGCTTCCACCTGCTGCAGCGCAACTTCGAGGGCTTCGGTGTAGTTGTCTTCACGGATCAGGCGGGCAAAGCGCGCGGAACCGGTGATGTTGGTGCGTTCACCAACGTTGACGAACAACGAGCTGCGATCGATGGTGAACGGCTCCAGGCCCGACAGGCGGCAGGCCTTGGGGATGTCCGGGATGGGGCGCGGCGCGTAACCGGCCACGGCCTTGGCGATGGCCTCGATATGGCCCGGCGTAGTGCCGCAGCAGCCGCCGACGATATTAAGAAAGCCGCTTTGGGCGAATTCTTCGATGACCTTGGCGGTTTGCGACGGCAATTCGTCGTACTCGCCGAATTCGTTGGGCAGGCCGGCGTTGGGGTGCGCGGACACATGGGTGCCGGCCTTGTTCGACAACTCTTCCAGGTAAGGGCGCAGTTCGCTGGCGCCCAGGGCGCAGTTCAGGCCCACGGAAATCGGCTTGGCGTGGGCCACGGAGTTCCAGAACGCTTCGGTGGTCTGGCCCGACAGGGTGCGGCCGGACGCGTCGGTGATGGTGCCGGAGATCATGATCGGCAGTTCGATAGCCAGCGCTTCGAACACGCCCTGCACGGCGAAGATCGCGGCCTTGGCGTTGAGGGTGTCGAAAATGGTTTCGATCAGGATCAGGTCGGCGCCGCCCTCGATCAGGCCTTGGGTGGCTTCGGTGTAGTTTTCCACCAGCTCATCGAAGGTCACGTTGCGGTAACCGGGGTTGTTCACGTCCGGTGACAGGGAGCAGGTGCGGCTGGTCGGGCCGAGCACGCCGGCGACGAAGCGCGGCTTGGCCGGGTTCTCGGCCGTCTTGGCGTCGGCTATTTTGCGCGCCAGACGTGCGCCTTCCACGTTGAGTTCGTAGGCCAGTTCTTCCATGCCGTAGTCGGCCATGGAGATGCGGGTGGCATTGAAGGTGTTGGTTTCGAGGATGTCGGCGCCGGCATCCAGGTAAGCCTTCTCGATCCCGCCGATCACGTCCGGACGCGTGATCACCAACAGGTCGTTGTTACCCTTGACGTCACTTGGCCAATCGGCGAAGCGTTTGCCACGGTAGTCGTGTTCCTCAAGCTTGTAGCTCTGGATCATCGTGCCCATACCGCCGTCGAGGATCAGAATGCGTTCCTTGAGGGCTTGATGAAGGGCTTGCAGACGAACGCTACGATCGGACATGGGACTACTCTGGTCAGGCATTACGGAGGGCATGAATCATAACAAACCTGTGCCGATTTGGAGCATGTGTGGGTTTTTCATGAATTTGGCTCATGTTGGGTGGCGTAATGGCTCGATCACGTGACCGGCCTATCCAGCACAACCAAACCTGAATTGGACATGCGCCGCCATGAGCACCTATAACTACTCTCATTGATCCGGTCATCTCTCCAAACGGGTGCTGAAGCAGTCGGATATTTGCCTTGCGGGATTGGAAAAGGTACTCCGGCATGTTGATTTCAGTGCAGGCATTACGCGGCTTCGCGGCATGGATTGTGGTGGGTGTGCACTTCATGCAGTTGTTTTTCGACTTTGAAGCCCATAACGCGTTGGAATATCTGGTGGCCGATAAAGGCGGTATCGGCGTCGATATTTTCTTTGTCATCAGTGGTTTTGTGATCTTCCTTGCGACGGCGGACAAACCTCTGACCCCCTGGCGCTTTATGCTCATGCGCGTGGCGAGGATCGTTCCAGCGTATTGGTTCTATACCCTGCTGATGGTGCTTCTGGTAGCGTCTATGCCCTCAATGTTTCCCTACGAGCATCTCGAGCCGAGTTACGTGCTCATGTCGCTGCTGTTCATCGCTGCCCCAAGCGAACCGGGAGTGGAGGTCTACCCGCTGCTGGGTGTCGGGTGGACCCTGAATTTCGAAATGTTGTTCTATGGGCTGTTTTCCTTCGCGCTGCTGGTGCGTGAGTCCTATCGCCTGTGGGTAGTGGCAACGTTGCTGTATCTGGTGTGCTACATCGGCCCCGTCCTGGGCTTGGCCAGCGGGTTCTACAGCAACGGGATTGTCCTGGAGTTTCTGATGGGCATTGTGATCGGCATGCTGTATCGCCGTGGCCTGTGCCGGGCCAGGCCTTGGCTGCCGCTGCTGGGTATCGCGGCTGCGTCAATCGCGGTTTATCACGGTGCCGATATACCGCGTGCGTTGGAGTGGGGAGTGCCCAGCGCGATAGTCGTCATCAGTTGTGTGACATTGGAGCCTTATTTTCAGGGCTCGCGGTTTTTGAAGTGGCTCGGGGATTGTTCCTATTCGGTGTATTTGATTCATGTGCCGGTACTCGCCGTTGGGCAATTTGTCGCCGAACGCTTGGGAATAAACCCCTATGCCATGTTGCTGGTGTGCATCGTAGTGACGGCGGTAGGCGCATGGGGGAGCTACCAATGGCTGGAAAAGCGTACTTATCCTGCACTCAAGCGTTGGTTTGGCGTTGAGGAACGAGCGAGTCTTTCCCGACAAAAATACTAGGACTTTGTACCTCGGTAATGATTTGGCGTAAACTGCCGGCAAGCCTGTGAGGAGTTTCCATGACTGCCATAACCATTACCGACGCCGCCCACGATTACCTGGCTGACCTGCTGTCCAAGCAGAACACCCCGGGTATCGGCATCCGCGTCTTTATCACCCAGCCTGGCACCCAATACGCCGAGACTTGCATTGCCTACTGCAAGCCCGGGGAAGAGAAGCCTGAAGACACCGCCCTGGGGCTGAAAAGCTTTACCGCGTATATCGATGCCTTCAGCGAAGCCTTCCTGGATGACGCCGTGGTCGACTACGCCACTGATCGCATGGGCGGCCAGTTGACCATCAAGGCGCCGAACGCCAAGGTGCCGAACGTCAACGCCGACAGCCCGGTCAACGAGCGCATCAACTATTACCTGCAAACCGAGATCAACCCGGGGCTGGCCAGTCACGGCGGCCAGGTCAGCCTGATCGACGTGGTGGAGGACGGCATCGCCGTGCTCAAGTTCGGCGGCGGCTGCCAGGGCTGCGGCCAGGCAGACGTGACCCTGCGCGAAGGCATCGAGCGCACGTTGCTCGAGCGTATCCCGGAGCTCAAGGGTGTTCGTGACGTGACCGACCACACGCAGAAAGAAAATGCCTACTACTGAGTAAGGCGTTCACTGCGAACACAAAAACGGCGCCCGTGAGCGCCGTTTTTTATGCTTTAAATTCAATATCTTGCGATATCTATCAGACAAATTACATCAACTGTGGGAGCGGGCTTGCTCGCGAATGCGTCGTGTCAGCCAAATCATTGGTGACTGACCCAACGCTTTCGCGAGCAAGCCAGCTCCCACCCTTTTGACCGCATTTATTCAGGGGCGATAGAGGTGCGCATGGCTCGCACGATACAGCGACGACTCGCTGAAGCTATCGTTGGCAAGCACCCGCCCCACAATGATCAGCGCCGTGCGCCGAAAGCCTTTGACGGCGACCTTTTTGCCGATATCACTCAGCGTCCCCACCGCCCAATCCTGGTCCGGCCACGTCGCGCGGTGCACCACGGCAATCGGGCAGTCCGCGCCGTAGTGCGGCAGCAGTTCGGCGACGATTTTCTCCAGATGATTGACCCCCAGGTGGATCGCCATGGTGGTGCCATGCCGCGCCAGGCTGTCGAAATCTTCGCCGGCCGGCATGGGGGTCTTGTCCGCGTAGCGGGTCAGGATCAGGCTCTGGGCGATGTCCGGCAGGGTCAGTTCGGTTTCCAGCAATGCCGCGCACGCCGCCACCGCCGTGACGCCGGGAATGATCTGGAAAGGAATGCCCAGCTCCCGCAAATAACGGATCTGCTCGCCGATCGCCCCATACAGGCTCGGATCGCCGGAGTGCACGCGCGCCACGTCATGGCCCTGCGCGTGGGCAGTCTTGATCAGGTCGATGATCTGTTCCAGGTGCAACTCGGCGCTATTGACCAGTGTGTGCGCCTGATGGCCGTCGAGTACCGCCGCCGGCACCAGCGAGCCGGCATAGATGATCACCGGGCAGTCGCGGATCAGGCGTTGGCCTTTGACAGTGATCAATTCCGGGTCGCCGGGGCCGGCACCGATGAAGTAGACGGTCATGGTGGAAATCCTGTTAAAAAACGGCAGAGCATGAAGATTGCTCATGATCGCAGAGGGCGATTATCGGGTTTTCAGCCGGTGCAAGCCAACGCAAAGGTGGCCTGGGCGGTTTTGCGGCGGGTGATCAGCAGGCGGGCGGGGCTGCCGGCAAGCTGCTCGGCCAGAGCCAGGGCGGCACTTTCGGCAATGCCGTAGCAGCCTGTATGGGCAAACGCGACCGCGGATGTGTGGCTCAGGTGTTCGGCATAAGGCGCCAGTTGCTCCACGCTGAAGCACTGAAGCGGCAGGTTCAACAGCGCCGCCAGCGCCAGCAAGCCGGGCTCATCCTGCTTGCGGTCGATACTGGCCAATGCATTGATCCGCTGGCGCTCGATACCGGCTTCGGCAAGCGCGCCGTCAAACAGGGCCAGCAGGGCGTTAACGTCACAACCCCGCTGGCAACCCAGGCCGACCACCAGGATCATGCCGAGTCTCGATCGTCGCGGTTGCGGCGAAACAGCCAGGCGCTGATCAGGCCCAGGGCCAGCCAGAACGCAACATTGGTCAACTGCGACGCGATCTTGAACTGCGCTTCCAGGGCCTCTGGCGCCAGCATCGAATGCACGGGCGGCTGCGGCGCGCCGATCACATGGGGAACGACCAGGATCGCCACGCCCAGCGCCTTGAGCAGCCAGTTGCGGCCAAACACGACCAGGGCGATTCCAGCAGCGGTAGACGCGGCGGTGCCGATCCACCAGATCTGCCGCTGCGCCAGGTCAGCGGCGGCGGTGCCCGGCAGCTCGGGCGGCAAGCCCATGGTCGGCGCCAGCACGAAGGTTGCGTAGCCGGCCAGGCCCCAGAGCAGACCGTGAGCGGTGCGGGTCGGCGCGCGCAGGGTGTACAGGCCCGCAAGCATCAAGGCGAAACCGACGGCGACTACCAGGTTACCGCCCGTGGTGGACAGCACGCGCTGCCAGCCATCTTCCGGCTCCCAAGCCTCTGCGTCGTGGGTGTGAGCCGCAGCACCGGCTGCGTGTTCGTGCGCAACTTCAGTGGCGGCCGGGGCCTGTTCAAAGGTTTCCGCCTGCAGAATCAACGGAGCCACCCAGAAACTTTGCAGCAGGGTCAGCAGCAGGGCGGCCAGCAATCCGGTGAAACCTGCGGTTTGTGCAATACGCTTGATCATCTCGGCAGGCCTCAGTGGCACGGGAACGCGGCGCTGTGGCGGGTATCGTGCGCAGCGTTATGCACCGCCTCGATATGCGAGAAGCCGGCGAAATACACCAGGCAGGCGCCGAGAATCGACGCACCGATGGCGACGGTCAGGCGTTGGCTCAGGGTCGTGGTGCTGCAGGTGGAGTGCGAGGTGCTGCTGATGATCGACATGGCGCGTCCCTTCAGGTGTCAGGGTGAAACGAGCGCATGAAAACCCCGCGAGCCAGGCACGCAGGGTTTTGAACAGCGCCCGCCCACCGCGGGTTTGTTATCTGATTTTTCGGGCCGGTCTCCGGGCTTGCGAGGGGCATCGGGCCTATAAGCATCGCCTTCCCATGCCGTAGAGGCACAGTGGATCTGACGCTTCACTCACTTACCGTTGCGGGGGCAGCACCGGACTTGTCGTAACGCTATGACGCACCGGTTTCCCGTTTCACCCTGTGAAGGGCACCCGAAACAAGATGTTCAGGAGAACACGCTCGACCAATGTGCGTCAAATCCAGGGCGTGCCTGTCATGAGCGTGTTGGGTCCAAGCGATCAAATCCACTTCCCTTGCCTGCAGAAGGTCACAGTACTTTGGTTGGCCCGGATCAGGTAATCAAGGTTTTCGATGTCAAATCGCTGGTCCTCATTTCCCGGAAACCCCAGGAAACCGATACCTATATCCAGTTCACGCAGCAGGTTGGGCCGTTCAAGCAGTTCTTTGGCCGCTGCGGTTGCTTCTGCGGAAAACGTTCGGGTGGTAGGGCGCAACCCCGCTGCTTCTTTCAGTTCGTTGAAGTTTACATACTGATCGTCAGCGCCCGCAGCGTACTCCCGGAAATGCTCTTTAATCATGCTGAGCAGGTGTTTGTTGCCTACATTGCAGTGCGGGTTTGGTAAGTTCGACGTCGAGCGTTTCTGCACCGTATGTTCGGGCGAGCTGCTGGAGAATGACAGCGGCGTGTTGAGGTTGGCGATTGGCAGCATTCTGAATGACTCTTGATTGATGACAGTAGAGTGGCAGTCCTGTCGTCAATCACGTTGATCGACGGCAGTTGCGTTGATAGGTGGCGCCCGCTGCCGAGGCGTTCCCGGGGAAGTCTTTCCCTGTGTTTCACGTCGCCAAGAGGATAATTTCGGTGAGTGTGTGGGGGAGGGGCCAAGCCTGAGCGGCAAGTCCGCCATCGCCGACATTGACCCGCCCCCGCGCACTGCGTAGCCTTGCACCCTCGAGGTTCTTCGGCCCAGGTCGAAGCTAAGAAGGGAACGCGGTTCAAGCCGCGGCTGCCCCCGCAACTGTGAAGGGTTGAGCTGACTGCCACGCCACTGCCATATCGGCGGGAAGGCGCAGTCGGCGCCGGTCGCAAGACCTGCAAGCCCCAAGCCAGGAGACCTGCCTCGCAACCGATTTTCAATTCAACCGGGCGGGGTGATCCGGTGACGAAATCCGCTGCTGCGCGCCGTCGCAGGGCTTCTCGTCCCGTATGCCCGCCCCAAAAGGGCATCCGATGAAAACACTGGCCAAACTTCCCGTCACCATCGTTACCGGCTTTCTCGGCTCGGGCAAAACCACCTTGCTGCGCCATATGCTCGACAACGCCCAAGGCCGGCGCATCGCGGTGATCGTCAACGAATTCGGCGAGCTGGGCATCGACGGTGAAATCCTCAAGCAATGCTCCATCGGTTGCACCGAGGAGGAGGCCAACGGCCGTGTCTATGAACTGGCCAACGGCTGCCTGTGCTGCACGGTGCAGGAAGAGTTCTTCCCGGTGATGCGCGAATTGGTGGCGCGTCGTGGTGACCTTGACCACATCCTCATCGAAACCTCGGGCCTGGCCCTGCCAAAACCCTTGGTGCAAGCCTTCCAGTGGCCGGAAATCCGCAGCGCCTGCACGGTTGACGCGGTGATCACCGTGGTCGACAGCCCGGCCGTGGCCGCCGGCACGTTCGCCGCCTTCCCGGACCAGGTGGATGCCCAGCGCAAACTCGACCCGAACCTGGACCACGAATCGCCGCTGCACGAGCTGTTCGCCGACCAACTGGCCAGCGCCGACCTGGTGATCCTCAACAAGGCCGACCTGATCAGCGCCGAAGACCTGGCCCGTGTGCGCCTGGAAGTCGCCGAAGAACTGCCGCCAGCGGTGAAAGTCATCGAAGCCAGCAGCGGTCGCGTGCCGTTGGACGTGCTGATTGGCCTGGGCGCCGGCTCCGAGGAGCACATCGACGGCCGCCACAGCCATCACGACCACCACCACGAGGGTGAAGACGATCACGATCATGACGCCTTCGACTCCATCTCCATTGACCTGCCACAAGCCGACGAGTCGCTGTTGCTCGACGCCCTGACTCAATTGGTGGTGCAACACGGCATCCTGCGTGTCAAAGGTTTCGCGGCGATCCCGAACAAACCTATGCGCTTGTTGATCCAGGGCGTGGGCACGCGTTTCGACAAGCACTTCGACCGCGCCTGGGGCTTTGAAGAAGCGCGCGTCACGCGCCTGGTGCTGATCGGCCAGGAACTGGACGCCGCCGGCCTCGAAGCGCAACTGCGCGCCGCCCTCAGCGCCTGACCCATGCACCTGCTCAGGACCCAGCCCGGTGGTTTCGTTTCGGACGACAACATCGCCGACCTTGGCCAGACTCCCGCTGAACTGGTGATCCTGTGCAGCGGCGACTCCAGCCTGGCGCTGCTCGCCGAAGCGGCGCAGCAGTTGCCGGACGATTACCCGACCTTTCGCCTGGCCAACCCGATGCAGGTGCAGAACCACGCCTCGGTCGACCTGTACGTCGATGAAGTGCTGCGCCACGCCAAGGTCATCCTGATTTCGCTGCACGGTGGCATCGGCTACTGGCGCTACGGCATCGAGCGCCTGGTCGAATTGGCCGAGCGCGGTGTACAGCTGATCCTGGTGCCGGGGGATGATCGTCCCGACCCGGAGCTCAGCGGCCTCAGCACCGTTGGCGCCCAGGAACGCGACCGCCTCTGGCACTTCCTGCGCCAGGGCGGGCTGGGTAATGCATTGGATTTGTATCGATGCCTGGCCGCGGGCTACCTGGGCCGAGACTACGCCTGGGACGAGCCGCAAACCCTGCCGCGCACCGCGATTTATCACCCGCATTGCGCCAATGCCCGCCTGGAGGATTGGCAGGCGGACTGGAACGCCGACTGGCCGGTGGCGGCGGTGCTGTTCTACCGCTCACATTTGCAGGCGGCCAATACCGGGTTTATCGATGTGTTCTGCCAGCGCTTGCAGGCAGCGGGGCTGAACCCATTGCCGATGGCAGTCGCCAGCCTCAAAGAACCCGGCTGCCTGGCGACGGTCGAGGACTGGCTGGATGAAGTCGGCGCGGCGGTGATCCTCAACACCACCGGCTTTGCCCAGTCCAGCCCGGAGGCTCCGCACCTGCGGCCGTTTCGCCGCAATATCCCGGTGATCCAGGCGATCTGCGCCCAGGACAACCAGCCCGGTTGGGAGGCCAGCGAACAAGGCCTCGGGCCGCGCGACCTGGCGATGCACATTGCCTTGCCGGAACTGGACGGGCGCATCATCAGCCGGCCGATCAGCTTCAAGGACCTGGCGTGGCGCAGCGAGCGCAGCCAGTCGGACGTGGTGTGCTACCGCGCCGCGCCCGAGCGCATGGATTTCGTCGCCGAGCTGGCGCGGCGCTGGGTCGAACTGGCGCGGGTGGCGAACGCAGACAAACGCGTCGCGCTGATCCTCGCCAACTACCCGACCCGCGACGGCCGGATCGGCAACGGGGTCGGCCTGGACACGCCGGCGGCGGCGCTGAATATCCTGCGCGCCCTGCAAGCCGAAGGCTATCCGCTGCCGCACGTGTTGCCCGACAGCGGCACTGAGCTGATCCACGCGCTGCTCGGAGGCGTGACCAACGACCTCGACAGCCTCGATCTGCGGCCCTGCCATCAAAGCCTGGACCTGGACGCCTACGAGGCGATGTTCAAGCGCCTGCCCGAGGCCAACCGCCAGGCAGTCCTGGCGCGCTGGGGCGCGCCGCATAACGACCCGATGTTCCGCGACGGCCGCCTGATGATCGCCGGCCTGCGCCTGGGCCTGACCTTTGTCGGCATCCAGCCGGCGCGGGGTTATCAGGTGGACGCCAGCGCCGTTTACCACGACCCGGACCTGGTGCCACCCCACGGTTACCTGGCGTTCTACTTCTGGTTGCGCCACACCTATGGCGCCCACGCCGTGATCCACGTGGGCAAGCACGGCAACCTGGAATGGCTGCCGGGCAAGGGCGTCGGCCTTTCGGAAAACTGCTGGCCCGATGCGCTGTTGGGGCCGCTGCCGAATATCTACCCGTTCATCGTCAACGATCCGGGGGAGGGCGCCCAAGCCAAGCGGCGCACCCAGGCGGTCATCATCGACCACCTGATGCCACCCCTGACCCGTGCCGAGACCTATGGCCCGTTGCGTAACCTCGAACTGCTGGCCGACGAGTATTACGAAGCCCAGCTGCTCGATCCACGCCGCGCGCTTGAGTTGCAGAAAGACATCCTCAAACTGGTGCGCGAAACCCGTATCGACCAGGAACTGGAACTGGAGAGCGATGCCGACGCGGCTGTGTGGCTGCCGCGCCTGGACACTTATCTGTGCGATTTGAAGGAGTCGCAGATCCGCGACGGCCTGCACATCTTTGGCGAGTCGCCTCAAGGCCGTCTGCGAATCGACACCTTGCTGGCCTTGCTGCGCATCCCGCGTGGCGATGGCCGTGGCGCGCAATCGAGTTTGCTGCGCGCATTGGCCAAGGCGTTCGAGCTGGGCTTTGACCCGCTCGATTGCGCCCTGGCCGAACCCTGGACCGGGCGCCGCCCGCAGGTGTTGCAGCAGACCGACCCGCAGCTGTGGCGCACCGCTGGCGATACCCGCGAGCGTCTGGAGCTGTACGCGGCCCGCTTGATCGAGCAGGCGCTGGAAGGGCCGCTGGAACAGTTGGACGCGCCCGGTTGGGAAGAGGTGAAAGCGGTGATCGAAAGCCTGCGCAGCGTCGTCGCGCCACGCCTGGACGCCTGCGGTCCGGCGGAAATGCGTGGGTTGCTGGATGCCCTGGGCGGCCGCTTTGTGCCCGCCGGCCCCAGTGGCGCACCGAGTCGCGGGCGCCTCGACGTGCTGCCGACCGGGCGAAACTTTTTCAGCGTTGACGTGCGCAACTTGCCCACCACTACCGCCTGGCGCATTGGTTTTCAGTCGGCCAACCTGATCCTGGAACGGCACCTGCAAGACCACGGCGATCACCTGCGCCAGCTCGGCCTGTCGGTCTGGGGCACCGCCACCATGCGCACCGGCGGCGATGATATCGCCCAGGCCCTGGCGTTGATGGGCGTGCGCCCTGTATGGGCGACGGGCAGCCAACGGGTGGACGACTTTGAAATCCTTCCGATCAGCCTGCTCGACCGCCCGCGTGTGGACGTGACGCTGCGTGTGTCCGGCTTTTTCCGTGATGCGTTCGCCAACCTGATTCGCCTGTTCGACGCGGCGGTGCAGGCGGTGGCCGCGCTGGATGAGCCGGATGACATGAACCCGCTGGCCGCCAAGGTGCGCAGTGAGCGTGAGGCGTTGCTCAAGTCCGGTGTGGACCAGGAGGCGGCCACGAGGCAGGCCGGCTGGCGTATTTTCGGCGCCAAACCCGGTGCCTATGGCGCGGGGGTGCAAGGCGCGATTGACGGTCGCCTGTGGCAAAGCCGCGAAGACTTGGCCGAGGTCTACCTGAACTGGGGCGGCTACGCCTACGGCGGCTCCGACGAAGGCACCGCCGCCCGCGGGCAATTCGCCCAGCGCTTGAGCCAGGTGCAGGCGGTGTTGCAGAACCAGGACAACCGCGAACACGACCTGCTGGATTCCAACGATTACTACCAATTCCAGGGCGGCATGCTCGCCGCCGTCGAAACCCTGAGTGGCGACAAGGCTGCCAGTTACCATGGCGACCATAGCCAGCCGGACTTGCCGAAGATCCGCACCCTGAAGGAAGAGCTGAACCGGGTGATCCGTTCCCGCGCCGCCAACCCCAAGTGGATCGAAGGCGTGAAGCGCCACGGCTATAAAGGTGCGTTCGAGATGGCCGCGACGGTGGACAACCTGTTCGCCTTCGACGCCACAACCGCGCTGATCGACGATCATCAATACGCCTTGCTCGCCGACGCCTACCTGCTCGACCCCGACACCCGAGACTTTGTGCAACAGCACAACCCCGATGCCTTGCGCGACATGACCGAACGCATGCTCGAAGCCCAGCAGCGGGGAATGTGGCAAGACCCCGGCGCGTATCGTGAGGCGTTGGAAGACCTGTTGCTGGATATAGAAGAAGACAGCTGAGATGCCGCGCCTGACTGATCGTTCCCACGCTCCGCGTGGGAATGCAGCCCGTGACGCTCGGCGTCACAAAAGCGGACGCAGAGCGTCCACTGAGGCGTTCCCACGCGGGAGCGTGGGAACGATCCATGACCGAGGATTCGCATGACTGATACTCCCCATTTCCCGCTGTCCGCCGTGGTCGGCGCCGACGATTTGAAACTGGCGCTGTGCCTGACCGCCATCGACCCGAAGATCGGCGGCGTATTGATCGAAGGTCCCCGTGGCATGGCCAAGTCGACCCTGGCGCGTGGTTTGGCCGACCTGTTGGCCAGCGGCCAGTTCGTCACGCTGCCGTTGGGTGCCACCGAAGAGCGCCTTGTCGGCACCTTGGACCTGGACGCCGCGCTCGGCGAAGGCCGCGCGCAGTTTTCCCCGGGTGTGCTGGCCAAGGCTGATGGCGGCGTACTCTACGTCGATGAGGTCAACTTGCTGCCCGATCACCTGGTGGACCTGCTGCTCGATGTAGCCGCCAGCGGCACCAACCTGATTGAGCGCGACGGCATTTCCCATCGTCATTCGGCGCGCTTCGTGTTGATCGGTACGATGAACCCGGAAGAGGGCGAATTGCGCCCGCAACTGCTCGACCGCTTTGGTTTCAACGTGGCGCTGAGCGGGCAGACCTTGCCGGCCGAGCGCGGGCAGATCATCCGTCGTCGCCTGGACTTCGACAGCGACCCGGCGGCGTTCTGCGCCCAGTGGGCCGAGCAACAGGGCGCCCTGCGCGAACGTTGCACCCAGGCGCGGGCGCGGCTGGAGCGTATCGAACTGGATGACCAGGCGCTGGCGCAGATCACCGAACGGTGTTTCGCCGCCGGTGTCGACGGGCTGCGCGCGGACCTGGTCTGGCTGCGCGGCGCCAGGGCCCATGCGGCTTGGCGCGGCGCCAGCGCGATCGCCGAGGAAGACATCGAAGCGGTTGCCGAATTTGCCCTGCGCCATCGTCGTCAGGCGCAAACGCCCCCGGCCAGCCCGCCGAGCGAAGGGCAGTCGCCTGAATCCTCCGGCACCTCGCCGGGCCAGGGCCAGTGGGGCGACATGCCCGCAGCGGCCTTGCCCATGGGCGCTCGTCGCGACGTGCCGAGCTGGCCAAAAAAGCCCTAGGCATCCGCCCCCGGCCTGACACGGGGGCGGATGCCCGGCCCAAGGCGGGGCGACTGGACGGCGGCAGGCAGGGCAAGGCGCGCAGCGCGCAGCAGGGCTCGATCAATTGGCCGGGCACTTTGCTCGGCGGTCGGCCGCATTCCCGTGAGGACCTGCGGTTTCACCTGCGCAGCCGTTCGGCCCATGAATTGTGGCTGGTGATTGTCGATGCGTCGGCGTCCACCCGCCGGCATCGTGCGCTCACTGACGCCAAGGGTCTGCTCGCCCAGCTGTTTGATGACGCTTATCGCCAACGGGCACGCATGGCGTTATTGACGGCGAGCGGGCCGTCGCCCAAATGGCAGGTGCAAGGAGTGAAGGCGGCGAAGAGCCTGGCGGGCTGGCTGGAGCAATTGGGCGCGGGCGGCGGCACGCCGTTGCTGGCGGCACTGGCTGAGGCCGGGCAATGGCTGGCGGCGCGGCGCAAGCGCTATCCGGCCGAGCAGCAGCGGTTGCTGGTGATTACCGATGGGCGGCTCAAGGATGTGGCTGCATTACCCGTGCTGGAGTGTCCGGGGTTGCTGGTGGATATCGAGCGTGGGCCGATCAGGTTGGGAAGGGCGCAGGACCTGGCGGTTGGGTTGCAGTTGGATTATCGGCATATTGACAGTATGTAGCGCCTGGACCGTTGTCATCGCAGGCAAGCCAGCTCCCACATTGAAATGCATTCCCCCTGTGGGAGCTGGCTTGCCTGCGATGAGGCCCTCCACTGCACCACAAACCTGTCAGCCCGCCCCCGGCACATTCGGCCAAAGGTCCGCCACCAGAAACAACCGCTCGGCCTCTTCCCATTCCTCACCGACCTGAACCATCCGCACCAACAACTGCGCCGGGGCCATCGGATCCAGGTCGGCCAGCCAACCCTGCATCTGCTCCTCGCTCCACACCTCGCTCGCCGGGTAATGCGCCGGTGCCAGCCAGGCATGCCGGGGCAGGGGTTGCCAGCGACCGGGCGGGCGCGTGCTGACAAATTGCGGCCAATCGCGCTGGTGCAACCAACGCCCGCGCAAGTGCTGCGGGTGAGCGCCCGCAGGCGCCTGGGCTTCGCCGGGCCAGGGATAGAGCAAATACCCGCCCAGCCACAAATGCGCATCGAACTGTTGGATATCCAGCGCGGCCAACGCCTCACGGCTTTCCGCTCGCGCTGAAATCGGCAACTGATGCTGGGCCAGGTGCGCGAGCTTGCGGTCCAGCCGGTCATGGCAACCCGGCCCGAGCCACTGCGCCGTGTCCTGGCCGTTGCCGTCCTGGGGGCCCAGGTAGAGTTTGATCGCCAGTTCCAGGTGATGCACGCCGTCGCGGTCGCGCAGCACCATGTCCAGTTCGCCGAGGGTATGCCCGGCGCGGCGTATCGGCAGGTTGGCGGCCAACAATTCCACGCCCGGTGCGTGCTGCACGGCAAACTGCCACAGGCGTTCGTAATACAGGCCCAGGCGACGGGTGCGGGCCAGGCTCAGCCACTGCTGCAAGGCGCTGCTGTCCTGGTCAAGTTGGCGCAGCCATTGTTCGAGCGCATGCGGCGCCTGCACCCAATCGCTGCCGGCCAGCGGGTGGCGTTGCGGCCAAGGCGTCTGCGCCAGCATCGGTGGCGCGAGCATCACCCACGCCAGGTCGCGCACTTCGGGGTGGCGCAGTTGACGGGGCAGGTTGTGCAGATCCGGGAACACAGTCATGGTCCGAGCATAGCCTTTTAAATTCAGCAAAGGTGGCTGAGAACCGTTGTCATCAAGGGTTCATGGCGACAAAGGATTTTGCCTGACGCGGCCTTTCGCCCATAATCGTTCTTTTTGCCACACCCCAATCCCGCGGGAGCCCCATGGAGCAATTTCGCAATATCGGCATCATCGGTCGCCTGGGCAGTACCCAGGTACTGGACACCGTCCGCCGGCTGAAAAAATTCCTGCTGGAACGCCACCTGCACGTGATCCTCGAAGACACCATCGCTGAAATCCTGCCGGGCCATGGCCTGCAGACCTCGTCGCGCAAGATGCTCGGCGAAGTCTGCGACATGGTCATCGTGGTCGGTGGCGATGGCAGCCTGCTGGGCGCCGCCCGCGCCCTGGCGCGGCACAACGTGCCGGTGCTGGGGATTAACCGCGGCAGCCTGGGGTTCCTGACCGATATCCGCCCCGATGAGCTGGAAGTCGAAGTGGCCAAGGTACTCGACGGCCATTACCTGGTGGAAAATCGCTTCCTGCTGCAGGCCGAAGTGCGCCGCCACGGCGAGGCCATCGGCCAGGGCGACGCCCTGAACGATGTGGTGCTGCACCCCGGCAAGTCGACGCGGATGATCGAATTCGAACTGTATATAGACGGCCAGTTCGTGTGCAGCCAGAAGGCCGACGGCCTGATCGTCGCCACGCCGACCGGCTCCACGGCCTACGCGCTGTCGGCGGGCGGCCCGATCATGCATCCCAAGCTGGATGCCATTGTGATCGTGCCGATGTATCCCCATATGTTGTCCAGCAGGCCCATTGTGGTCGATGGCAATAGCGAGCTGAAGATAGTGGTGTCCAAAGACATGCAGATTTACCCGCAAGTCTCCTGCGACGGGCAGAACCATTTCACCTGTGCGCCCGGTGACACCATCACCGTGAGCAAAAAAGCGCAGAAACTGCGGCTGATCCACCCGCTGGATCACAATTACTACGAAGTGTGCCGCACCAAGCTTGGCTGGGGCAGCCGCTTGGGGGGTGGAGGCGACTGATGCTCGATCCCGCGCGTAGCTACGACCTGATTGGTGACGTGCACGGTTGCGCCCATACCCTCGAGCACTTGCTCGACCTGTTGGGCTACCACAAGCAGGGCGGCACCTGGCGTCATCCGTCACGCATGGCGGTGTTCCTCGGCGATATCATCGACCGTGGCCCGCGTATCCGTGAGGCGCTGCACATCGTCCACGACATGACCGAGGCCGGCCAGGCGCTGTGCATCATGGGCAACCATGAGTTCAATGCGCTGGGCTGGACCACCCAGGCGCCGCCCGGCAGTGGCCGGCAGTTCGTGCGCGAGCACACCCCACGGCATGCGCGCCTGATCCAGGAAACCCTGACCCAGTTCGAGCAGCATCCGGCGGACTGGCGCGACTTCCTGGACTGGTTCTACGACATGCCGCTGTTCGTCGATGCCGGGCGCTTTCGCGTGGTGCATGCCTGTTGGGACCAGGGCGTCATCGAGCCGCTGCGCGCGACCTATCCGGACGGCTGCATCGACCCGCACTTCCTGCAGGCCGCCGCCGTGCCGGGCAGTTTCGCCTGCAACGCGTTCGACCGCCTGCTGCGCGGCACCGACATGCGCCTGCCCGACGGCCTCACGCTGACCGGTGGCGACGGGCTCACGCGTTCGTTCTTCCGCACCAAGTTCTGGGAAGACGACCCGAAAACCTACGGCGACATCGTGTTCCAGCCCGACGCACTGCCGGAACCGGTGGCGCGTACGCCGCTGTCCTCCGTACAAAAGAATTCCCTGCTGCGCTATGGCGTCGACGAGCCCCTGTTGTTCGTCGGGCACTACTGGCGCAGCGGCACGCCGGCGCCGATCCGCCCGAACCTGGCCTGCCTGGACTACAGCGCGGTGCTGTACGGCAAGCTGGTGGCGTATCGCCTGGACCAGGAAACCCAATTGGACCCGCGTAAATTCGTATGGGTCGACGTTGAACGGCCCGAGGTGACTGAATGAGTACCGTGGCCGTATTGCGCTTGCCTTTGAGCGTCGACCTGGGCGGTTTCGTCAAGCTGCTGCAACGCATGCAAGTGCCCCATCGCGTCAGCGAGGAAGCCGGCGAGCAGGTATTGTGGGTGCCGCAAAGCATCAGCGACGACGTGCGCGTGTTGTATCAGCGGTTCCCCGCCGGTGACCCGGACCAGCAGTTGGACATTCCCGATCAGGCGCCGATCCAGCGACCGGGATTCATCCAGCAACTGCGCCATAGTCCAATTACGGCGTTGGTGCTGCTGGCGAGCCTCATCGTCGGCGCGGTGACGTTGCTTGGCGAAAACCTGCAAGCCATGAGCTGGCTGACCTTCCTGCCGTTTCGCATCCTCGGTGAGTACATCCAGTTCACCCCGCTGGCCGAGACACTGGCTTCGGGCCAATGGTGGCGGCTGGTCACGCCGATGCTGATCCACTTCGGCATCCTGCACCTGGCCATGAACGGCATGTGGTACTGGGAGCTGGGCCGCCGCATCGAAGCGCGCCAGGGTGGTATCAACCTGCTCGGCTTGACCCTGTTGTTCAGCCTGGTGTCTAACTACGCTCAATACGCCTTTGGTGGTCCTGGCCTGTTCGGCGGCTTGTCCGGTGTGTTGTATGGCCTGCTCGGGCATTGCTGGATCTTTCAATTATTGTCGCCCAACCCGGCTTATCGCCTGCCTCGCGGGGTGTTGGTGATGATGCTGGTGTGGCTGGTGCTGTGCCTGTCGGGTCTGGTTTCGATGATCGGCTTCGGCGAAATCGCCAACGCAGCCCACGTCGGCGGCCTGGCTATCGGTTGCCTGACCGGGTTGCTGGGCGGGCTCTACAACCGCCGCAAAACGCCTATTTATTAAGGAAGAGCCAAATGTCCTCTTTTGCTGAAATGATCGAAAACATCACGCCGGACATCTACGAGAGCCTCAAGCTCGCCGTGGAAATCGGCAAGTGGTCCGATGGCCGCAAGCTCACCGCCGAGCAGCGCGAACTGTCGTTGCAGGCGATGATCGCCTGGGAACTGCAGAACCTGCCGGAAGAGCAGCGTACCGGCTACATGGGCCCGCAGGAATGCCAGTCGAAATCGACCACCGTGCCGAACATCCTGTTCAAGTCGGATGCGATCCATTGATTGAGATCGGTCGTGGTGCAGTCAGCAAGATGTCGGCGCAACTCGGTGAGCCGACCGTTCAATACGCGTTTCGCCTGGGCGATACCGAGGTGCCGGTCAACCCGTTGATCGGTACCCACGTGCGCCTGGAGTACCTCGGTGCCATTCATTGCAGCCATTGCGGCCGCAAGACCAAGACCAGCTTCAGCCAGGGTTATTGCTACCTGTGCATGACCAAGCTGGCGCAGTGCGACCTGTGCATCATGAGCCCCGAGCGTTGCCATTACGAGGCTGGCACCTGCCGCGATCCAGGCTGGGGCGAGAATTTCTGCATGACCGACCACGTGGTGTACCTGGCGAATTCGTCGGGGATCAAGGTCGGCATTACCCGCGCCACCCAGTTGCCGACGCGCTGGCTCGACCAGGGTGCAAGCCAGGCGCTGCCGATCATGCGCGTGGCGACTCGCCAGCAATCGGGATTCGTTGAAGATGTATTGCGCAGCCAGGTCGCCGACAAGACCAACTGGCGCGCGCTGCTCAAGGGCGATGCGCAACCGGTCGACCTCAAGCACGTGCGTGACGAGCTGTTTGCCTCGTGCGCCGAGGGCCTGCTGAATCTGCAGGAACGCTTCGGCATACAGGCAATCCAAACCATTGCCGACATCGAGCCGATCGAAATCCGCTACCCGGTCGTGCAGTATCCGGCCAAGATCGTCAGCTTCAACCTGGACAAGAACCCGATTGCCGAAGGCACGCTGCTGGGGATCAAGGGCCAATACCTGATCTTTGACACCGGCGTTATCAATATTCGTAAGTACACGGCCTACCAGCTCGCCGTGCATCAGTAGAAGGATGCCACCCATGCGCACCGAACAACCGAAGATGATTTACCTGAAGGACTATCAGGCGCCGGATTACCTGATCGACGAGACGCACCTGACCTTCGAGTTGTTCGAGGACCACAGCCTGGTCCACGCGCAACTGGTGATGCGCCGCAACCCCGAGCGCGGCGCAGGGTTGCCGCCGCTGGTGCTGGACGGCCAGCAGCTTGAGCTGCTGAGCGTGAGCCTCGCCGATCAGGCACTGAGCGCGGACGACTATCAATTGACCGACAGTCATCTGACCGTGCAGCCCAACAGTGCGACGTTTACCCTGGATACCACGGTAAAGATCCACCCGGAAACCAACACCGCCCTGGAAGGCTTGTACAAGTCCGGCAGCATGTTCTGCACCCAGTGCGAGGCCGAAGGCTTCCGCAAGATCACGTACTACCTCGACCGTCCGGACGTGATGAGCATTTTCACCACCACGGTGATCGCCGAACAACACCGTTATCCGATCCTGTTGTCCAACGGTAACCCGATCGCCAGCGGCCCCGGTGAAGACGGCCGCCACTGGGCGACCTGGGAAGACCCATTCAAGAAACCGGCGTACCTGTTCGCCCTGGTGGCCGGTGACCTGTGGTGTGTCGAAGACACCTTCACCACCATGACCGAGCGCACCGTGGCGCTGCGCATTTATGTCGAGCCGGAAAACATCGACAAGTGCCAGCACGCCATGACCAGCCTGAAAAAATCCATGCGCTGGGACGAAGAAACCTACGGCCGCGAGTACGACCTCGACATCTTCATGATCGTCGCGGTCAATGACTTCAACATGGGCGCCATGGAAAACAAGGGCCTGAATATCTTCAACTCCAGCGCCGTGCTGGCCCGCGCCGAAACCGCCACCGATGCCGCGCACCAGCGGGTCGAGGCGATCGTTGCCCACGAATACTTCCACAACTGGTCGGGCAACCGCGTGACCTGCCGCGACTGGTTCCAGTTGTCGCTCAAGGAAGGCTTCACCGTGTTCCGTGATGCCGGTTTTTCCGCCGACATGAACTCGGCCACGGTCAAGCGCATCCAGGACGTGGCTTACCTGCGTACCCACCAGTTCGCTGAAGACGCCGGCCCGATGGCCCACGCGGTGCGCCCGGACAGCTTTATCGAAATCTCCAATTTCTACACCCTGACCGTGTACGAAAAAGGCTCGGAAGTAGTCGGCATGATCCACACCTTGCTCGGTGCCGAAGGCTTCCGCAAGGGCAGCGACCTGTACTTCGAACGCCATGATGGCCAGGCGGTGACTTGCGATGACTTCATCAAGGCCATGGAAGACGCCAACGGCGCCGACCTGACTCAGTTCAAGCGCTGGTACAGCCAGGCCGGTACGCCGCGCCTGACGGTGAGCGAGTCGTTTGACGCAGCGGCGAAAAGCTACAGCCTGACCTTCCGCCAGAGCTGCCCGGAAACCCCCGACAAGGTGGAAAAACTGCCGTTCGTGATCCCGGTGGAACTGGGCTTGCTGGACGCGAAGGGCGAGGGTATCGCCTTGCGCCTGGCCGGTGAAGCGGCGGCTGGCGCCACGTCGCGCGTGATCTCGGTGACCGAGGCCGAGCAGACGTTCACCTTCGTGGATATCGCGGAACAGCCTTTGCCTTCGCTGCTGCGCGGTTTCTCGGCGCCGGTGAAACTGAGCTTTCCGTACAGCCGTGACCAGTTGATGTTCCTGATGCAGCATGACAGCGACGGCTTCAACCGCTGGGATGCCGGCCAGCAGTTGTCGGTGCAAGTGTTGCAGGAGCTGATCGGCCAGCATCAACAAGGCCAGGCTTTGCACATGGATCAGCGCTTGATCGCCGCATTGCGCAGTGTATTGAGCGATGAGACGCTGGACCAGGCGATGGTCGCGGAAATGCTGTCGTTGCCGGGCGAGGCTTATCTCACGGAAATCAGCGAAGTGGCGGATGTCGACGCCATCCATGCCGCGCGTGAATATGCGCGCAAGCAACTGGCCGACAACCTGCATGAAGAGCTGTGGCTGCGTTACCAGGCCAATCGCGAGCTGTCCAAGCAAACGCCGTATGTGGCCGCGGCCGAGCATTTTGCCCGTCGCGCGTTGCAGAACATCGCGCTGTCGTACCTGATGCTCAGCGGTAAGCCTGAAGTACTGGCGGCGACGCTGGACCAGTTCGACACCAGCGACAACATGACCGAGCGCCTGACCGCGCTGGCGGTGCTGGTGAACTCGCCGTTCGAAACCGAGAAGGCCCAGGCGCTGTCCGTGTTTGCCGACAACTTCAAGGACAACCCGCTGGTCATGGACCAATGGTTCAGCGTGCAGGCCGGCAGCCCCTTGCCGGGCGGGCTGGAGCGGGTCAAGGCGTTGATGGAACACCCGGCGTTCACGCTCAAGAACCCGAACAAGGTACGTGCCTTGATTGGCGCGTTTGCCGGGCAGAACCTGATCAATTTCCACGCGGCGGACGGTTCGGGTTATCGCTTCCTGGCGGACCTGGTGATCCAGCTCAATGGCTTCAACCCGCAGATTGCTTCGCGCCAATTGGCGCCGCTGACCCGCTGGCGTAAATACGACAGCGCGCGCCAGGCGCTGATGAAAGCGGAACTGGAGCGCATCCTCGCATCAGGCGAGCTGTCGAGTGATGTATTCGAAGTGGTCAGCAAAAGCCTTGCCTGAGCCGCTTCGCTGAGTTGTTTGGCACCAGAGAGGCAGCGATAGCGGTGGGTCAGGCGAAGCACTTGCCAGCCATGCCGCCGCCTTCGCAGCCTCGCCGGGGCTCGACAGCTCCCACAGTTGAGCGGCGGCGTTGTTGAGAGGGCGCCAGTCGCTACACCGCAAACCCAACCGGCAAAAGCCGATCCCCTGTGGGAGCTGTCGAGCTTTAACGAGGCTGCGAAAGCGGTGGGTCAGACGATGGCCATTTGAGGCCTTTTTTACGCCAGCAGCTTTCTTCGTAGGTCATACTGGCCGGCATGACTATCGACTCGCCCCTCGCGGCCTACCAATACGCCATCGCCCAACAGGGTTTCGTTGCCGACGACGCCCAGCGCAGGGCGGTGGACGCCTTGCAAGATTGCCACGCGGCCCTGCATCAAGGCCGCGCGCCGATTTGTGGCGTCTACTTGTGGGGCCCGGTTGGCCGTGGCAAGACCTGGCTGATGGATCAGTTCTATCAAAGTCTGCGAATGCCAGCGCGGCGCCAGCATTTTCATCACTTCATGGGCTGGGTGCATCAACGTCTGTTCCAGCTGACCGGCACCCAGGACCCGTTGCAGGCCTTGGCCAAGGAACTGGGCCAGGCGGTGCGCGTGTTGTGCTTCGACGAGCTGTTCGTCAATGACATTGGTGACGCGATCATTCTTGGCCGCTTGTTCCAAGTGATGTTCGAGGAGGGCGTGGTGATGGTCTGCACGTCCAACCAGCCGCCCGGCCAGTTGTATGCCGATGGTTTCAACCGCGATCGGTTCTTGCCAGGCATTGCGGCGATAACGCAGCACATGCAGGTGGTGGCAGTGGATGGCGCCGAGGATCATCGCCTGCACCCTGGCGCAAGTCTGCAGCGTTACTGGGTGAACGAGCCCAGTGCGCTGGCCAGCGTGTTCAAGCCGTTGGTCGAAGGGCAGGCCGTCAGCAGCGGACCGATCATCGTCGGCCATCGTTCTATCCTCGCGGTCCAGTCCGGTGAAACCGTGCTTTGGTGCCGTTACGCCGATTTGTGCGAACAACCGCTGGCGGCGATGGACTTCATGCTGCTGTGCGATCGTTTCAAGGCCATTCTGCTGGGCGAAGTCCCCAATCTCAGCGCTAAACAGCGCCCGGGCCGAATAGCCCGGGGCACCGAAGATGGCGCCCGGCGTGTGGAGGCCGGTGACCGCGAATTGCCGCAACTGTCGGTGCACGACGATGGCGTGCGTCGGTTCATCGCACTGGTGGACGAGTGCTACGACCGCAGGGTGCCTTTGTATATCGAGGCTCGGGTACCCCTCGAACAGCTCTATACCGAGGGTTACCTGGCGTTTCCCTTCCGTCGTACCTTGAGCCGTTTGCAGGAAATGCAGTTGCAGCGTTTTGGCTAAAACAGGTACGAAAAAACGCCTGCGGCGCGGTGTCCAGGCCTTTTTAGCGGCACGGATTTCGCGGTTTCAGGCGCGCATTTGTAGTTAATCTCCTTCATCGGATGGTGGCTGCGCGTTTACAATCGTGACCCTCAAAGGGAGCGATTCCCTTGCTGCCGTTATCGAGGAAGGAAATGGACACCCCTGACATCCTGGTGCTGCAAGCCAGCTACACCAACGCCGTGCATGCCGAAGCCATCGCCCTGGTACTCAACCATTACGCCGAACACCCTATGGGCGGCGGGCACAGCCTGGACCCCGACCTGCTGCAACAACTGCCGGCCGAATTGGCCAAGCGTGCACATGCGTTCAGCGTATTGGCGTTTGTGAATGGCGAGCCCGCCGGGTTGGTGAATTGTTTTGAAGGCTTCTCGACGTTCGCCTGCCGCCCATTGGTCAATGTGCACGACGTGGCGGTCATGGACGCGTTTCGTGGCTTGGGCTTGAGTCAGAAGATGCTGCAGAAGGTCGAGGAAATCGCCCGTCAACGCGGCTGCTGCAAAATCACTCTGGAAGTGCTCGAGGGCAACGAAGTAGCGAAGTCGGCGTACCGCAAGTTCGGGTTTGATGGCGCTCAGTTTGATCCGGCGTATGGAAAGATGCTGTTCTGGAGTAAGCCACTCTAAAGTCGCTATTTAACGCCCAATAAAAAAGGCGCCAATACATGGCGCCAAGTTAGCCTTTGCCAACGGAGCGGAATGACAAAGGGTATTACGGTCAATCAACTTTTCGGATGCTGGGTGTCATCGGAGTTTACATGCTTGACATCGCTGGAGGCCGTTTGCTCGGCTTTTTCCTGAGCCTGTTCCTGAATGAAGTTGAAGTTGGCGTAGAACTGCTTCGAACGCTCGGAACCCCCTTCAGCGAAGGCTGCGGCAGAGGTCAGGGTCATCAGGCCAGCCAGTATCAAAGTTGAAAGTTTCATTGTCGGTATTCCCATAAAGTGTGAGTGGGTCTGTTCGGTTGGATCAGACTCGTGGGGCCGATTATGTGCAGGCTCGATTAAGCGAAGCTTAACTGCGCAACCTCCAACCTTAACGATTTCGTTAAGGTTGAAGTTCATGTACAAGCGTATTTAAAGTTTCCAGTCCAATGCGAGCGTTACAGTGCGCGGGTCGCCCCAATAGACACCGTTATAGAAGCCGACACGTTCGTAATATTTTTTATCAAATAGGTTGTTGACGTTGATTGACGCCGAAACGTGCTCGTCGAACTGGTAGCGGGACATCAGGTTGACCACGGTGTAGGCCTGCTGGGTGATTTTCGCCCGCTCGGTGACCAGCCTGTTGCCAACGCGCTGCCCCGTCGGCCTGTTACCGAACTCATGGATATCGCTCTGCCAATTGACGGCGCCACCTACGGTCAGGTTGCGCCATGCGCCCGGCAGCCGATAGGCGCTGGACACCTTCAGCAGGTTCAGCGGTTGCCCGGTGTTGTTGCGTTTGTCCGAGCCATTGAGCGAGTGGGTGTAGGTGTAGCCTGCGCTCAGGTTCCAGTCCGGCATCACTTCGCCGGCCACCTCCAGTTCGAAGCCATTGACCTTGTTCCCTTTACCGCCGGACTTGTAGTACTCCTCGCCTGTGGTCGGGTTGGGCGGCACCGAGTCATCCCGTTCGGCAACGTTGTCCTGTTTGCTCCAGAAATAGGCCGCCGCCACGTTCAAGCGTTCGTTGAGCAGGCTGCCCTTGAGGCCCACTTCATAGTTGCTGCCCACCACGGGCTCCAGGTATTTCTTGTTGACGTCCTTGACACTCTGGGGCTTGAAGATGTCGGTGTAGCTGGCATACACGGTGTAGTGCGGGGTGATGTCATAGAGCAGGCCGGCATAGGGCGTCCACATGTCATTGTGGGTCTGGCGGGCCTTGTTGGCCCTGAGCAATTGGTCGTTGTCATCATAGGTGGGCGCGGCGCTTTCGAGTTCCCAGCTGCCATAACGGCTGCCCAGTACCGCGTGCAGGCGGTCGGTGAGGCTCAGGCGCGTTGCCAGGTAGCCGGCTTTCTGTTGCTTGCTGCTGTGCTCGCCCTTGAGGTCGGTGACGGTGTCGGGGAACTTGCCGATCCCGCTCATGTATTTCCAGTCTTCAATGTTGTAGTAGCTGTTAGGAATGCTGTTGCGCATCACCGGAGAAACGTCGCGTTGCGCGGCCTCGCCGTAACCCATCATCAGTGCATGTTCGCGGCCGAGCAGGGCGTAGGTGCCGGACAGGTTGAGGTCCACCGCCTCCATTCTGGAAGTGCCGCGCATGTGGCTTGCCCAGGCGGTCATGCCGCTGCGGTCGTCATTGGGGAAACCCGCACCGCCGTAGTACACCTTGCCGTCCGTGTCGCTCTGGCGGTGGGTGTAGGCCGCCTTCAAGTGCCAGTCGCCGCTCAATCGATGGTCGAGGGTGGCGAAGGTGGTCTTGTCCGTGAGCGGCCAGGAACTCCAGTGTGCCGCCATATTGGTGGAACGTGAGAGGCCGGCCTTGCCACCTTGGCTGTTCCAGTAAGGCACGGTGCCCCAGGAGGTGCCTTGTACTTGCTTGTTCTGGTAATCGAAGCCTACGGCCAACACGGTATCGTCAGACAGATCGCCCTCAAGGATGCCGTAGCCGACCGCTCGCTGCAGTCCGTAGTTGTCACGCCAGGACTGGCTGTCGCGGTACGCCAGCACCGTCCGCCCGCGCAGCCTGCCTTCGAATGCCAGCGGGCCGCCCACGTCCACATAGCTGTAATAGGTGTCGTAGCTGCCGGCCTTTACCCCGGTTTGCGCCTGCCACTGGGCGGTAGGGCGCTTGCGCACCATGTTGACCGTGGCGGAGGGGTCGCCGGCACCGGTGGTCAAGCCCGTGGCGCCGCGGACCACTTCGATGCGGTCATAGATGATGGTGTCGGCGTCGGACTTCATGAAGCCGAATGTATTGAGCATTCCGTCAACCTGGAAGTTGGCGATGCTGTAGCCACGTGATGAATAGGACACGCGGTCGGAGTCATTGTGCTGGACGTTGACCCCTGTAGTCTGGCGCAACACCTCGGTGAGGGTATTGAGATTGAAATCATCCATCTGCTGGCGAGTGGTCACCGAGATCGATTGTGGGGTGTCCTTAACGGACAGGTTGAGGCGGGTGGCGGTGCTCATCGAACCGGTGGTGTAGGCCCCGGTATGCTCGGTGGTGGCTCCCAAGTCATCGGCGCTGATGCGCGTGGCGCCCAGCTCGAGGGGTTTGCGCTCGGGGTCGGTTTCGGCCAGCAGCTCTGGGCTTAATACCAGGCTGAAGAGGCCGAGGGTGAAGGTCATGGAACGAGTGAAAGGCGCGAACATCGCGGGTGGCTCCTTGTCGTCTTTGCGGCCTGTCCGGTCGGCACAGGCCTTGGTTCAAAGACGAAAGGAGGAGGGGAACTTTAGGTTTAAACGAGAATGATTGTTATCTTTGTGTTACGGCGCCGGTTTTTCCTGGAGCACCACGTCTGTCGCGCTCACCTTTTTCGGCTTGATCAGGCTGAAATCGATCAAGGCTTTTTGCTGGCGCAGGTAGGGGTTGCCGATCATCTGCGGGCGCGGCGTGAAGCTGTCGCTGACCAGGCTTTTGGTGCGGTCCAGCTCATTGAAGCTCAGCCCGGCCAAGTCGGCCCAGGTGTGAATCAACTGCGAGCTGCTGTAAGGCCGCTGCAAGTCACCGGCAAAGCTCCAGTCGTGGCTTTCACGCCATTTCGGCGAGGCATAGGCCATGAACGGAATGGTGTACATCGGGGCGGTCGGTTTGCTTTCGTTACGCCCCAGGGTGTCGTGGCCGGTTGAGTCGAAGACGTCTTCGCCATGGTCCGACAAGTACAGCAGGAAGCCGTTGGGGTCGGTCTTGGCGTAGTCCTTGATCAGGCTCGACACTACAAAATCGTTGTACAGCACGGCATTGTCGTAGCTGTTGTAGGTGGGCAGTTGAGCGTCGCTCACGCCCGCCGGCACGCCCTGGCGGTCGGTGAATTTGTCGAAGGTCGGCGGATAGCGATACTGGTAGCTCATGTGGGTGCCCAGCAAATGCACCACGATGAACTTGCGCTCGGCCGGATCGGCCAAGGCCTTGGAAAACGGCGCCAGCACGTCGCCGTCGTATTGACGGGCGTTCTGGTTGCGGTTGTTGTTCAGGTACACCTGCTCGTCGGCCTGTTCGGAAAACGTCGTGAGCATGGTGTTGCGCTTGGTCATGGTCTGCTGGTTGGTGATCCAGTAGGTCTTGTAGCCGGCCTGTTTCATCACACTGACAATCGAAGGCGTCTTGAGGTACAGGTCGGGGTTTTCTTCGTCGGCGAAGGTCAGCACCTGTTGCAGCGCTTCGATGGTGTAGGGGCGCGGGGTGATGACATTGTCGAACACCGCCAATTGATCGCGCAGCTTGTCCAGCTCCGGCGTGGTGTTGCGCGGGTACCCGTAGAGGCTCATACGCTGGCGGTTGGTGGACTCGCCGATCACCAGCACCAGGGTCGACGGCTGGCCAGCCATGCTGTCCTTGAGGTTGGTCAGCGGCGGGATCTGGCTGGCGCTGTCGAGCATGCCCTGCATGTTGTCCAGCTGTTCGGTGTAGCGACGGTAGGCAACGATCATCTGCCACGGCACGGCGGGCTCGATGCGCGATTCAAAGCGGTCGATGGCGTCGTCCAGGGTGTCGCTGCGGGCGATCTGCTTGACCAGCGGGTAGCCGATGACGCCTACCAGAATCGCCGTCGCCGCCAGCATTGCCTGGCCACGCGGCAGGTACACCGGGCGCACGCGGGTCCAGAGGAAAACAGCCACGGCGGTGTGGGCAATGAACGCCAGCACGATCCACCAGGCGAAATACTGGGTAGCGTATTCGCCGGCTTCAGAGATGTTCGACTCGAACATGATGAAGATGACGCTCTGCGAGAATTCCTGCTGGTAGATGAAGAAATAACCCAGGCTGGCCATGGAGCAGGCCCACAAGACCACGCCGATCAAGGCGGCGAGCAAGCGCGTACGGCGGGGAAAGACCAGCAGCGGCGCCAGCCAGATCGCACTCATGAAGAACGCTTGGCGGAAACCGCTGAAGCCGGATGTGCCGCTGAGCTGGATCAGTAGCTGGGTAATACCCGAGAAGTACCAGAAAAACAGGAATAGCCAGCCGAGACCGGCCCAGTCAAAGCTTTTCGCAGACTTCGTGCTGCGTTCGAACATCGCCATCCAGCGCTCCAACCCGGTAATTTTTCAGTTGGCGCGCAGGGCTGCGCGCAACAGAGGCCACCCTTGCATGGGGTGGCCCTTGGGGGCGGGAGTATCGGGAATGGCGTGTGAAAACTTTGTGAGATTTTTGTAGGGTTTATCTTACAAAGCGATGACGAGGTTCAGCAGAGCGCGGGTTGCACACCGGTGGAGTGGTCAAGCTGGGCCTGGATGATATGAGCGCGCAGGCGCAGGACTTCCTGCTGCAGCTGTTCGCGCTCGTCTTTCAACTGGCGCAGCTCATCGCGTCGGATAGAGACATAGAGCGTCTGTGGAGGACGGGACATCTGGTGTGCAGTGCTCATTGCTTACCTCGCAAATAGCCGGTGTGTCGCGGGTGTGCCAGAACGCTTGAGTCGAGGTTCTCGGCATCAGTCAGGGCAATTCTGAATTCTTTTCGCGGGCAATGGAACTTTTTTATTTTTGATGGTCGTGTGACTTTTTGTTGCGTGATGCTGAAACGATGGCATTTTTTTACCATGAAACTAGATGGATCCGCTCTGGACTAACCCTCATTAGCCTCATTGCGCTATAAACTATGTCACACATTTTTTAGAAGTTAGGAGCATCAGCACATGCAACTGGGGATTATCGGACTAGGCCGCATGGGCGGGAATATTGCACGGCGCCTGATGCTCAATGGGCATACCACCGTTGTTTACGACCGTAACGAAGCTTTCGTCAAAGGCCTGAGCGAAGAGGGCGCCACTGGCGTTGCCGACCTCAAGGGCCTGGTGGCCGGGCTGCAGAAACCGCGCACCGTCTGGGTCATGTTGCCCGCAGGCGCGCCGACCGAAGACACCATCAACGAATTGAGCACGCTGCTGGAAGACGGTGATGCCATCATCGACGGCGGCAACACCAACTATAAGGATGACGTTCGCCGGGCCAAGGCCCTGGCTGAAAAAGGCCTGCATTATGTCGACGTCGGCACCTCCGGCGGCGTCTGGGGCCTGGAACGTGGCTACTGCATGATGATCGGCGGCGACGCCCAGACCGTGCAGCGCCTTGACCCTATCTTTGCCAGCCTGGCGCCGGGCCTGGGTAACATCCCGCGCACCAGGGACCGTTCCGCCAGCGCCGACCCGCGCGCCGAACAGGGTTACATCCACGCCGGCCCTGCCGGTTCCGGGCATTTCGTCAAGATGATCCACAACGGCATCGAGTACGGGATGATGCAGGCGTTTGCCGAAGGTTTTGACATCCTCAAGACCAAGAACTCGGTCAACCTGCCCGAAGACCAGCGTTTCGACCTGAACGTTGCCGATATCGCCGAAGTCTGGCGCCGTGGCAGCGTGGTTTCGTCCTGGCTGCTGGACCTGACCGCCGACGCCCTGGCCACCGACCCGAAACTCGACGGTTACTCTGGTTCCGTGGCCGACAGTGGCGAAGGCCGCTGGACCATCGAAGCGGCCATGGAGCAAGCCGTGCCGGTGCCGGTATTGTCCACCTCGCTGTTTGCGCGCTTCCGCTCGCGCCAGCAGAGCACTTACGGTGACAAGATGCTCTCCGCCATGCGCTTCGGCTTTGGTGGCCACGTGGAGACTTCCAAAAAATGACCGCCAACGGCAAGAAACTCAAGGCCGAACCCGCACCGCCCACCACCTTGTTTCTGTTCGGCGCCCACGGTGACCTGGTCAAGCGCCTGCTGATGCCGGCGTTGTACAACCTGAGCCGCGACGGGCTGCTGGGCGATGGCTTGCGCATTGTCGGCGTTGATCACAACGCCATCAGCGACGCCGACTTCGCCAAGAAACTCGAAGATTTCATTCGTACCGAGGCCGCGAGCAAGGTCAAGGGCAATGCCGATAACGCGCTCGATCCGGCGTTGTGGGCGCAGTTGGCCAAGGGCATCAGCTACGTCGAGGGTGACTTCCTCGACGACAGCACCTACGCCGACATCGGCAGGAAAATCGCCGACAGCGGCACCGGCAACGCGGTGTTCTACCTGGCCACCGCGCCGCGCTTCTTCAGTGACGTGGTGCAGCGCCTGGGCAGTGCCGGTTTGCTGACCGAGACCGACGACAGTTTCCGTCGCGTGGTCATCGAAAAGCCCTTCGGCTCCGACCTGGCCACCGCCGAGGCGCTGAACGCCTGCCTGCTCAAAGTGATGAGCGAAAAGCAGATCTATCGCATCGACCATTACCTGGGCAAGGAAACGGTGCAGAACATTCTGATCAGCCGTTTCTCCAACGTGCTGTTCGAAGCGTTCTGGAACAACCATTACATTGATCACGTGCAAATCACCGCCGCCGAAACCGTCGGCGTGGAGACCCGTGGCAATTTCTTCGAGAAGACCGGCACCCTGCGCGACATGGTGCCCAACCACCTGTTTCAGTTGCTGGCCATGGTCGCCATGGAACCGCCCGCAGCCTTTGGTGCCGACGCCGTGCGCGGTGAAAAAGCCAAGGTGATCGGCGCGGTACGCCCCTGGTCCCTGGAAGATGCGCGGGCCAACTCGGTACGCGGGCAGTACACCGCCGGTGAAATCGCCGGCAAACCATTGCCCGGTTATCGCGAAGAGGCCAACGTCGCGCCTGACAGCAGCACCGAGACCTTCGTCGCCCTCAAGGTGATGATCGACAACTGGCGCTGGGTCGGCGTGCCGTTCTACCTGCGCACGGGCAAGCGCATGAGCGTGCGCGACACCGAAATCGTGATCTGCTTCAAGCCCGCGCCCTATGCGCAGTTTCGCGACACCGAGGTGGATGAGCTCAAGCCCACCTACCTGAAGATCCAGATCCAGCCCAATGAAGGCATGTGGTTCGACCTGCTGGCGAAAAAGCCCGGGCCGACCCTGGACATGGCCAATATCCAGTTGGGCTTCGCCTACAAGGACTTCTTCGAAATGCAACCGTCGACCGGGTATGAAACCCTGATCTACGACTGCATGACCGGCGACCAGACCCTGTTCCAGCGCGCCGACAACATCGAGAACGGCTGGCGCGCGGTGCAGCCCTTCCTCGATGCCTGGAAGGAAGACGACGGAATCCAGGCCTACAAGGCGGGTGAAGATGGTCCGGCCGCGTCCGATGCATTGCTGGCCCGCGACGGCCGTACCTGGCACAGACTCGGATGAGTGACGCAGCGATTCATCCCATCCGTTTTATCCTCAGCGATGTGGACGGCACCTTGCTGCATCCGGATCACAGCCTCAGCCAGCGCACCGCCGATGCGGTGCGTGCATTGCGTGAGGCCGGGGTGTTTTTCAGCCTGGCCAGCGGGCGCCCGCCGAAGGCGATGCTGCACCTGGTGGAAACCTTCGGCATCGACGTGCCGGTGGCGGGTTTTAACGGCGGTACGTTGATCAACCCGGATGGCAGCATCCTGGTCGCCCACCATTTGCCGGCGGAGGCAGCGTTGGTGACTTTGGCGTTGTTCTCAGCGCAGCCGGAGGTGGAAGTGTGGGTATTTGCCGATGGCGACTGGCTGCGCCGCGACCCGCCAGGGCCGATGGAACCGCGCGAGGCCCACGGCCTGGGCTACGGGCCGGTGGTGGTGGAGAGTTTCGAGCCGTACCTGGACCGGGTCGACAAGATAGTCGCTGCCAGCAATAACACGCAGTTGCTGGTGGAGCTGGAAGCGCAATTGCACCCCAAGGTGCAGGGGCTGGCCCAGGTGTCACGTTCGCAGCCGGTGTACCTGGACGTGACCGCGATGCTGGCCAACAAGGGCGAGGCCTTGAAGACGCTCGCGGCGCACCTGGGTGTGCCTATCGAGCAGACCGCGGCGATCGGCGATGGCGGCAATGACCCGGCGATGTTTCACGTGGCCGGTTTGTCGATTGCCATGGGCCAGGCCGAAGAAACCGTCAAGCGCCAGGCCAACGTAGTCACCGGGAGTAATATCGAGGACGGCGCGGCTGAGGCCATCGAGCGGTTTATTCTGGCGGCTCAATAAGCGTCCTATGTTCTAACACGTAACTTGCGCTCATTTAACCCATGGGCGCAAGTTACGCTGCTCATTACTTCGGCATTGCCCAGGACTGCAACTGGTAGCCATCTTTATCGAGCTCGGCGCGGGCTTGCAACAGCAAGTTTTCCAACTGCGCCGGATCGGTGTAGGCACTCGACGACAATTGTTTGCTGCCGATACGCGTATTGGTGCGATCGATGACGCTCAGGCTCAGGGCGCCGTTGCCATCGTGCCAGGCCACGCACTGAAAGGGTTGGAAAGCACGGTCTGCGATCAAAAGAGCTTCGTTGATGCGGAGCGGGGCGTTCATGTGGGTTCTCTCTCATTGCCCATTCAAGTGAGTGCCGGCGGTTGGGCTGACCGTGCGGCGGGTTACTTGTACTGATGCACGATGGCGGGGTGCGGGTCACATGCTAGAGCAACTATTTTCAACTTTTACTGATTGACGTCATGTAAGCGACTGTTTTGAAAGCTGAATGAAAGTTCGGCTGCGCACTAACTTTTTTGCTCAAGGCGTACGGAAGTGGCTTTTTGCCCGGACTTATCGCGAAACGATACAAGGCGCGCGTCAAGATCTTGCTAGGGTTAGCAGCAGACGTCGCAAACTGTTGTTTATCAATAAATTTAACAATTTTGACGCCAAGGAACAGTCATGGGTGGACCCCCCGTTCAACGCCGTTTGCTAGTGGTCGATCCGTGTGATGACTGCCACGCGCTGCTACCCGGTTTGCGCACGGCGGGGTGGGAGGTCGATAGCTGCACATTGGCGGCGGTGGGTGACCGGTCCTGTGATGTCGGCCTGTTGCGCCTGCAGCCTTATCACCTGGAGCGCCCGGAGGCGGTCAAGGAACTGATCGGGCGCAGCGGCACCACCGAATGGATCGCCGTGCTCAGCCAGGACGTGCTGCGCCTGCAAAACGTCGGCGATTTTGTGTGCGAATGGTTTTTCGACTTCCATACCTTGCCCTTTGACGTGGCCCGCGTGCAGGTCACCCTGGGCCGCGCTTTTGGCATGGCGCGCCTGCGGGGCAGGGGCCATGCACCGGTGGATGAGCCCGAGCATGAACTGCTGGGCGACAGCCGGCCCATTCGCGAACTGCGCAAACTGCTGTCCAAATTGGCGCCCACCGAATCCCCGGTGTTGATCCGTGGCGACAGCGGGACCGGCAAGGAGCTGGTGGCCAAGACGTTGCACCGCCAATCCCAGCGCCACGCCAAACCCTTTGTGGCGATCAATTGCGGTGCGATCCCGGAGCATCTGATCCAATCCGAATTGTTCGGCCATGAAAAAGGTGCTTTTACAGGCGCCCATCAGCGCAAGGTCGGACGCATCGAAGCGGCCAACGGCGGCACCTTGTTTCTCGATGAAATCGGCGACCTGCCGATGGAACTGCAAGCCAATCTTTTGCGCTTTCTCCAGGAAAAACACATCGAGCGGGTTGGCGGCAGTCAGCCGATTGCGGTAGATGTGCGGGTACTGGCCGCCACCCACGTGGATCTGGAAGCGGCAGTGGAAAAGGGTACGTTTCGCGAAGACTTGTACTACCGCCTCAATGTGCTGCAAGTGGTCACCGCCCCCCTGCGCGAACGCCATGGCGACGTCGCGATGTTGGCCAACCACTTTTCGCGCTTCTACAGCCAGGAAACCGGCCGCCGCCCGCGCAGCTTCAGCGATGATGCCCTGGTCGCCATGGGTCAGCACGCCTGGCCTGGGAACGTGCGCGAACTGGCCAACCGCGTACGCCGTGGCCTGGTACTCGCCGAAGGGCGGCAGATCGAGGCGGCCGACCTGGGATTGCACTGCCAACCGGCACTGTCGGCGCCGATGGCGACACTGGAAGACTACAAGCACCGCGCCGAACGCCAGGCGCTGTGCGATGTGCTCAACCGGCACAGCGATAACCTGAGCGTCGCGGCCCGCGTGCTGGGGATTTCCCGGCCCACGTTCTACCGGTTGCTGCACAAACACCAGATCCGCTAGGGCGGGTAAACCGAAAAGCCCCACAACGACCCTGATCGTTGTGGGGCTTTTCCTTCCCGCGCGTGGACGATCAATTGTAGTGAGCGGGCTTGCCCCGCGCTGGGCGGCGAAGCCGCCCCAAAACCAGTCGCCTCAATTTCCCCTGACACACCGCGGTGTTTCGATTGGGGCGGCTTCGCCACCCAGCGCGGGGCGAGCCCGCTCACTACAGGGGAGAGGTGTCGCGTCCTGAGGTCGCTAGAAGTAATACGGAAACTTCAAACTGAACGTAAAGTCCGGCGCATCGTCCGTCATGCCGATCGCCAGGTTCGGCACGATCGTCAGGTTATCCGACGCCGCAATCGTCATCCCCACGTTGAAATAACCCGCATTGGCATCGCTGGACACCACCGACTGCCAGTCGCCGCCGTTCGGCTTGAGCTTGCTCTTGCGCTGTATCAGGTCGGACACCGAGAACGACATACTCATCTTCTCGTTCAGCGCGAAGGCCACCCCCATTCCCAGCTGGAAACTGTCGCCGAGGCTGACCTTGCCACCGACCTTCTGGTTCTGTTCGCTGCTGATATCGTCGAACGACTCTTCGAAGTTATGGGTATAGGACAGCGAGCCGAACAGCACGGCCGGGTCGAAGGTCTTGACCAGCGAGATACCCGGTGTGATCGACCAGACCCCGTTGCCCGTCGGCAGGTTTTCCGGCACGTACAGGTTGTCGTTGGCGGTTGAGCGTACCAGCTTGATGCCGAACGGTTCCTTGCCCGTTGGCGCCTTGACGCGCAACGACACCACCGCGTCCGGCAGGGTCGGGGTTTCATCGAGGAACTTGTAGGCCACGCCGAAGTTGACGTCGCCGATGGTCGGGTCGCGGGTCACCGATTCTTCCGAGGTGGCGTTGCCATTGTTGCCCGCGCCGCCGGACTGGTAAGTCGATTCGCGATACACCACCGGCACGTTTACGTCGAACTGCCAACGGTTGTCCAGGTTGTAGCGCCCGGTCATATCGACGGTCCAGTTATCCGCCTTGATCCGGTCCAGGTTGATATTGCCCAGAAAGATCGAGTCCAGCGCCAGGAAACCGTTAAGTGTCAGTTGGCGCGCATCATAGCGAGCGTAAGTGACGCCGGTTTCAAAGCTGAACTTGCCATTGCCGAAAAAGCCGCTGGCCTCGTTGTACAAGTTACTCACACTTTGCGCCGGCGCCGAGTCGTCCTTGAGCGACTGTCCGTACGAGCTGCCACCGCCGCCCGCACCGCCGGAAGCCGCCGCCGCGCCGGTACCGGCGACGGTGGTGCCGCTGGCCTTCTGAAAATCCGCCGGGGATTTGGCCAGGCGCTTGGGGGGCGCCGCCTGCGGCTGATCCTCGACCTGGCGCACGCGTTGTTCCAGTACCGCCAAGGCTTTTTGCTGCACTTCGTAGCGCTGTTTGAGTTCCAGGAGTTCCTGTTTGAGCGTTTCGATATCGGTGTCTGGCGCGGCATACAACACGGATGCGGGCAAGAGCGTACTTAAACAGATTACCGCGCGTAGCGATAACGATCGATGCATGAAATAAGCCGTCCTTTTTCCAATGCGTAAGTGTCGAGGGTCAGCGCAGTTCAATAACCGAGCGTGCGTAGGCCTTTGAGTGGGTCCAGGTTGCAGTTCAACGCAGCGTTGCCAAGTCCGTTATTCATCACCACATTGAGCTGCGTCATATTGGTCACGAAGTTTCTGTCGCCGGTCAGCACCGTGCCTTGCAGCACCTGGCCGCCGCCAATCTGCTGGAGGCTGTTGCCTTGGTTATGATTGCCCTGGATCGCCAACTGCAAGCCGCCATTGCCGGCCGACACACTCACGCGGCCTGCCGCGCTGTCGCCGCTGACGGTGCCGCCGGCCACCAGCACCTGGCCTGACTGCACGATATTGGCAGGGGCAAAGCCGTTCTCGGTGACGTTGATGCCGACAGTGTTGTAGGCGGTGTTGCCGTCGCCGGCGGTGCGCACGCTTTGCGTCACGCCCGTGCCGGTACCCAGGCCGGCACCGCCGACCACGTTGCCGGTGCCGGTGTTCTGCTGGGTGCCCGTGCCGGCCGAGCCGGTGGTCTGCACATAAAACTGCGGGGTGATGGTTGACGCGTCGACCTGCATGCTGGCCTTGCCGGTGATGCTGTCGCCCACGGCATTGGTCCAGGTGCTGCTCATGACAATGCCGAAGCTGACGATCCGCCCCGGCATCACATAGCGGCCGCGCAGTTCGGCCATCTCCGAATCCTTGAGTTCAATGGGCTTGAACCCCGACGAAGCATAAGCGGGCATCGAGGCTGCCAGACACATGACCGTCAGCCAACGGGAAGTGTTCATCTGCTGCTCCTGGAGCGTCCTGCCCCTTATTGCGCTTCTTAGAAGAAGTCGCTCTGGATGAAACCGAAATCCATCAGCTCGGCATCGCCTACGGGCCGGAACGTGTTCAACTGATTCTTGGCGGTCAACGGCGTGGGCGGATCGAGCAAGGCGTTGGCCTTGTCGTAACCTTCACCCAGTACCGCGAAGACAATGCCATTCCAGCCCTTGACGAAGTCGTCGTGTGAGTAGCGCTTGTGGCCCAGCACCGGGTCGCCGATATAGACCCAGTCCTTGTCCGCGCGCTGCAACACCACGAAGTGCTTGTAGCCACGAATTTCCAGCAGCACCACCACGGGGATCTTCACGGTCACCAGGGTGTCCGCTGCGATCTTGTAGCCCCGGGCACGCATGCCGATGCTTTCGAGGTAGCGCTTCATGTCCAGCATGGAAAAGCCCTGGGTGCGAACCAGGTCCTGGTCGGCATTGACCAGCATGCCTTTGATGACGTGGTCTTCGTCTACGTCGAGCCAATAGCCCTGGCGCAGGATGGTGGCAAGTGCCGCGGCACCGCAGCTGAAATCGGTTTTCTGTTCCACCAGGTTGGCGAAGCGGCGCTCACGGATGCTCTCGACCTTCTTGTAGATGACTGCACCGCCAGGCATGGCGGAGATCGCCATGGTGCCTGCCCAGGTCGGGCCGGTGAGCAGCAGCAGGAGGCTGAGGGTCGCGAGACGCATGATCGTGTGACCTGATGGACACGGGAATAAAAAAGGGCCTTGTTGCCAAGGCCCCGTTGGATCAGAAGCGCACGCTGCCGCCACAGGCGTTGCAACCCTGGCCGATCGACAGGCTGTTGCTGCCTTGGTTGCCCGAGCCCGATTTCAGGTTCACCCCTACGTTGCCGGAGTTGCGGTTAACCGAGTTGTCGAGGCTGGAGTTGTTCGACACGTACTGAGGCTTGCCGTAATGGCCATACCCGCTGGCGGCCGCGTTGAGGTAGTTGTTGGCCAGCGAGTTTTGCTCGGTGTTGGCGGCCGCGGCGATGTTCTTGCCATCGGCGGTGGTGATTGCCAGGTTGTTTTTGCCCTGGTTGCCTTGGCCGGCCTGGCCGTTGTAACCCAGGTTGCCGGAGTTACCGTTGGCCGAGTTATCCAGGGAGGCGTTGTTTTGCGTGCCTTTGTTGACGAAGTTGTTCAGGCCACTGGCTTGGTTCACATCGACCACGGCAAACACGCTTGCAAAGTCGCCTTTGGCGCTGGAGATGGCGCCGGAGTTATCGGCCTGGTTGCCAGTGCCGGCTTGGACGTTAACGCCAACGTTACCGCTGTTGCCGGTCACCGAGCCATCGGCGGAGGCGTTGTTTTCAGTGTTGGTGTCGTCGAACTTGTTGCCCACGCTGTTTTGCACATCGGTAACCACCGAGGCAACCACGCCGGTTGGCTGTGGCGCAGGGTGCCAGCCACCCCCTGCTTGAGCGGCGGCAGCCATGAGTGCGGCGAGCGCGAAAACCAGTGGTTTCAGGGCCATTTGAGGTTTCATGGTGTATCTCCTTGCTTCTAATTGGTTGGTTAAGTGTTGGTACGGTCGAACGTGCGCTACCAAGCGGTTACTTGATAGTGATGCCCAGGGTGTTAGCCACTCGGTTCCCCACCCCGGCACTCTGGTTCACCTGAATCACTCCTCGGCTGCCGGTGAAGGCCTGGTCGCTTGTCACGACCTGGCGGCTGCCAGTGGTGGGGGTGAGCCCTGAGTCGGTTGCCAGCGTCGTCGTGTTCTGTTGCAACAGGACGCTGTCGTCGATGCTTTGCGGGCCAGGGTTGATGCTGATCCGTACGGCATTGACTGATTGGTTATGGGCCCCGGCCGACTGGTTGACGCCCAGCATGCCGTTGCCGTCAGTAAATGAGGCGCCCTCGATCGCCGCCCTGGCGTTCAGGGAAAGGTCGACCTTGCCATTCATGGTCTGGACTGAGCGGGTGGTGGCCTGGCCACCGAGCGCGACGGCGCGGTTGTTGATCATCTGTAGCTGTTTGCCCGCCGCCTGGTTGATCATCAGGTTGCCTTTGTAAGCCTCACCACTGTTATTGATCACCGCGGTGTTGTCGGCCATGACCGAAGCGCTGCCGAGCAGGGCCAGAATGAGCAGGGAGCGGTTCATTATTGGCCCCCCATCATGTTGCCGATGTTGTTCAAGGGCGCCATGCCCCGCTGGATCGAGTCGCTGATCTGCCCACCCATCGAGGCGCCCGCACCGTGGCCGGCGGCTGCGCCGGAACCGAGTGTCGTCACGCTGCCTTGGGCGCTATTCAACCCAGGGAGGTTGCCGTTGGGCATGATGGCGCGGGTCATGCTCGAGCCGCTGCTGATGCCGCCGATGTCCAGGTCACTGAGTTCACCGGTGGAACCCAGGATCTCGCGGCTTGGATTGGCATTGGCGGTGCTGGGGTAGGGGTCTTTGCCGTAAGGCCGACCGTACATGTGCCCCTGTACGTCGCGCCCGGTGACGATAACGCCGTCACCCGCAAAGCTCGGAACACTGATGCCGGTACTGAGTACACAGCTGACCAGCAGTACGTTCATCGAACCTTGAGTGAATGTATTCACGGCGACAGTCCTTATGCTTCGCGCTGACCCTGAACAGCGCTGTCAGGGAGAGAGCAGATGGCGTGCCGCTTTTTACTTAGTCTTTATATTCAATGCCTTGCGAGTATTTGTGGGCAAAGTGATGGCATCCCTGTATCAAACCTGAAACAACGCGCTGCCCGTGCACAACGACCCAGCCTCTGCGCAAACGCTTCACCCGCTGTATCAGCGCTGTAACACTGTGCATGACAACACGAAGAACCCGCGCCGCACGGGCGATGCAAGGCATCGGGGTGTTAAATAAATGGACAGTTCAGGCGTGACGAAGCCTGTGCAGGCAAACAGAAGCTCAGCCCTTGGGCGCTTTACGCGGAATCGAGTTGAGTACGGGATTGCCGTCCTGGTTCTGGGTCAGGTAGACCGGCAAAACCTTGGGCAGGGAGGGGATGAGGTTGTTGACCTCATTGAGGTTATAGATACCGCCGATACGAATCGCCCCGGTGTCGGCGTCGGCCAGCATCACCGGTTTGCTCAGGTAGCGGTTGATCAAGGGCAGCGCGTCGGCCAGGGCCAGGTCGTCGAGGATCAGCTTGCCCTGGCGCCAGGCCAGCGCCGTGTCGTTGGGGTTGATCGCGCGCACGCTTGGCGTGGCATCGCCCCGCTGATAGCTGGCTTGCATGCCGGGCGTCAGCGGCACGCTGCCGTGGACCTGGTCGCTGGCAATCTGCACCGAACCTTCGAGCAGCATCACCCGCACCTGGTCTTCGTACTTCCAGACGTTGAACTGAGTGCCCGTGACACGCACCTGGCCATTGCCGGCATGCACGATAAACGGATGGGCGCTGTCATGCCTGACGTTGAAGAACGCTTCGCCCTTTTTCAGCGTGACCCGCCGCTGATCCTTGTAATGGCTGTAGACCAATTCGGTGCCGAGGTTGAGTTCAACCTGGCTGCCATCGCCCAGGGTGACCTGGCGCAGGCCATCGGCGGCCTCGAAGCGCTCGTAGGCACTGGGCAACCAGCCGGCTTCCCATCCAGTAAAGGCCGCGAGGGGCAGGGCGGCCAGGCAGACCGCCGCCGCCACCGCGTAGGTGCGCAAGCGGCTGCGGGGCTTGAACGGCGCCACCACCGGCGGTGCGGTTGCGGTGCGTGGCAGGTGGTCGGCGACGTCCCAGATTTCCAGCATGGCCGCGTATTCGAAGGCGTGCAGCGGGTCGCAATCGTGCCATTGCGCGAAAGCCTCACGTTCATCCGCCGTGCAATCACCTGCGTGCAGGCGCATGCACCAATGCGCGGCGGCATCGGTGATAGCGTCATATTCGGCTTCTGAAAGGGACTTTTCGCTCATTAACTCATCCTGATTTCTCACATTCTAACCTCTAGGGTAGACCGCGAGAACAGCCATCATGGCGATTGCACATCAATTGGAACTTATTCTCGTTTGCTCGCACCTAAAAAGCTCAGGACATTCACACCATGGAGTACGAAAATGCTGAAGAAAACCCTAGTTGCCCTGTGTGCGACCACCGCCTTGCTCAGTGCAGGCGCAGCGATGGCCGACAAGCCGGGCGCAGGCTGGATCACCATCGAAAAAGCCATTGAAGTGGCCAAGACCAAAGCCGGCTACATCGAGGTTTACGCCGCTGAAGCGGATGACAACGGCTATTGGGAAGTCAAAGGCCGCAAGTCCGATGGCACCGTGTATGAAGCACGCATTGATGGCGCGTCGGGCAACATCCTGCGCGACCAGAAAGACTGATGCACCCTCGGGGGCCTGTTCAGGCCCCCGGATCCAATACCCTGCCCAGTTGCGCAATCATGTAGGCCACCGAGTCTGCATTGCTCAGGATGACGTCCATGCGTTTGTCCGGATCGCTCATGAATACCTGTCTGGCTTCATCAAGCGTGGTGGTGCCGGTGAGCCTCAGTACGTGGTCATGCACGTGCCTGGAGGTGGATTCGCCCAGGTCTTCCCACTGTTGCGACTTCCAATTCCAAACCTTGAACAACTGACTGGCCGGCGTCAGGACCGACAACGCCGTCTCGCGGGCGTCCGACAAGGTGTTAAACAGTGCTTGTCCAGTCGGTGCACTGACATTAATCAAGTCGTGAAACGGGCGCATGCTGTCCAGATAGGCGATGTCCTCGGTGCGGCTGGCCAGGTGCGACACTTCGTGGAGTATCACGGCGGCGCGGGCATGGGCTGTTATATCGAAAGGGGCGTTGAGACTATTCAGGTAAACGTCCAGCATTGGATCGAAGAAGCGATTGAGCAGGTAGATCTTGTTCTTGCGGTCCTCGGTCATGGTGAAGCCGTAAGTCTCAAGCGGGTCCCAACGTGCGGTGCCGACCACGAAGCGACGTGAGTCAGGACGCATCAAGGTGGGGTTGACCAGCTCGCCGAGAACCTCGTCGATGCGCCGCTCGATTTTTTGCAATTGCACCGGGCTGAAACTCACCACTGCAAACGTGTCGGTCAACAATTTGCCGACACGGGACCCGGTGGGCAGGGTGCGGACAAACTTGCGCATGTTGCGTTTGCCGTTGACGGCATAGTAGGTCGCCACATTGATCGCTTCGGTAATGCAGCGCGCCTTCCACGGCGAAAGCGCAGCAATGTCGCGCATGCCCGCCGCTTCGATATTGATTTCATCACGCTCGATAGCGCGCGAGCGCTGGCGTGACGAGCCTGCGCCGAAGCGCGGGTGGTGGTCGCTCAGGTCCAGCACCCACTCACTGCCAGTACCCATTTGCACATAAGGCCCCACCGCATCGTCCTGCGCGATGCGCCAGCGCTCCCCGGCCTGGGTGACCGGGTAGACTTTACCCGCCACCGGCGCGAAGTAGCGATCACTCCCCACTGCCGAGTAAAGGTGGGTGAGCGGATTTTCCTGCAGGTCGTCCAAGGAGACCGTCGTGGTTTCAAAGCTTTGCAGCTGGGTTCGCAGAGGTTGCGTGATCTCCAGGGTGCCCACTGTGTGCGCCTGTGCATCCGCTGGCTCGGTGGGGTCGGTTGGGGTACCTCCCGGTACGAGGCCCTCCAAGGCCTTGTGCAGCGACGCCATGCTGGCCACACCCAGTACGAAATTTTTCAGGCCGTCGGTCCAGCGCTGCTGTTGCAGGTCTTCGGCGGATGCCTTGAACAGCTTGAAGCTGCGCCAAAGATCCAACGGATAGTGCAGCTTGCCGGCGATAAAACGAAAGCTGGTCGAGATCCCTTCGCTCAGCAGATCGGTCAAGCCTTCCCACTGATCTTCGCCTTGCGCGTCGAACTGGCGGCTGAGCATGTCCATTAATTGCTCAGTGTTGTCTTCGTACAGTTGAGTCAGCGCGTTGGCCCTGACCGGGGAGTCGGCGAGCGACACTTCCTTGGCTTCGTCAGGCGTGATGGATTTAAAAAGATTCTGGTAGGTGGTCTGATGCACGGCGTTGATATGCCGGACGACCCAGTCCTGCAGCGGACCTTCGCGGCAGAGCTCCTCCAGCAGGTCGGACGTCTGTCTATATTCCTTGAATACGTGCTGCGGTCGGTAAGGCGTGTAAAGCACCAAAGGGCCTGGCTGCGAGGCCTTCGGGCTTATCAGGTAAGCGCCCAGGACCCTGACCGCAGTTGCGTCTTTGTTGGCAATCAGTTCGAGCGGGCGAATGATCGCGGTCGCGCCACTCACTTTTTCCCGAGCCACCGCGTCCGGCATGTCGAGTACCTGCCACACCAGGCTCCAGGCCGCTGTGCTGAGGCGTTGCGCCAGTCTCTCTTCATGGGCCAGGCGCAACAATTGCCAGCGCAATTGCCGGCAAAACAGCGCCTTGCGTTTGAGGCCGTCTTCGCCCGTTGACGTCAGGTGGGTGTTGAGCATGGCCCGATAGGTATCGGCTGTGTCCAGCTGGAAAATCATCTGCACGATCGCCGTCCCATCCAGCCCCGGCGGCAGCGGCGTAGCTGTGCGCGAGACGGGATGAAGGACCTGGGTATGCAAATCGGGCAAATGGCGCAAAGCGTAATCCGTCAGGCTGAAGATGTGCCCGTTCGGCGTCAACCGCGTGCGGATCAGGATATCGTTCGGGTTCAGCGTAAGGTCCGGGAAGCGCTTTTCGAGCAGCACCTGCAGTTGGCTGGCGACATGCTCGCGCAAGGATGGCACGCCGTGCAGGTAATCCTGTTCGTCCGGCGCGCTGCTGAGGTATTGCTGCAACAGTTCGGCATGTCTTATCTGTTCCTCGGGCGTTGCCATGCCCAGCCACGCCGGCAAAGCCTGACGGTGAATGATTCCCTGTGTGATGGCCACGGCTCGGTCCAGATTGGACGGCGCCACCTGCGCCATTTCCTGATCCAGGCAGTCCTGCAACTGCACGGCGCTCAAGGGCGCGGCGCGCCAATAGTCAATACCGCCGAGCATGTGCACCACGTTGCTTTGTTGGCGGTTGTTCAACAGATGTTCGTCGATGCGTTGCAGCGGCCCTAAATGAAACACCTGATGCGGCGCGCGGTGTTGCGGCGCCAGGTTATAGATCAGCGCCAGGCGCTCGTCGGGGATTGCCAGGCGTTGTTCCAGTACGTCGCGCAGGGCGCGCAGTGATGTAAACGCTTCATGGCCGCGCTGGGGCGTCCATAACACGGCTTGTCCCGAACGCAGCAGGTCAACGCCGCCTCGCTCGGTCAGGACGAAGCAATTGGCCAGACCGTGGGCGGTAGGATCGTCGCCGATCCTGAGCGTCAAGCCATAGGCGTCCGGAAGGAAACCTTTGAGCCCCTGGCGCTTGGCGCGCAGCAGGCCGTCGCTGCATAGCACCGTGTCGAGGATCGAGCAGGTGCGCGCGCTGAGCGTGCCACTGAGCTGGCGCATGTGTGCCTCGCTGCGCAGCCCTTGCAGCTGTGCAGCGCCGAGTTGCTCCTGATTATCGCGCAGGAACTTGATCGGCAGATCGTGGACATCTTGGCGGATAAACGCAGACATGGCTTGGTCAGCCATGCGGTTGAAGGTTGCGCTGGAGAGGCTGTCCAAACGCAAGGCAACCCCGGCCTTGCGCGCACTGTAGAAGCCGACCAACGCCGTGTCGCGCACACGCTCGGCAGCCTCTGCCAGGCGCTCAACCAAATGGTCAGTCAAGCTGATGGAGCTAAGCGGAACACGTTCTTCACGTTGTTTGGCCGCAGTGGCGTAGGTGTTGATGTAGACCTTGTTGGCGTCGGCATCCACGTTCTGCTCATGCAGCAGGCGGTTCAACGCCTCGGCCATCAGGCGGCGCAGTGTCGGATGGCTGGCTCGCAGCTTGGTAAACAGCGCTTTGGCGGCTTGCAACACCCGGAGTTCAGGTTTGGCGCGCGTGGCCCGCATGGTTGTCGGGCGTCCGTCGTCGCTATGCACCGGGCGCGGACTCCAGCGTCCCGCGGTGTCCAGTTCCAACAGATGGCTATCGAGCATCGCGCGCACGTCCAGGGTGCAGTCGAGCAGTGCTTCAAGATCCACACCGCCTTCGCTGCGCCGATAAATGCTCAGGGCCTGCTCCATATTGCGTGCTTGCTTGGCCACGATCTCCCCGACCAGATCCTCAAAGACATTGCCGCTGACCGGCAAGACGCTGATCTGTGCGTTTTCCATGCTGAGAAAACGACTGCGCTCGCTGATCGACAGGTAGTTGAGCAATTCGTCTTCATGCCCGACCGCCTTGAGCATACCCAGCAGCGTGGCGTTGAGGTCGTCGATTGCCTTGAGCGTCTGGAGCCCGCGGGTCTGCGTGTACAGATAAGTCTGGGCATCGCTGATCAGCAATGTCGAGGCCAGATCCACAGGGCGCAGGAACGGCGCGTTGATGCGCAACTGGTTGATCGTCAACGAGGGTCGCAGCGCGCAACGCGCCTGCGGCTCCGACACGAATATCGCCCGTGCGTAATAGCTTTCCTCGGCACTGATCAGGCCGGCCTGACGCTTGAGCAACAGGTCGACGCGCATTTTTTCACCTACCGCGTGGGCACAAAACCTGAGGCACGATTCGCCGCTGCCGCTGTCTTCGGTCCACCAGGTCCGTAGCAGGCCGGTCAGCAGGTGGGCCAGTACGCCGGCGGTTTGCTCCACCAGGGTTTCCCACTGGCGTACATCCTCCTTACGCTGAGCGTCGTTGAAGCTTTGGGTGACATGGCGGGGGTTGATAAACGTGCGCGTCTGGCCGGGGGGCCAAGCCTGCCTCAGATAGAACTGCAGCAACACCTCACGCAGTGGCATCGACGCTCGCCATCCGGCTGTCTCATCCGGGGTATCGAGGCGGCTTTCGACACGCGTTTCGTTATGGTCAAGCCCCACCAGGACACCGCTCGCCATCGACGCCAGCGCCTTATCGAGCAGTGTGGGCAGCGTGGGCGTGGTGAGCAGTTTTTCCAGCATGGCTTGTGCGTTGAGTAGCTGGTTGGCCTTTAAGGTTCGTTCCTGATAGTCCATGACGGCGCCTTCAATGTAGGCGGTGGCCAATGTGAAGGGGGCATGTGGGGAAAAGTCCAATCGCTGGTGGATAGATAAAAACTGAATAATTTCAGCGTGATGAAGCGCATTCTTCAGCCGGTTTGAAACGTCAAGCAGCAGCGCCGAACGGTCTTCGAACACTTCGATCCCCCCATAGGGCGTATACAGGAGTGCCGCGTTTGTATCCGGGCTGGGGCTCATCATGAACGCCCCGGCCAACGGCACCGCGGGCTTGTGGGTCGCGTGGATCCAGAGGCTTTCCACCTCCATTGGGGCCTTGCGTACCTGCGGCGAGCGCCGTTCATGATCGGTGGGGTAAAACAGTGTGGGGATCCAATCGAGCTCACTGAGCGTCAACCCCAGCGCACGTTCGCGCTCGGTGGGGGCTTCCCTGTGGGTTGGGCGCAGAAACTCGTCGAAGAAATAAGGCGGTGTGATGCTTGTCATGGTGCGCTCTCCGTCGCGGCCGGTGCGGCCGAATTCGTGAGCCCAAGCTTAAAAAGGCTGGGTGACTGCCCCGCGGTAGATAACTGCTGCAAGGCAGCGGGCTCGGTTGCAGCAGTTATCTACCGCTGCGAAGCGTCGCGCACGCTTAGCCTGTCGCGTTCCTTTTTGGCTGTGACGGAGAGCGCACCATGACACGGCTGACGCCGCCCTATTTTTTTGACGAGTTCCTGCGCCCGGTAAGGCGCAAGCAACCGACCGAGCGCGAGCGCGAACTGGGCCTGAGCCTGCGCGATCTCGACTGGCTGCATACGCTGTACTACGCCACCGACAAGGCCCGCCAGGATGCAGACCTGCGTACCGCGCCCATGGCGGTGGAAAAGCTGACGATCCACCTCCCGGGCAACGCCTCCATGCCCTTGGCCGGCGTATTCCTGATGAGCCCCAGCCCGGACGACGCCAAGGCGGTGCTTTACACCCCTTATGGCGGCCTGGAGGTAATCGACAGCCGCGAAAACGCGCTCGCGCAGCTAAGAGATCGCTTGATAAGAAAGTCGGAACGTATTGATCTAATTAGGTTTATACCGATCAGGCGGCGCCAAGAGCTGGAGGCTGCCAGCGACCTGACCTTGACCGCACACATCATTGAGGGGGCGGTCATGCAGGACCAGGAAGACTCACTCATCGCGTGTCGGCAGCACAATCTGCAAGCGATGCTCGATCAACTGCGCAACACGCCCACGCTGTCATGGATGCTCGATACGCTGCTGTCCTTCATGGGGCGCGCGTGCTTTTCGGGCCTCGACCACCGTGACAGCCGCGTCAACAGTTACGTCCCCGCGCGCGATGGGCGCGAGCCGCAATGGATCAGTTCGATGCCCCTGAGCCAGGCATTGCTGCAGTTTTACCTCAGGCAAGGCTGGCCGCGCGGGCAGACCCGACGGTTCGACAACCCCCGCCATGTCACCTCAGGCCTGAGCGCCGCTCAGCGCGCCGAGGATGTCGAGCGCTGGCAGAGCCTGGTGGAGCGCAGTGCGCAAAGCTTCTCCAGCCTCTTGAGCAGCCTGTTGCACACCTACTGGAACGAAGACTTCGACCGCGGTCAGTCGCGCCATGAGTTTTTTGCCCAAGTGCTCAGCGACACCTTGCGCATCGACCTGCTGCTCAAACGCCAGGACGGCATCGTGTCGGCCGAAGAGAGCCAGCGCCTGCTCGGCGTGTTCCTGCCTGACGAAGCCTCCCGCCGCGCCCACTGCGCAACCCTGCGTGTTGAAACCGTGCACCTGGAGGCGCCGTACCGGCGTGCCATGGAGCTGGCCGGGACCTTGGTGTTCAGCAGTGAACAGGCTTACCTGTATACCCACACGCGCGGGTTGCAAGTGCTCAAGGATGTCGACGATCTCAATGACACCTTGCTGAGCATGCTCAAGGCGGCGGGCCATGAAGACGAGCTGCTCAATTTTTTATCGCTGGATGAACGCAGTGTCTTTGCTGAATCAAAAACTTTCAAAATCAATAGCCTACCGATAAAAGACAATGTGTTTTATGAGGTTGTGGAGGTGATCGCCGTCAAGCAGCACAGCAACCTGGAGCATGCCCTCAACGTGTTCCGGCGCAGTGATGGCAAGGTCGAGTTGGCGGCGTTGCTCGACTGCGCCCTGGACGTGCGCCAGATGCTTGATCAGCGCCTGCTGGCGTTGGACGCCGGTGGGCGCTGGAGCCTGCACCCGGTCACCAGCGGCTATGGCCAGCCGTCGACGGTGCAAGCCGAGCGCGCCAAATTGCAGTTACCGCCCTTGGTGGCCGCAGCCATCACGGTGCGGGCCTTGCACGGCAATCATCCGACCCTGCGCCAATTGGCGACACGCGCCTTGAATGCCGAACTGGACAAAAGCCAACTGTCGCAACGGGCCAATGAGATGTACATCAACACCTATCCCAGCGAGGCACAGCAATCGGAGGAGCGCACGCCCGAGCGGTCAGTGAGCATGGTCGAACACTTCATCGAGTGCCTGGCCGGGGTCGGCGAGCCCGTGCTGGAGTCGCCCCGCACCGGGTTCTATACCGCACGGCGCGCTGGTGCCGCGTTGCGCTTCAGCAACCTGGGCAGCCAGCAGTTCAACGCACTGATCGACCGCGCGAAGGTGCCTTTCTTCAACCATGACATCCGCACCTTGCCACGCCAGTTTCTGCAGCAGCATAAGGCGTCGCTGAGCGAGGCCTTGATGCTGGGGTTGCGCGGCGAAGCCGACCTGCGCCAGCTGAATAAAAGCCTGCCGCCCGGTGCCCATGAAGTCCTGGATACGGTACTGCGTCACGACAGCCTGATCCGTCTCAAGCGCCACGGGCTCAACGGCTTCCTGCCGGATGCGTTCAGCTTGGCCGTGTCCTCGGGCAGCGATGACGCGCTCTATTCTCTGGCCAATTGCTTTGTGCTGACCGAGCGGGGCGGTATCGACCCCTCGCTCTCGGGCCTGGCCGTGCTGTGGACGCCGCAGCAGGGGTACGAAGTCTTCGCCTCGATCCAGGCGGCCTGCCAGCGCCTGGCACAGCGCCTGGCGCAGCCGGATGAACGCTTGTCGCTGCTGGAAAACCTGGCGATCACTCACCGTCTTCCACATCAGGATTACCGGCTTGGCCCCCTGCAGCGCATTGACGATCACCTGCTCGACAATCGCCAGGAGAGCTGGCACGACCACGCTCTCGACCGTATTGACTATTTGTTGAAGATGCCCCTGGGCCCCCGGCAACTGCAGGACAGCTTGGACAACGCCATGCAGCAGGCACCGCCCACCAACCTGAACCGCGCGACGGCCATAGCCCAGGGAATGATTCACCAACAGGACCTGCCGGTGTGGCTGGGCATGGCCGCGCCCGAGGAGCAGCGCCTGCACGCAGAGCTGCTTGAACAGTACCGCCTCAGCACCTTGGACAAGCGCGACTACCTGCACAGCTTGCCGACGTTGCGCGAACACGCGGCAACCACCCTCACGGACCTGTTGGAAAAGCGCTTTCCCGGCAAAGCTATCGACCCGGACAACGTACTCATTCCCGGCCGAACGGCCCTTGACGGCCACGACCTGAGCCTGATCGATTTCGCGCTGAGGCACTTGCCGGACCTGCAGGGCGACAACATTCGCCCACGCTCGCGAACCGCGACCGCGTTGCCGGCGGCGCTGGACGGTGCGGCGGTGGTGCAACTGGTGCGTCAGCTGGACCTGGCCGGCTATTACGGCGCGCTGCTCAAGACCCATCTCAACGGGAACAGCGAAGACAACCGTCAGCGTCGAGCGTTGTTTTGCCGGCAACTGCCCTGGCAACTGTTGCGCCATGCCCATGAAGAGAAACTTGAAGGACGCATCAGCGACACGGCGTGGCGCTATATCCTGCAGGTATTCGACATGCCGGATGCGGTGGCGCGTGCTGCCCTCGAGGGCGCTTCGGCGATGATTCGGCCGCTCGAGCTGATCGCCACTCCAGGCGCGGTGCCGGTCAAGCCACTGGGCCTGTACCTGATCGGCCCCCGGGCCGGGGCTGCCGAGCCGCTGGTTTTGTATGCGCCTTACAGCCCGTTGCCGGTGCTGCGTGAATATGCGCGCGCCGAAGACCTCCTCAATGACATAAACCGTGCCGGCCCGCTGCAAAACTGGATCATCCGCCAGTTGGACGCTTCGCACCAAGCCACTTATCGTCATCTGTTACCGTCCAACGGTGCGGATATCCGGCTTAAATCCACGCCTGTCCCAGGCAATCTTTTGTCGCTGCTGTTCGAGGACAACACGCTCGCGCTGATCAAGATGCTGGCCTGCCAGTTCGACCGCGACGGCAAGGCCGAGTGGGACGCGGTCACCGGTCTGCTGCGCAAAGACATTCCCATCGCTTTGCAATTTATCGCGGGCAAACTCAACTACCCGCGGGTGGTATGGCGCGGTTTCAAGCTGGTCGAGGCCTCCGCCGAAGACTTGCAGCAACAGCGCTGGGGGCCGGCACTGAAAAATTTCATTCTTGGCGTAGCCAAGCTGTTCGCCCTGCGCAAGCCCCTTGAGGCTGCGTTGGCAGCCGCCAGCCCGGCTGAAACGGCGTCAACCGGGGTGGATGAGTCGGTGCCGGCCGCGACCACGCTGGCGACGCTGGACATGACCGAGCCCTTGCGCACGCGCCTGCAACACTTTGAAGACCACAGCGTTGCACTGGCCGACCTGGCAGCGAGCGACCAGACCCATGTCTACCAGGCGCCCGGCACGTCGCAGGGTTATGTACCCGTCGCGGGCAAAGTCTACCCGGTGCGCAAGGCTGGTGATCGTTGGTGCATCGTCAAGAATGACGAGATAGGGCCTTTTGTACAGCGCAATACCGATGGGAAATGGATACTGGACCTGAGCCGACACGACCCTCGGTTCGGTAAAACCCTGTCACGTTATGCGGGACGTAGGTACACACGCAGTGCCGAGCGGGACTCGATACATGTCGAGGCAGTCGGCCTTGAACAGATAGCTGCGTTATCGAGCTGGAAAGCCCAGTGCATCAATGAAGCACTCAATGTGGCAACCTATTACGCGGTCAACTGCAAACGCAACCTTGTGCGCTTTGCCGAGGAGCGCAGCCCGGAAAGCCGTGTCGGGCGATTCTTTACTGAACTGTTCGGCGTCTTGAACCTCGACCCCGCGCAACTGGCGCGGGTCGAGCGGCGAGTGGATGAAGTGCTCAACGAACTGGTCAACCCGAGCCTGTGCAAACCCGGCTCCGGGCGTTTTGTGAGTGGCACCAGCCGCTGGAGCCCCATCGACACGTACGCCTTTGTCTTGTCGGACGATATCGACAAGAAAATCTACCTGCTGGACCGCTTTTTCGACCCCAGCCTGGACACTTACCAGAACCGTCTGAACTCGCCCTTCAGCATCAACGCGCATGCTCGGGCGACCGTACTGATCCACGAACTGACACACCTGATGAGCAGTACTGAAGACATCGCCTACCTGGACAGCATGCGCCCGTTCCCCGATTTGATTAATGTCTCGACCTTGCTCGGCCAGTCGATGCGCACCGACCTGATCGATTTACGCAGCACGGCATTGTCGACCCTGACGCCTGCCAGTGTGCTGTTCAGGACCTGGGATGCCCTGTCGCAGCGCTGGGAGGGCATGGGGCACGACGACGCCACGGTGCACGCCAGGGCAAAAATCCTCAAAATGACCGGGGCTAAGACGTTGAATGACGCCCGGCAGATCTTCATGAGTAACCCGGACAAGCGCATCGACACCATTCTAGCCAACGCTGACTCGGTGACGTATCTGATTTCAGAATTGGGCAGGGAATTGGATCCAGGCGCTTGAGCGTACGGTGAGTCTTGCCCGGCTCGACAGCCTCGTATTGACAGCAGGCGCGGCGTGCGTTGTTAATCCCAGGCCTGGGTTTCCAGTCTTGTTGCCCCTCCAATCATAAAATCGGAGCTTCAGATGTCTGCGCAGTCCTTGGTAGTTGAAGGTTCCACGACCCGCATCACCTTCACCGCGCTGGTGGCGTTGCTCCAGCGCATCTTCGAGCGCCACGGCACGTCCGCGCAGGTGGCGGCGATCCTGGCGCATAACTGCGCCAGCGCCGAGCGCGATGGCGCCCATAGCCATGGGGTGTTTCGCATGCCGGGTTACCTGTCGACCCTGGCCAGTGGCTGGGTCGACGGCCAGGCCGAACCGCAGGTCACCGACGTGGCCTCGGGGTTTGTGCGGGTCGACGCGTGCAATGGCTTTGCCCAGCCGGCGCTGGAGGCGGCCCGGGCGCTGCTGGTCGAAAAAGCCCGCAGCGCCGGGATTGCCTTGCTGGCGATTCATAACTCCCATCATTTCGCGGCCCTATGGCCCGATGTCGAACCGTTCGCCGAAGAGGGCCTGGTGGCGTTGAGCGTGGTCAACAGCATGACCTGCGTGGTGCCTCACGGCGCCGATCGGCCGTTGTTCGGCACTAACCCCATCGCTTTCGCCGCGCCGCGCGCCGATGGCGCACCGATTGTGTTTGACCTGGCCACCAGCGCGATTGCCCATGGCGATGTGCAGATCGCCGCGCGCAAAGGTGAGCGCCTGCCGCCGGGGATGGGCGTGGACGGGCTGGGCCAGCCGACCCAGGATCCCAAGGCGATCCTTGAGGGCGGGGCGCTGTTGCCGTTTGGCGGGCACAAGGGCTCGGCGCTGTCGATGATGGTGGAGCTGCTGGCGGCGGCGTTGACCGGGGGCAACTTTTCATTCGAATTCGACTGGTCGGATCACCCCGGCGCCCGCACGCCCTGGACCGGCCAGTTGCTGATTGTGATCGACCCGAGCAAGACCAGCGGCCAGACGTTTGCCGAGCGCAGCCAGGAACTGGTGCGGCAGATGCATGCAGCGGGGTTGCGACGCTTGCCGGGTGACCGGCGTCATCGCACGCGGGCGAAGGCCGCGCAAGAGGGGATTGTGCTGGAGGCGGGGGAGTTGCAGCGCTTGCAGGCGATGGTAAACGCCTGAAAAAAGGCTGCGCGCTGGGCGCAGCCGGTCGTACTCAGTTGCGACGGCCCAGCAGCAGGCCCACCACCAGGCCAAAGCCTGCGGAAATCGCCACGGTCTGCCACGGGTGGCCGCCGATATAGGTCTCGGTGGCGTCCACCACCGGCTTGCTGCGTTCACGCACGTTGGACACCGAGTCCAGCGCTTGCCTGAGTTTGATGGCAACCTGTTCGCGCAAGGTTTCGCCTTCTTCACCCACCAATGAGGCGCTGCTTTTGAGCAGTTTGTCCGATTCTTCGATCAACGCCGTCAGTTCACTGAACGCTTGATCCTTGATTTGCTCTTCGACGGCTTGGGCAGCGGTTTTGCGGGCCATTGGGTGACTCCTTGCGGGTGAATGTGACAGTGAACAATGGAGTGCCGCGCGGCGGCAAAAGTTGCAGTTTATTTGCGCGCCCGTGGCTGTGGGCGAAAATCCGAATCAGGAAATTTCGGCCTACGGTGTAAGATGCCACCTATTTATGCAGCAGGTAATCCAACATGAGCTTCAATCTCGCCAACAAGACCCTCGCCGAGCGCGCCGAGCTGGAAGATGAAAAGTCCCGTCTCTACGACCTGTGGCAAACCAACCTGGGCAAGGCCAAGGGCGAGGCCGCGCGGTTGTTCGGCGAACGCGCCAAGCGCAAGGGCAGGTGGGCTGAATGGGTGCGTGCGGAACTTGACGGCATGTCGCCGCCGGAGTTCGCCAACATGGTGCGCAGTGAAGTCAACAAGCTGATGGCGGCGGCTAAGTAAAGCTCGCCACAATCGCCTCGCGTACTTTCAGCAACAGCGGATCAAGCTGCGCCTGGGTGCGCCAGCCCAGCTCCACTGGATAGCGCGGCAGGGCCAGCGGACACGGCAGTACATGCAGGCCGGTCATTTCTGCGATGGCCCGCGCGGCATGCCCTGGAATGGTCGCGACGGCCTGGCTGCCCTTGAGCAAAAACGGCAGCGCGGCAAAGTGGCTGGTGGAGGCGCACACCTGGCGAGTCAAGCCCTGCGCCGCCAACCCCTCGTCGGTGATGCCGATAAACCCGCCGGACGACACCAGCACATGCTCGCGAGCAACGAATTCCTCCAGGCTGATGCCGGGCTGGCTTGAATCCACCAGGCAGCGATAATCCCCCTCCGCCAGCACCTGGCGACTCAAGCGGCTGTGGGCGAAACCGCCGGCGGTAATTGCCAGATCAAGCGTGCGATCGAGCAGGGCGCCCGCCACGATCTGGCTGTGGGTCTGGCGGAAAATCACGCGCAGTTTCGGCGCCCGTCGGGCGATCTCTTCCATCAGCTTGCGGCCATAGGCAATCTCGAAATCGTCGGACAAGCCCACTACCACGGAGCGGCCCTGATACTGGTGGTTGTGTGGATTGGCCATTGCGAGGCTCTGTCGGCAGCGATCCAGCGCTTCACTGATCAGCGGTTTCAACTGGTTGGCCCGCAAGGTCGGCGCGAGGCCGCGGCCGGTGCGCACGAACAATTGATCGCCATACATCTCGCGCAAGCGCCGCAGCCCGGCGCTGATGGCCGATTGCGTAACACCCAGGCGCAACGCCGCGCGGCTGGCGCTGGACTCGTCATGCAGCGCTTCGAAGGTTTTAAGCAGGTTGAGATCGACCTGGGCGATATTGATCTGGCTCATATCATTCAGTGCTGAAGTGGGCTTTATTCATGATCTAGGCTGGCGGGAGAATGGGCAACCCCTGACTTCGGAGTGAACGTGATGCCTGTTTCTACTGTAGCGGCCCTGCAAATCGGCTCCTTGCCTGGCGGCAAGGCTGACACCCTGGCGCAGATCCTGGCCTATGAGCACGATATCCTGCGCAGCGGTGCGCAATTGGTGGTGATGCCTGAAGCGCTGCTGGGGGGGTATCCCAAAGGCGAAGGCTTCGGCACGCAACTGGGCTATCGCCTGCCCGAAGGCCGCGAAGCCTTTGCGCGTTATTTTGCCAATGCCATCGACGTGCCAGGCGCCGAGACCGAAGCGCTGGCGGGCCTGTCGGCGCGCACCGGTGCAAGCCTGGTACTGGGCGTCATCGAGCGCAGTGGCAGCACGTTGTACTGCACCGTGCTGTATTTTGAACCGGCGGGTGGCCTGGTGGCCAAGCACCGCAAATTGATGCCGACCGGCACCGAGCGGCTGATCTGGGGCAAGGGCGATGGTTCGACGCTGCCGGTGATCGATGCAGCCGTAGGACGCATCGGCGCAGCCGTGTGCTGGGAAAACATGATGCCGCTGCTGCGCACGGCGATGTACGCCAAGGGCGTCGAAGTGTGGTGCGCACCGACGGTGGACGAGCGCGAAATGTGGCAAGTGAGCATGCGCCACGTGGCCCATGAAGGGCGCTGCTTTGTGGTCAGCGCGTGCCAGGTGCAGGGGTCGCCCGAAGCCTTGGGGGTGGAGGTTGCCAGCTGGCCGTCGGACCGTCCGTTGATCGCCGGCGGCAGCGTGATTGTCGGGCCGATGGGCGACGTCCTGGCCGGGCCTTTGCTGGGTGAGGCGGGGTTGCTGACTGCGCGAATTGACACCGCTGACCTGGTGCGCGCGCGGTATGACTATGACGTGGCGGGGCATTACGCCCGGCCGGATGTGTTCGAATTGGTGGTAGATGAACGGGCAAAACCGGGCGTGCGTTTTATCACTGATTAAACACAGTCAGGATTGTGGGCGCTGGCTTGCCTGCGATTGCGGTCTGTAGTGAGCGGGCTTGCCCCGCGCTGGGCTGAAGCGGCCCTAATAATAAAGGCACCGCTTTACTTCAGACCAATACACTTGCCCGGTTTGGGGCCGCTTCGCCGCCCAGCGCGGGACAAGCCCGCTCACTACAAAGCTATGTAGATACCCATGTTGCGACAGCGTTGGATCAGTCGGCACACCTGTACCTGGAAGACCGCAATCGCAGGTTGCATGGCGTTTACCAGGTAGCGGTGTTCGGCAGGTCCAGTGTGCCGCGGTCTACAAAGCGCATCGTGCCGAACAGGCCGCCGGCCAATTTGCCGCGCAGCACATAGGGCAGGTTGTTCAGGCTCTGGGTCTGGCTCAGGCCCAGGGTCTGGCGCAGGAAGGAAAACGCCGAAACACTCACCGGCACCATCAGGACCGTCTCGGAAAAGCGTGGGATGGAGCCGCTCTGATCACTCACTCCCGACGCCAACGGCCGGCCATTGACCTCCAGATCCAGGGCCACGCCGTTGTAGTCGATGGCTGTTTCGTTGGGGTTCTGCACCCGCAGCTTCACGGCGAAGCGCACTTCCAGCTCCTGGCTTTGCAGCGGCTCGATGCCCACCACGTTGATGTTCACCGGGTCACGGTTGGGGAACAGCGCGCAGGCGCTCAAGGTCAGCAGCAACAGCGATACAACCATGAGCTTGCGCATGTAACAGTGCTCCTATTTCGTGACGTCCGGGTCCTGCATCACTTTGAGGGTCGAAGACTCCGGATCGAATTCATCTTCTTCCAGCTCTATGAACGCCTCAGGCAGGAAAATGTTCAGCACGATCGCACAGAAAGCGCCCACGGTGATCGGCGACTCGAAGATGTTCTTTAGCGCCTTGGGCAGGTCGCGCAGCACTTCCGGCACGGCCGCAACGCCCAGGCCCATGCCCAGCGAGATCGCCACGATCAGCACATTGCGCCGATGCAGGCCGGCTTCGGCAAGAATCTTGATTCCCGCCACGGCCACGGTGCCGAACATGATCAGGGTCGCGCCGCCCAGGACCGGCTTGGGCATCAGTTGCAGCACCGCGCCGACCATCGGGAACAACCCCAGCAGTACCAGCAGGCCGGCGATAAAGTACGCCACGTAGCGACTGGCCACGCCGGTCAGTTGGATCACGCCGTTGTTCTGGGCGAAGGTCACCATCGGCAGGCTGTTGAAGGTGGCCGCCATCGCCGAGTTGAGGCCGTCGGCCAGCAGGCCGGACTTGATGCGCTTGATGTACAGCGGGCCCTTGACCGGCTGCTGGGAAATCATCGAGTTGGCCGTCAGGTCACCGGCCGCTTCCAGAGGCGAAATCAGGAAAATCACCGCCACGGGAATAAACGCCACCCAGTCGAACGAAAATCCGTACTTGAACGGCACCGGCACGCTGATCAACGGCACCTGTGGCAATGTTGCCAGGTCCACGCGGCCCATCAGCCAGGCCACGACAAAGCCCAGGGTCAGGCCGATCACGATCGAGCCCAGGCGCAGGAACGGGTTGTTGAAACGGTTGAGCACCACGATGGTCAGCAGCACCAGCGCCGCCAGGCCCATGTTGCTCGCCGCCCCGAGATCGCTGGCGCCAAAGCCGCCGGCCATGTCGGTCACCGCGACCTTGATCAACGACAACCCCATCAAGGTGATGATGGTGCCCGTGACCACCGGGGTGATCAGCTTGCGCAGCTTGCCGATGAACTGGCTGAGCACCACTTCGATGAAAGCGGCGAAAAAGCAGACGCCAAAAATCGTCGAAAGAATTTCATCGGTGCCGCCGCCCCGGGCCTTGACCATGAAGCCGGCGCTGAGAATCACGCTGATAAAGGAAAAACTGGTGCCCTGCAGGCACAGCAGCCCCGAGCCGATTGGGCCGAATGTGCGCGCTTGCACAAAGGTGCCGAGCCCCGACACGAACAGCGCCATGCTCACCAGGTAAGGCACTTCGCTTTCCAGGCCGAGCACGCCACCGACGATCAAGGTGGGGGTGATGATGCCGACAAAGCTGGCCAGCACATGCTGCAGCGCGGCAAAGATCGCCGCGGTGAAGTGCGGGCGGTCTTCCAGGCCGTAGATCAGGTCGGATTTATAGCGCGGGCGGGGGGCTTGAGCGTCAGACAAAATGAGGGCTCGGGTCGGAAAAGGGAGGCGCAGGATGCCAGAAACTGCCAGTCGTCAGAAGTGTAAAAAAATATTTATAAGCGCCCTGCATAAATCCCCAGCCTCAGCCGATACCTCGTATAGGCCCACTTGCCATTCCGACAAGGGGCCCAAGGTCTGGGCAGCGGTAGCCGCTGACGGATCGTTTCGCGGCAGGACGCTGGCAAACATTACTTCTGAGAGCCCCCCCTTATGTCCCTCCGTCATCTGAATATCGCCCCTCGCGCTTTCCTCGGGTTTGCCTTCATCGCAGTGCTGGTGGTCATCCTGGGCGTATTTGCGGTGAACCGCATGACCCTGATGCGCCAGGCTTCGTTGGACATGAGCACCAACCAGTTGCCCAGCGTGACGTACCTGGGGCATATGACGGAAAACGTGTTGCGCATGCGCATCCTGTCCTTTCGCGTGCTGGTCAACCGTGAACCGGCGGCCCTGCAGGAAGCCGAAACCCGCATCGGCGTGCTGGTCGACAAAGTCAGGGCGGCGCAGGGGCATTATGCCGCGTTGCCGGCAGGCGCCGAGGAGGCGGTGCTGTACAAGGCATTTGCGACGACCCTGGACAACTACGTCAAGGCCCAGGCCGACATGATTGCCCTGTCCAGGCAAGACAAGGTCGATGACATGCGCGCCCTGATCAACAGCCGCATCAAGGAAGGCACCGACCAGATGGGCGAGCAGTTGAACAAACTGATCGCCCTCAACGCCGCCGGCGCCAGGGCCGCCGATACCCAGGCGGAACACAGTTACGAGGCCGCCATTACCGGCGTCATCGTGGTGTCGATCGCCGCTGCGTTGCTGACGGTTCTGCTGGCCTGGCTGCTGACCCGCAGCATCGTCACGCCATTGCGCAAGGCCGTGCAAGCGGCTGAAAGCATCGCCGGCGGCAACCTGACCACCGCGATCTTGGACGACGGCAAGGATGAGCCGGCGCGCTTGATCAGTGCCTTGTCGGCCATGCAGACCAACCTGCGCCAGACCATCCAGCACATTGCGGGCTCGGCCACGCAGCTTGCCTCCGCCGCCGAAGAACTGAGCGCGGTCACCGAGGAAGCCTCCAAAGGCTTGCAGCAGCAGAACAATGAAATCGACCAGGCGGCCACGGCGGTCAACGAGATGACGGCGGCCGTGGAAGAAGTGGCGCGCAATGCGGTGTCCACCTCCGAGGCGTCCGGGCAGTCGAACCAGGCCGCTCGCGAAGGCCGCGACCGCGTGATGGATACCGTCGGTGCCATCCAGACCATGACCCAGGACGTGCAGAACACCGCCGTGATGATCGAAGGCCTGGCCACTCAAGGGCGTGACATCGGCAAGGTGCTCGACGTGATCCGCGCGATCGCCGAGCAGACCAACCTGCTGGCGCTCAACGCTGCCATCGAAGCGGCCCGCGCCGGTGAAGCCGGGCGCGGCTTTGCGGTGGTGGCGGACGAAGTGCGCGCATTGGCACACCGCACAGCCCAGTCCACCCAGGAAATCGAGAAAATGGTCGCCGGTATCCAGAACGGCACCGGTGAAGCCGTGCAATCGATGCAGCAAAGCAACCAGCGCACCCAGAACACCCTGGAAATGGCCCGCGCCGCCGGTGTGGCACTGGAGCAGATCACCCAGTCCATCAGCCTGATCAACGAACGCAACCTGGTGATCGCCAGCGCGTCGGAAGAGCAGGCCCAGGTGTCCCGCGAAGTGGACCGCAACCTGGTGAACATTCGCGATCTGGCCACGCAGTCGGCGGCGGGTGCCAACCAGACCAGCGCGGCCAGCCATGAGCTGTCGCGCCTGGCGGTGGATTTGAATGGGATGGTGGCGCGGTTCGTTATCTAACGAGCGCGGCAATTCAACGGTGGGAGCTGGCTTGCCTGCGATAGCGATTTGTAGTGAGCGGGCTTGTCGAATCGTCGCACCGCCCGCGCTGGGTGGCGAAGCCGCCCCAATGAAGACGCCGCTCACGTACAGGATGAAACGGGGTCGCCCGGTTTGGGGCGGCTTCGCCACCCGGCGCGGGGCAAGCCCGCTCACTACACAGTTGGTTTTGTGGTGTGTCAGGGATTAGTGTTTCCAGGCTGACCCATTCACCAGATTCTTTGGTTTCTCCCCGGCCAACGCCGCCAACAGATTGTCCACCGCGCACGCGGCCATTGCCTCGCGCGTCTCATGGGTCGCCGAGCCGATATGCGGTGTGGCCACCACATTGTTCAAGCGCAGCAACGGTGAGTCGTGACTCAGCGGCTCACGCTCAAACACATCCAACCCAGCCGCCCGAATGGTGCGTTGTTGCAACGCGTCTACCAGCGCCGCCTCATCCACCACCTTGCCCCGCGAAATATTGATGAAGATCGTCTCCGGACCCATCAGTGCGAACTGTTCGGCGCCGATCAGCTTCTCTGTCTCGGCGGTGAGCGGCAGCGTCAAGCAGACAAAATCGGCCTGTTGCAGCAGGTCATTCAAGCTGCGGTACTGCGCGCCGAAGCGTTCTTCCACGTGTGGCTTGGGCGAATGGCTGTGGTAGATCACCGGCATGCCGAAACCAAAATGCCCACGCTGGGCCAGGGCTTCGCCGATGCGGCCCATGCCGATGATGCCAAGGGTCTTGCCGTGGACATCGCTGCCAAAGTGCGCCGGGCCGATATTTTTGTGCCACTGGCCGGCGCGCACCATGTCGGCGAGCTCGACCACACGCCGGGCGGTCGCCAGGATCAGCGCAAAGCCGGTGTCGGCCGTGGTTTCGGTGAGCACATCCGGGGTGTTGCTGAGCAGGATGCCGCGCCCGGTCAGGTAGTCGATGTCGTAGTTGTCGACGCCTACCGATACGCTGGCCACCGCCTCCAGTTTCGGTGCCAGGTCCAGCAGACCGGCATCCAGGCGCAGGCTGGCACCGAGCAGGCCATGGGCGCCGGGCAGGGCGTCGCGCAGTTTGGCCAGGCCTGGCTCGTCCAGGGCTTCAATCAGTGTGACCTCGGCCTGTTCATGCAGGCGGGCCATCAGCGGCGCGGAGAGTTTCTTGTACAGCACAACAGACTTTTTCATGAGGTCTTTACCTTCAACTCCAGGGTTGGCACCCGCACGCGGTCACTGGCGCCGGGCTTGAGGAAAATTGTCAGCACCACCGCGAACATCAACGCACCGCTCATCAGCAGGTACGACGCGCCGGGCGAACCGGTGCTGCTATTGAGGTAACCCACCAGGTACGAACCGCCGAACGATCCGAGGGCGCCCATGCTGTTGATCAGCGCCATGGCACCGCCGGCGACGTTGGCCGGCAGGATCTCCGGCACGATGGCGAAAAACGGCCCGTAAGGCGCATACATGCAGGCGCCGGCGATCACCAGCAAGGTGTAGGACCACCAGAAGTGCTCGGCACCGAGTACGTAGGACGCGTAGAACGCAATCGAGGCGATCAGCAGCGGCGGCCACACAAAGCGTTTACGCTTTTGCAGCTTGTCCGACCCCCAGCTCACCGCCAGCATGCCGATCACCGCCGCCAGGTACGGCAGCGCCGACAGCCAGCCGGCCTCGACCATGTCCATCTGCAAGCCCGCCTTGAGGATCGACGGCAGCCACAGGACAAAACCGTACACGCCGATGCTCCAGCAGAAGAACTGCAGCGCCAGGATGATCACCTTGGGCGAGCGGAAAGCTTCGGCGTAGTTCTTCACCGCCTTGATACCGACTTGCTCGGCGGCCAGGGCGCTTTCCAGGCCCTGTTTCTCTGCCTCGCTCAGCCACTTGGCATCCTTGGGACGCTCATCGGCCAGCTTCCACCAGATGAAGGCCCAGAACACCGCCGGCAAGCCTTCGATGATAAACATCCAGCGCCAGCTGAAATGCTGCACCAGGTAGCCCGACACCACCGACATCCACAGCATGGTCACCGGGTTGCCGAGGATCAGGAAGGTATTGGCGCGCGAGCGTTCGGCACGGGTGAACCAATGACACAGGTACACCAGCATGGCCGGCATCACCGCCGCTTCGACCACGCCGAGCATGAAGCGGATCACGATCAGCATGTAGGCGTTGGACACCACGCCGGTCAGGGTGGCCAGGCCGCCCCAGAGGATCAGGCTGACGAAAATCAGCTTCTTGACGCTGCGCTTTTGCGCGTAGATCGCCCCCGGCACCTGGAAGAAAAAGTACCCGAGGAAAAACAGCGCCCCCAGCAACGACGACATGCCGGGGGTGATCATCAGGTCTTCGGCCATCCCGGAGGCGGCGGCGAAGCCGTAGTTGGCGCGGTCCAGGTACGCCAGGCTGTAGGTGATAAAAACGATGGGCATGATGTACCACCAACGGCGGGTGGCGAGTTTCACGGTGTCCATGGGGTTGCTCCTGAGCTTGTTGTAGTTGTGGCAACAGGGTGTGGGTCAGGCGACGGATCGGGTGGGCAGCTCTGAACGGCTGGGCAAGCCTTCCATGTCGCCACGGCTCTGCACGGCGCGGCTGCCGATCCAGTTGCCGCGCTGTACCGCCTCGGGAAAACTGAGATTTTCCAGCAGCGCGCTGATCATGCCCACGGCGAAACCGTCGCCGGCGCCGACGGTGTCGACCACGGTGTCCACGCGCACGGCGGCGACAAAGCCCTGGTCCATCTGGGTGCGGTAATAGGCGCCGTCGGGGCCGAGCTTGATCGCCACGGCCTCGGCGCCCTGGTCGAGGTAGAACGCGGCAATGTCGGCCGGGTCATCGAAACCGGTGAGCAGACGGCCTTCGCTTAGGCCCGGCAGGACCCAATCGGCCCTGGCGGCGAGGGCGTTGATTTCGCGGATCATCGTTTGCTGGTTGGCCCACAGCGACGGGCGCAGGTTGGGGTCGAACGACACGCTGCGCCCGGCCTTGCGCATTTGCGTCATCAGCTCCACGGACAGCTCGTGGGTGGCGTCGGACAAGGCGGGTGGAATACCGGTGGCATGCAGGTGCCGGGCTTGCAGCAGGGCAGGGCTGATGTCCGCGATCGACAAATGGCTGGCCGCCGAACCTTTGCGGAAGTACTCCACCTGCGGATCAGCGCCCGCGTCTTCGCGGGATTTGAGTTGAAAGCCGGTCGGATGCAGCGGATCGACCGCCACATGCCGGCAATCCAGGCCTTCCTTCGTCAAGGTGTCGACCACAAATCGCCCCAGGGAATCATCGCCGACCCGGCTCAGCCAGGCCACGTTGAAGCCCAGGCGCGACAGGCCGATGGCGACGTTGCTGTCGGCGCCCGCGATACGTTTGTGAAACTGGGCGACCTGGGCCAGGTCGCCGGTCTGCTCGGCGACGAACATCGCCATGGTTTCACCAAACGACAGGATATCGATCTCAGACATGCGCATTCTCCGCACGGGGTTGGCCCAGCAGGGCGAGGGCGGTGACTTGCCGGGCGGTGACGTCGATTAAGTCATCGCCTTGCAGCGGAAATTCCACCGCCCGGGTAATACCTGGAGTCATCAGCTTGAGCAGTTGTTCCCACAGATGCAGGTCGGTGGCGCCGGGCGGCTGCGCGACCAGCTTGCCATCGGCGCGACGGGCCACGGCCTTGCAGTGCAGATAATCCACATGCCGGCCCAGCAGGCGCGCGGCGGTGAGGGCCGATTGGTCTTGCCACTGCCAGTTGCCGATATCAAAGGTCATCTTTACCGGCAGTCCCAGGCGTTCGACTTCGCTGAAGAAGCGTTGCATCGGCTCAATGCGGCCGCCGTGCAAGGTCTGGTCGTTTTCCACCAGCAGCTTGACCGGGTGGCGATCGAGCAGGGCGTGCAGGCTTTGCAGGTCGTTGGTGTCGGTGAAGTATCCGAGGGAGACTTTCAGCCAGCGTGAGCCAAAGGCCTGGGCGCGGTCCAGGGTGGCGGCGAGTTCGGCATTCGGTTGGGCGCGGCCGGCGACCCACAGTTCCAAGGGTGACGAGAACACCGATTCCAGGCCATTTTCGGCGGCTGCCTGGGCCAGTTCGGTGGGCTGCTCGACGGTCAGCAATTCCTCACGCCACTCGATGCGTTGGGCACCGGCGCTGGCGAGCAATTGGACGAAACTCAACTGGCCCTGCCGGCGAACCAGGTCGGCGCCGTAGCTGGAAAGACTGATGGAGACGTGGTGTTTGTGCATTGTTATTTACCTCTGAAACCGGTTTCATTTTTATACGCAGAACGAAGAACAAACTGTGGGAGCTGGCTTGCCTGCGATAGCGGTGTGTCAGGTACCTTGATTGACCTGATGCACCGCCATCGCAGGCAAGCCAGCTCCCACAAGGGATTGGGTGGAGCCTCGGATAATGAGTTGGGGCAGGAAATCCAGGGTACGCGTCGGCTCGGTATCACCGCGCAAGCGCTTGAGCAGGCAGTCGAACGCCGTGGCGCCTATCGCCTCGGTCGGCTGGGCGAGGGCGGTGATGCCGCTGCCCACCAGCGGGTACCACTCCAGGTCATCCAGGGCGATCAAGCCGACATCATCGAACAGGTTGCAGCCCAGGTTCTTCAACGCACGGGTGCAGGCCAGTGCGGCGACGCCATTGGCACAGAACAGTGCCTTGGGCCCAGGTTTTGCAAGAAACCTCTGCAGATGGTTTTCCAACGCGTCATCCAGCTCAAGCACCGCACCGGTCAACGTCGGACGCCTGGCGATTTCGGCCTTGAAACTCTCCAGGCGCTCCAGCCGCGAACTGGTGCCATCGGTGGCTTCGCTCACCAGCAGCACATCGCGGTAACCCTGTTGCTCCAGGTGTTCCACCGCCATGCGCACCGCCGCCGGGTTGTCCAAGCCAACCAGGTCGCTGTGCAGCGGCTCGACCTTGCGGTCCACCAGCACCAGGGGCATTTCCCGTTGCAGTTCCAGCAATTGGTCCAGGTGATGGCCGAGGGTGTTCACGATCAACCCTTCGATGTTGTACGAGCGCAGCGCCGCCAGATGCAGGCGCTCTTGCTCGTCATCGCGGTCGGTGTTGCACACCACCAGGCTGTAACCGTTCCGACGGCAGGCGGTTTCGACGCCGTGCATCACGGCAATGGAATAAGGATTGCGGATGTCGGCCACCAGCATGCCGATCAGGCGGGTGCGCCCGCGTTTGAGGCCACGGGCCATCTGGTTCGGGCGATAGCCGAGTTGCTCGATGGCTTGCTCGATGCGCAGGGCAATGGCATCGGAGAGCAGGGCGCGGTCGTCGCCGATGAAGCGCGAGACGCTGGCCTTCGACACGCCAGCGCGTTCGGCTACGTCAAGCATGGTCACGCGGCTGCGCTGGGCGGCGGAAAATGAAGTCACGGTAGAGCCTTTCTTATTGGAGTGAGCAGCCACAGTCATACGTCAACTGAAACCGGTTTCAGAAGACACCATGTAAGAACAATCGTCAAGCTCGCGCTGAGTTAAGCAAGGGGGGATTCGCTTCTTTAAAACGACAAGTGGTAGGGGTTACCTGTTAGTTCTGACAGTTTCGGCAGCCTGTAGGCGGGTGTTTAATGAGCGCACCCGTCTTGGAAGGAAGGAGTTCGAAAAATGCCCGATTCAGAGCCGATTGCCTCTCATCAGACGGTTTTCCTGGGTGCACCTGATGGAGTTCTGATGCATGGCGATTTTCACGAGATCGTCGGGGTGGACCCCACTGACACTGAGGGATTGATTCCCCTGGCGGTCTCACTTTCACCTCTGCGATGCCTGATTCCTCGATGGATACCGGGCCCATCATTTGGCAGGTTCGAAGACCTCGAACTCTGGTGGCGTATACAGGGGAACGACGTGCGGGCCGATTACCATCGCTTTACCGGCCCGCTGAATCCTGCTGACTTTCCCTTCGCGTTGCATGTGCCCGCGGATTTCATGCGGGAAGTCGACGCGATCATTGGGCTTTACTTTCTCATCAGAGATGAGACTGGCTTTGTCACCCCATCAAATCCTGTGTCGCTGAGGGTGGATAACGACCCGCCGAGGTACGCCGACCCTGATGAACCTGCACGATTTGTTGATCCGAATATTGCATTGACGGGCATCACTGAGCAGGTATTGGCTGATAACCCGTTCATAGAAGTTCTTGTTCCCGACCCTGTCGTCAGGGAAGGACGGCACCAGATAGGATATTACCTGGACCACAACGTGCCTCCTGTCCCGTCGATCCAGAAAGGCCGTCAGGAGTTTGTCTTCACTGGTGTGCCGATGGTCTTGCGCATTCCTGCAGATGTTTTTCGCACGCTGAGAAACGGTACAAACCATTTGCAGTTTCGACATTATGATCGCGGCGGCAACCCCAGCGGATTTAGCGCCCCGCTGACGTTTCAGGTCAAGCTGATGGCCCTTCCCGCCAACCTGCCGCGCCCCCGGGTTCGCCCTTCCGCCTATGACGATTTTTTGCTTGTCCGCGAAGATGCGCGGGCGACGGTCGCTGCCGGTATCCCGACTCCATACGATAATTATGCGCCTGGAGACAGCGTGGTATTGATTTGGGACGGCCGACCGGTGCTGCCGCCGCAACCGATCACCGCCTTTCCCCATTGGGTCGATATACTGTGGAGCATTTTGCGCCCTCCGGGCACGCTGATTCGCGAACAGGTTAAAGTGAGTTACGAGATACATCGCTCTGGCATCACTCCAGTCTCATCTCCATCGGATTTTTTTTGGGTGGATTTGACCATCGCCGGGCACGACCATGCCAACGCACCCGCCAGGCTTAACGCGACTCTGGCACGGGTAGATGTCTTTGGCCTGGGCTCGGGATTGCATAATGAACTTGATAATCGGGACGAGGTGTTGGGCGCGCAGGTGTGGGGCATACTGTATGTCGCTCCCGTCGCCGGCGAGCGTTTGACACTTCATTGGCCGAATGTGGGGCCCGTAGCGCACTATGACGTCCAGCCGGGCGATGTATTCAACCAGCCTTTCAGATTCTTGCCTGATGTATCAGGCACTGCGATTAGAACAGGCGGCAATCACCCACAACTTCCGGTTTTTTACGTGACCACCAATGGTGTCAATGAACAAGATTCACCCACAACGCTGGTGAATGTTCATATAGATCCCTTGGTTATCCTGAAGCCACCGATCATTCAACACAGTTTGCACGGTGGCGCCCAATACCTGACGTGTGACTCCCGCCCCGCACTTTGCGACGGCGTGATATGGCACGTGCCGCCTGATCCTGCCCTCCAGTTGAATGACAATATTGAATTCAGTTGGTGTGGCTATACCACGAACAATGGCAGCGGTGTTCCAATTTCCGGAACGGACTTTGTGACGACTATTGCGCTAAGTACTGCGAACGATGTGGCGGCCGGTATATTTGTGACTGTTTTGCCTTGGTCGAAAATTGAACCGATGCGTAGATACATGTCTGCGGAGGGGCGTTATCGCCTGCTCCGCGGTGGGGGTGCGATAGGCGCATCCACCCGGAAGGTGGTCAGAATTGATCGGGTTTTCGCGGGATCCGGAACAGTTTGTATGCCGGGAGATACCGGATTTTGTGATGGTAGTTGAGTCGTTTAAGTGTGGGTGTGGCGACAGGTTGTTGTGCAGTGGCGACAGAGCTTGTGTTCAGTCGAAACAAAAGAGAACGTTTACTTCTCAGGCGCGGTGCGCTCATGAAGTTAACGAATGTCGAAGTTAAATCATGGGTGAAATAAATGAAGCGTAGAAATAGAAGGTTGCTCAAGAATGCTCCAAGTGCCGATCCAATACCGATCTCGTTGGATCCGCCATTGATAGATGGTCTGGTCGATCCCATCAAGTATGGGGGGCTTATATACCGTGATAAAGCGGACCAAGCGTTTCTGGATGTTCTTATTCCCACCACTACTTGGGTCCCAGCCCCGACGAATCCGTTAAGGCCGGATGTCCTGGACGTTTATCTCGACGACCCTGGTAACTTCGAAGGCGGACATTTTTTCAGTGAGCCCGTTTTTTTTCCGGTCGGTGCCATTCCGGCGACGCACCCTGTCCGAATCCCGCGAAGGCTCCTGACGGAGGGGCACCACACGGTCTCTTGCAAGATTACGTCGGGAGGCCCCGGAGGTAATGAATCCGGCTCCACAATGGCGGATTTAAACATTGACCGTTCTGCCCCTTTCGAGAGCGTCAGTTACGTGCCGCGAGCGTTGACGCTGCCGACGGGTTGGCCGGGTCGCATCACGGAAACTTTCCTGGCTAGCTTCGATGCTGAGGGGGGCGTTCCGTTTGGAATACCTGATTACGTAGCAGAAGGGGCTGACATAGGCGACCTCTGGTACTTGTTCGAGCGCGGATCCAACGTGCCTATCGCGGAAGGCCCGGTGTTCCCTGATGAGGTCGTGCGGTATTCCCGCGCCTTGGCCGAGGAGGCTGATGGTGCGAAACAGCTCGCGTACCGCCTTGGGGACGTCGCCGGAAACGTCAGTGATCTGTCATTCGAATTATCCATCTCTGTAGCCCTTGAGCCCCCTCCAACGCTGGCCGCCGCAGGCGTCAAGGATGCCGTGACGCCGGCCGGCGCGGGGGACCGGCTGCTTGATTATGAAGAGGCGGGTAGATCGAACGGTGCGTTTGTGATTATTCCCGCCTACGTCGCGGATTACTCAACGGATCAAATTTTGGTGGGCCTGACCACCACTCATGGCACGCGCGATATTGGGCCGTATCCTCTGGGTGGATCGCCGTTCCCTTATAATTTTCATATTCCGTATGCGGTTCTCAAGGCGCTGTACGCGACCAGCATCGGCCCTATAAATCTGCGTTTGATTTACTCGGTGATCCGTCACGGTGTGCCTCATGTGGTGCCCACCGCCACGAACATCGACTATGATTTAAGCAAGGGCGGGCCGGACTATCCTGAGGAACCCGACCCGGTCAACAGCAATCTGCCGCGCCCTGTGCTCACCGGGGCCGGCTCGGGCAAGGTCAATGAACTTGATGAAGACGATGTTGGGCTGGATGCTGACGTAGCGGTGACGTTGTGGAGTGGCGCGCCGCTGCCTTCGTCCAGAGATTTCAAAATCCACCTGCTCTACATGGGCGATCTGGTGGACAGCAAGCCTGTGGTGGCCGCGACTGCCCTGCCCGGGGACATAATCGCCATGAAGGTCGCCTGGCTCTATATTCAACGCCACGCCAACAACCTTATTCCGTTGTACTATGAAATCGAAATTGTCGGTACAGCAAACCGCGGCAGATCACTGACCCAGGACATCAACGTCAATGCCAATGTCATTTCCTTCCTGAAACCCAGCGTCGTGGGCGCATTGCCCGAGGTGCCTGGAACATCGCCGCTGCCGGGAGAGATTCGCTGTGGTGCGGTGCCGGCACCGCAAAGAGTGGCACGAGTCTCGGTCCCACCCAATACCTTGTTGGCGCCGGGCATGATCATCGTGGTGAACTGGAACGCCCGCAGCAATGATGATGGTACCGGCCCCCTCCCGGCGGCCTCGGGAACATTTCCCTACGGACCCATTTCGTCCACAGAGGCGTTACTCGGGTTTACGGTGCCCGTGGGACCTTTCCACACCTACGTTTCTCCGATCAATGCGGCCGACAACGCAAGAGGTTCGGTGATTATCTCCTATACGGTGCCGAATATCGGCACTTTACCCGTGACCTCGGCCGAAGCCCTCTTCTTGGTACGTGTCGTCGCGGCAGGCCCGGTCTATTGCGATAACGTGCCATGGCCTTGATAGCAGCCCTTGAGGTCGTTTGAGACGAGGAGCCAGAGGCTCCTCTTTTTTTTGACCGATTTTCCCGTTCACTCTCACGTCCAGATAAATCCTACATACCCGTACGCCTCCCATCCCTAATCTGCGGCCCGTCGAGGCTTGGTCCCATCTCGTTGGGTGCCGGTCAATTCGTTCCTCTGGGAAGTTTATTTACGGGTATTTACACAATGAGTATCAACGCACGTTTCAAAAAACATCCATTGGCGCTTGCACTGCAGGTACCTGCCGTCAGTTTTTTTATGCTGGCTGCCGCCGTGGTGGAAGCTCGCTCCGAGCTGCACCCTGGCATGGAACGCACCATTGAACAGGACCATCGCGTCGATGATTGGGTGATCGGAAAGAATGCCCATCTGACCTCCAATGGCGCCACATTGAAACAATCCCGGGTGACCGCGGGCAAGATGACACTGAACGCCGGGACCACGGCTCAGGATATTCATGCATCCAATGGCTCCCAAATTTCCCTGACCGGTACCACCGTCGTGGCAAGGAGTTCGGCCGCATCCGCCATCAACCTGCAGGGCAGTCAAGCGACTATCCATGGCAGTAGCATCACGCATGCCAGCGGAATCGGTCTTTCCGCCGCGCGTAACTTCCTCACGGACGAGGGCTCCACCGTTAACGTCTTCAACAGTGTGATCAATGGCGCTACCCGTGGCGCGTTCGCCACCGCGTTCAGCGAGTTGAACTTTACCGGTTCCGAGGTCATCGGTACGGGCGATACCAGCGAAGGCATCCTGCTGTGGGGCGCCACCGCGAATGCCACCGACAGCCATATCAGCGGCGGTGAAAACGGCGTACGGCTGAGCTATGAAAGTGCAGACCTCAACACCAGCACCCTGGTTCTGGACCATACCAGTGTTGAAGGACGCAACGGCGCGGCGCTGTTGGTTGAGGGCGATGCGTATGGCAGCACCGTGGCTGATATTCAGGTACGCAATGGCTCGACCCTGACCGGCGGCAACGGCAATATCCTGGAAGTCACCGGCGGCTCGACCGCCAACATGAACGTCGACCACAGTGATTTGATCGGCGATGTCGTCGTCGAGGAGGGCAGCACCGCCAAACTGCAACTCAACAACCGCGCCTCGCTGACCGGTCAGTTGAAAAACGTGGCCGAGTTGAGCGTCAACGATGCTTCCCGTTGGGTCCTGGTGGGCGACAGCAATGTCACGGCCTTGAAAATGGGCGGCGGCGCCGTGCATTTCGGTGGTGCGGATGAGTTCTACCAGTTGGACGTGAAGAGCCTGGAAGGCAACGGTACGTTCGTCATGCACACCGACTTCTCGACCCACGAGACCGACTTCCTCAATGTGGAAGGTCGCGCCGAAGGCAACCACAGCCTGTTGCTGGCTGCCACCGGCTCGGAACTGGCCAGCGGCGCACCGATCAAGGTCGTGCATACCGAAGGCGGCGATGCGCACTTTTCCCTGGTAGGCGACACCGTTGACATCGGTGCCTATGCCTATGGTTTGCAGAAGGACGGCACCGACTGGCTGCTCGACCCGACGCGCCGTGGCACCAGTACCGGCGCCCACTCGATACTGGCGTTGTTCAACAGCGCGCCGACTGTGCTGTACGGCGAGATGAGCATCCTGCGCACGCGCATGGGTGAACTGCGCTTCAGTGAAGGTGCGAGCAACGGCTTGTGGATGCGCAGTTACGGCAACAAGTTCGACGTGGCCGCCAACAAGAACGGCGCAGGTTACGCGCAAACCCAGAAGGGCTTCACTATCGGTGCCGATGCACCCTTGTCCGGTGGCGACGGCCAGTGGCTGGCAGGCGTGATGGCCGGTCACAGCACCTCGGACCTGAGCCTGACGCGTGGCAGCAGCGGTGAGGTCAAGAGTTACTACCTGGGCGGTTATGCCACTTGGCTGGACGCCGAAAGCGGTCTGTACTTCGACGGCGTGGTCAAGCTCAACCGCTTGCACACTGAAAACGACGTCACTATGAGCGACGGCAAGAAAGCCAAGGGTAACTACTCGCAAAATGCCGTGGGCGCATCGGCGGAGTTCGGTCGCCATATCAAGCTGGACAATGATTTCTTCGTCGAACCGTATGGGCAGTTGTCGGCAACCATTACCCAGGCGCAAAGCTACGAGTTGTCCAATGGCCTGCAGGCCAAGGGTGATCGTTCCAGCTCCGTGGTAGGCAAGCTCGGCGTGACCGTTGGCAAGAACATCCAGTTGGAAAGCGGCGGTGTATTGCAACCTTACTTGCGTACTGCAGTGGCCCATGAGTTCGACCAGAGCAACAAGGTGTTCGTCAACGACCAGAGCTTCAACAATGACCTGTCGGGCTCGCGCATCGAGCTGGCGGCCGGTGTCGCGATGTCGGTATCGGAGAACGTCAAGTTGCACGCCGACTTTGAAACCAGCCAGGGCAAGAAGATCGATCAGCCGTGGGGTGTCAACTTCGGCGTACGTTACGACTTCTAAGGCACTTGCTCACTTGAACAGGGGGGACGCTTCGGCGTCCCCCTTTTTTGCGTTCAGATCAGTACGCCCAACCAGGTCGAGCCCAGCAGGAGCAGCGCCATGCACCGGTTGAAACGTTGCATGGCGCTGGGTGAACGCAGAAACCGGCTCGACCCTGCGCCCAGCACAGCCCAGGCGCCGAGACACGGCAGAGAGATCAGGAAAAACACCAGGGACAGGCTCAGCACCTCGCTCTGGCGGTCTGCTCCGTTATCCGCAAACACGCTGACCACTGCGAGCGCCATCATCCAGGTTTTGGGGTTCACCAGTTGCAGGCCGGCGCCGCCGATCAAGCCCGGCCGTTTTTGTGTCGATTGCGCAGGCAGGACTTGGGCCGGCGCGCGGAAAATCTGCCACGCCAGGTAACTCAACCAAGCCACGCCGGCCCATTGCATCGCGACCTGAACCTTGGGCAACTGCGCCAGTGACTGGCCGACACCCGAACCCACCGCAAGCACAATCCCTGCTGCACCCAAGCATGCCCCGAGGATGATCGGCAGCGCGGCTTTGAAGCCATACCGTGCGCTGTTGCTCAGCACCAGAATATTGGTGGGCCCGGGGGTGATGGAGGCGACAAAGGCAAACACGATGAACGGCAACATGACAGGTGACTCCGAAGATCCAAACGATGGCGTCGATCTTCACAAGCCTGGGCGTCACCTGTCTGGAAGATTTGAGCAGCGCTTGCGGTAGGCGGCGGGCGTGAGGCCGTAGGCGCGTACGAACCAGCGGCCCAGGTGGCTCTGGTCGGCAAAGCCCAGGGCAATCGCCACATCCGCAGGTTGTTCACCTTTGGCTAGCAAGTACCGGGCGCGGGCCAGGCGCAATTGCACCAGGTAGGCGTGGGGCGGCAGGCCGAACGCGCTCTTGAAGGCGCGACTCAGGCGGAAGCGGTCGACCCCGCAGGCCAGGGCCAGTTCGTCCATGCCGACATCGGCGTGCAGGTGGGCATGCAGGTATTCCCGGGCCTTGTGCGCCACTCGCGGCAATCGCGGGTCTTCGTGGTAGCGGGTGCGCCAGTAGAGGTGGCCGGTGAGGCGCTCCAGCAATTGGTCCACGGCGCGTTGCCGCACGATGCGCAGTTCCCCGCTGTGCAAGGTCTGGAAAGCCTGGCTGGTGGCCAGGGCCAGGCGCGGATCGCGGGTCAAGGTGCTGGCAAAACTCAACTGGCTACCCTGCGGTGCTTCTTCGAACACGGCGCTCACTTCGCGCGCCAGCCAGTGCGGGTCGAGGTAGAGCATGTGATAGGTGAAGCCGTCTGCGGTGGGTGCATCGCCGTCGTGCAACTCGCCGGGCTCCACCAGGAACACCTGGCCGGGCACGCTGTTATGGCGGGTGCGGCGGCAGTTGAATTGCTGCACGCCTTGCTCGGTGACGCCGATCAGGTAACTGTCGTGCCAGTGCGGATCGTAGGCGTGGCCTTCGAAATGCGCGCGCAGAGTCTCGATACCGGTGTCGGCGTCCTGGGACAGGTCGATCCAGTTGTGCGCAGCCATAAAGCACCGAGGCGGAATTCGTGAGGCTATTGGCGCCCAGCCATCGAAGGGCGTCTAGAAGGTTTGTGCAACGTCAGCCGAACAGCCCGGCGGCGATATTGATCGAGAACCCGAGGATCGCCGTATTGAACAGAAAGCCGATCAGCGACTGCCCCAGTACCACCTTGCGCATGCCCCGGGTGGCGACGCCCACATCGGACGTCTGCACCGCCACGCCGATGGTAAAGGAGAAGTACAGGAAGTCCCAATAATTGGGGGTCAACAACCCTTCGGCAAAGCGAAGGGCCGGTTCCTTGCCGTCCCAGGTGTAATACAGGCGCGCGTAATGCACGCTGAAGATCACTCCGATCAGCAACCACGAACCGATCACCGTCAGCCCGGTAAAAGCGTAGTGCAGCAAACGTTCGGAGGCGGCCAGATCCTTGCTGCCCACCAGTTCGAAGGTGATGGTCGCCAGGCTGGCGATGGCTGCGATGCACACCGTAAACAGCACCAGCCCGGCGTTTTCATCCTCGATCTCGGCGATGCGCTTCACGTCGTCGGCCTTGGCACGGCGCGTCAGCCACAGCATCAGTACCAGATAGGTCCAGACCCCGGCGTTCCAGCCGATGAGGATTTTGCTGGCCAGCGTATCGGCCGGTGTGAGGAGGCCCACGACAATGCCGAGCACGGCGGCGGCGGTAAGGCGAGGGTGGGTGCGGGCGAGGAAGGGCATGGGGGCTCACGGCTGGCAGGGGTAAGCAGACTGTACCTGATCGCCAGCCCAACAAATAACCCCTGTGGGAGCTGGCTTGCCTGTGATGGCTTCAGGCACCAAGCCGTTGTAGTGAGCGGGCTTGCCCCGCGCTGGGTGGCGAAGCCGCCCCAAACCAGGCGATGCGGTGTTACCTGTAACTCGGCGGTGACTGTATTAGGGCGGCTTCGCCACCCGGCGCGGGGCAAGCCCGCTCACTACAGGCTGTTTAGATACCGATGGACATCGCAGGCAAGCCGGCTCCCACAGGGAACGGTTCAGGCTGGGCTAGCGCGGGTTTTTCTTCACCCGCTTCATCACCACCACAAAAAACACCGGCACAAACACTACCGCCAATGTCGCGGTGATCATCCCGCCAATCACCCCGGTACCAATCGCCTGCTGGCTGGCCGAACTGGCGCCGGTGGCGATCGCCAGCGGCACTACGCCGAGGATGAACGCCAGCGAGGTCATGATGATCGGCCTCAAGCGCAACCGCGCGGCTTTCAAGGTCGCGGTGATCAGGTCTTCACCCTGGTCATACAGGTCCTTGGCGAACTCGATGATCAGGATCGCGTTTTTCGCCGACAGGCCGATGATGGTGATCAAGCCGACCTTGAAGAACACATCGTTGGGCATGCCGCGCAAGGACACGGCCAGGACCGCACCCAGCACACCCAAGGGCACCACCAGCAACACCGAGGTCGGGATCGACCAGCTTTCATACAGCGCGGCCAGGCACAGGAACACGATCAGCAACGATAGGCCCAGCAGTATCGGCGCCTGGGAGCCCGACAAACGTTCCTGCAATGACAAACCGGTCCATTCCTGGCCCAGGCCCGCCGGCAGTTGGTTGACCAGGCGCTGGATTTCGTCCATCGCTTCACCGGTGCTGTGGCCCGGCGCCGCTTCGCCGGAAATCGCAATGGCCGGGTAGCCGTTGTAGCGCGTTAACTGCGTCGGGCCCTGGGTCCACCTGGCCTCGACGAACGACGAGAGCGGCACCATCTTGCCTTCCTTGTTGCGCACGTTGATCTTCATCAAGTCCGCCACCTGGCTGCGCTGGTCGCCTTCGGCCTGTACCACCACCCGCTGCATGCGGCCCTGGTTGGGGAAGTCATTGATATACGCCGAACCAATTGCCGAGGACAGCACATTGCCGACGTCGGCAAACGAAACGCCCAGGGCGTTGGCCTGCTTGCGGTCGACTTCCAGCTGCACTTGCGGCGCTTCGGCCAAGGCACTTTCGCGCACATTGGCCAGGATCGGGCTTTTCGCCGCCGCGTCCAGCAATTCGGTGCGCGCAGCCATCAACCCGGCATGGCCGACGCCGCCGCGGTCCTGCAAGCGGAACTCGAACCCGCTGGAGGTGCCCAGGCCGTCCACCGGCGGCGGCAGGACCGCATAGGCAATTGCGTCCTTGAGCTCGCTGAAGGCCATGTTGGCGCGGTCGGCAATCGAGGCGGCGGAGTCGTCGCTGCTGCGCTCGGACCAATCCTTGAGCGTGGTAAACGCCAGCGCCGCGTTCTGCCCGGCGCCGGAGAAACTGAAGCCCATGATCATGGTGGTGTCACCCACACCCGGCTCCCCGGCGTTATGCGCCTCGATCTGCTCGGCCACCTGCACCGTACGGTTCTTGCTGGCACCGGGCGGCAACTGGATGTCGGTGATGGTGTAGCCCTGGTCTTCCACCGGCAGGAACGAGGAGGGCAGGCGGCTGAACATCCACCCCAGGCCCACCAGCAACACCAGGTAGATCAGCAGGTAACGGCCGCTGCGCTTGAGGGCGTAGGCTACCCAGCCTTCATAACGCTCGGTGAGGCTGTCAAAGCGTTTGTTGAACCAGCCGAAGAAACCGCCCTTGGCATGGTGCTCGCCCTGGGCGATCGGCTTGAGCAAGGTGGCGCACAGGGCCGGGGTCAAGGTCAGGGCCAGGAATGCCGAGAACAGAATCGAGGTGGCCATCGACAGCGAGAACTGCTGGTAGATCACCCCCACGGAACCCGGCATGAACGCCATCGGCAGGAACACCGCCACCAGCACCAGGGTGATACCGACGATGGCGCCGGTGATCTGGCCCATGGCTTTTTTCGTCGCCTCTTTGGGCGACAGGCCCTCGGTGGCCATGATGCGCTCGACGTTCTCCACCACCACAATCGCATCGTCCACCAGGATGCCGATGGCCAGCACCATGCCGAACATGGTCAGCACGTTGATCGAGAACCCCAGCAGCAACATGGTCGCAAAGGTGCCCATCAATGCAATGGGTACCACCAGCGTCGGGATCAAGGTGTAGCGCACGTTCTGCAGGAACAGGAACATCACCGCGAACACCAGCGCCATGGCTTCGAGCAGGGTGTAGACCACCTTGGTGATCGAGACTTTGACGAACGGTGAGGTGTCGTAGGGGATCTTGTATTCCACATTGGCAGGGAAGTAGCGCGACAGCTCATCCATCTTCGCCCGCACTTGGGTTGCGGTATTCAGCGCGTTGGCACCGGGCGCCAATTGCACGCTGACCGCCGTTGAAGGCTTGCCGTTCAGGCGGGTGGAGAATTGGTACTCCTGGCTGCCCACTTCCACCCGCGCCACATCGCCGACGCGAACGGTGGAACCGTCGGGGTTGGCCTTGAGCACGATGTCGGCGAACTCCGCCGGGGTCGAAAGCTGGCCCTTGACCAGGATCGCGGCGGTGATTTCCTGGGTGTTCGTCCCCGGCAGATCACCGAGGCTGCCGGCGGAGACCTGCGCGTTCTGTGCGCTGATCGCCGCGTTGACGTCGGCCGGCGTGAGGTTGAAACCGATCAGCTTGCGTGGGTCGATCCAGATGCGCATGGCGCGCTCGGCACCGTACAGCTGCGCCTTGCCCACGCCGTCGAGGCGCTTGAGTTCGTTCATCACGTTGCGCGCCAGGTAGTCGCTGAGCGCCACGTCGTCAAGTTTGCCGTCGCTGGAGGTGAGGGTCACCAGCAGCAGGAAGCCGGCGGAGACTTTTTCCACCTGCAGGCCTTGCTGGGTCACGGCTTGCGGCAGGCGCGGCTCTACTGCCTTGAGGCGGTTCTGCACATCCACCTGGGCCATTTCCGGGTTGGTACCCGGCTGGAAGGTGGCGGTGATGGTGGCCGAACCGAGGCTGCTCTGGGATTCGAAATACAGTAGGTGATCGGCGCCGTTGAGCTCCTGCTCGATCAGGCTCACCACGCTTTCGTCCAGGGTCTGGGCCGACGCGCCGGGGTACACCGCGTAGATTTCGACTTTCGGTGGCGCGACATTGGGGTACTGCGCTACCGGCAGTTGCGGGATCGCGAGGACACCGGCCAGCAGAATAAACAGGGCCACTACCCAGGCGAAGATCGGGCGATCGATAAAAAACTGCGGCATGACGGGCTATTCCTTTACCAGCGGGCTGGCGTCCACTTCAACTTTTTCACCGGGGCGCGCGTGTTGCAGGCCTTCGACAATGATGCGGTCACCGGGCTTGAGGCCGTGGCTGACGATCCAGCGATCGTTGATCACGGCGCCCAGCTCCACCGGCTGCTGGCTCACGGTCTGCTCGGCGTCCAGCAGCAGCACCATCGGGATACCTGCGCTGTCACGGGTGATGGCGCGTTGCGGCACGCTGATGCCTTGCTTGTCGACCGCCTGTTCCAGGCGCACCCGCACAAAACTGCCGGGCAACAGGTCCAGGTCCGGGTTGGGGAACTCGCTGCGCAGGATGACTTGCCCGGTGCCGGGGTCGACGCTGATCTCGGCGAACAGCAATTTGCCCGGCAACGGGTAGAGGCTGCCGTCGTCTTCGATCAGCGTGGCCTTGGCCTGGTCCTGGCCGACCTGTTTCAAGCTGCCGGCGCGGAAGGCGCGGCGCAGGTCATTCAGCTCACGGGTCGACTGGGTCAGGTCGGCGTGGATCGGGTCCAGTTGCTGGATGATCGCCAATGGCGTGGCTTCGTTCTGGCCGACCAGCGCGCCCTCGGTGACCAGCGCGCGGCCGATGCGCCCAGAAATCGGCGCGGTCACGGTGGCATAGCCCAGGTTCAGCCTGGCCCGCTCGACGGCGGCCTTGTTGGCGGCGACTTCGGCGTTGGTCTGGCGCACGGCGGCGCGGGCGTTGTCGTAGTCCTGGCCGCTGACGGCGTTGCCTTCTACCAATTGGCGGTAGCGCTGCTCCTGCAGGCGCGCCTGGAAGGCATTGGCCTCGGCCTTGCTGAGGTTGGCCTGGGCGCTGTCGAGGTCGGCCTTGAACGGGGCCGGGTCGATGCGAAATAGCACGTCGCCCTGTTTCACGTCATGGCCTTCCTTGAACACCCGTTGCATCACCACGCCCGCCACCCGTGCGCGCACTTCGGCGATCCGTGGCGCGGCAATGCGCCCGCTCAGTTCGCTGGTGATGGCCAGGGGGTTGGCTTCAAGGGTTTCGATGCGCACTTTGGCCAGTGGCGGCTGTGGCGTCGGCGCTGCGGAGTCGCCACACGCGCTCAGGGCAAGGGTGAGGGCCAGCAGGCAAAACGGCGCAAACGGATTCTTCGACATGCTCTTATCCCAATATTGACTGGCGCATCCTAAGGGCACCTGCGCCGTGGTGCTGTGAAGCTGTGTAGGGCGTGTGTGAAGAAATGTAAGGTGCGACCCGGAGGCCGCGACGGGCGTATATCCTTGCACACACTGCTTTGTGTGGGAGCTGGCTTGCCTGCGATGCAGACGCCGAGGTATTTGCCCAGATTGCGGTGATGCTATCGCAGGCAAGCCAGCTCCCACACAAAGCAGTTCATGCAGCGCCCTTGTGCACCGCCAACGAACCGCATTATTTGGAAACGCCATGCCCAACATCCTCCTGGTCGAAGACGACGCCGCGCTCTCCGAGCTGATTGCCAGCTACCTGGAACGCAATGGCTACCACGTCAGCGTGCTCAGCCGTGGCGACCAGGTCCGCGAACGCGCGCGCCTCAACCCGCCGGACCTGGTGATCCTCGACCTGATGCTGCCGGGCCTCGACGGCCTGCAAGTGTGCCGCCTGCTGCGCGCCGACTCGGCCGGCCTGCCGATCCTGATGCTCACCGCCCGCGATGACAGCCACGACCAGGTGTTGGGCCTGGAAATGGGCGCCGACGATTACGTGACCAAACCCTGCGAGCCGCGCGTGTTGCTCGCCCGTGTGCGCACCTTATTGCGCCGCAGCAGCTTGTCCGAACCCCAGGTCGCCAATGACCGCATCATCATGGGCAACCTGTGCATCGACCTGTCGGAGCGCACCGTGACCTGGCGCGACCAGGCGGTGGAGTTGTCCAGCGGCGAATACAACCTGCTGGTGGTACTGGCGCGGCATGCCGGCGAGGTGCTCAGCCGCGACCAGATCCTGCAACGCCTGCGCGGGATCGAGTTCAATGGCACCGACCGTTCGGTGGACGTGGCGATTTCCAAGCTGCGCCGCAAGTTCGACGACAACGCCGGTGAAGCGCGCAAGATCAAGACCGTGTGGGGCAAGGGCTACCTGTTCAGCCGCTCCGAGTGGGAATGCTGACCCATGTTCCGCGTCCTGCTGCGTCTCTACCTGATTACTATCGTCACCTACAGTGCGGCGATCTACCTGGTGCCGACCCTGGTGATCCAGCTGTTCGAACACCGTTACATGAACTACAACATCGAGCAGACTCGTGGCCAGCAAAAGCTGATCGTCAAACAATACGAGCGCGCGCCGGTGGAGCGCTGGTCGCAGGTGACCGAGCAGCTGGGCCGCGACTTCGCGCCACTGAAAGTCCAACTGCTGCTGCGCCAGGACGCCCGCTACACGCCGGCCGAAGAACAGTTGCTGGAACAGGGCAAGTCCGTGGTGCGCCTGGGGGAGTGGGGCTGGATGGAACAGATCAGCTCGCCGATCAACGATCAGTTCGTGGTCAAGTTGACCATTCCGCCCGATCCGCTGGACATGAACGTGCTGTATTGGGCCATCAACGTGCTGATCATTGCTGCGCTGCTGGCTTGCCTGCTGGTGTGGCTGCGACCGCACTGGCGCGACCTGGAGCGCCTGAAAAGCACCGCCGGGCAACTGGGCCAAGGCAATATGGCGGAGCGCACGGGTATCCCGGCCAGCTCCAGCATCGGCAGCCTGGCCTCGGTGTTCGATACCATGGCCGACGACATCGAACACCTGCTCAACCAGCAGCGCGACTTGCTTAACGCGGTGTCCCATGAACTGCGCACGCCGCTCACGCGCCTGGACTTCGGCCTGGCCCTGGCGCTGTCCGAAGACTTGCCCGAGGCCAGTCGCGAACGCCTGCAAAGCCTGGTGGCGCACATCCGCGAGCTCGACGAACTGGTGCTGGAACTGCTGTCCTACAGCCGCCTGCAAAACCCGGCGCAACTGCCGGAGCGAGTGAGCGTGGTGCTCGACGAATTTATCGACAGCGTGCTCGGCAGCGTCGATGACGAACTGGAAAACCCCGAGATCGTCATCGAGGTGGCGCTCGACTGCGCCGTGGAGCGCTTCAGCCTCGACCCACGCCTCACCGCCCGCGCTTTGCAGAACCTGCTGCGCAATGCCACGCGTTACTGCGACAAACGCATCCAGGTCGGCGTGAAGGTGTGTCCCAAGGGCTGTGAAATTTGGGTGGACGACGACGGTATCGGCATTCCGACGGACCAGCGCGAACGTATCTTCGAACCGTTTTACCGCCTGGACCGCAGCCGTGACCGCGCGACGGGCGGTTTCGGCCTGGGCTTGGCCATCAGCCGCCGCGCCCTGGAAGCCCAGGGCGGCACCTTGACGGCATTGGCGTCGCCGTTGGGCGGCGCGCGGTTTCGCGTGTGGCTGCCCAACGTCGATTAGAAAACCCGAAGGGGAAGGCGCACACTGTGCCCCCGCTTTACCCGAGGAGAGATTGGCAATGACTGGTGTTCACGCGTCTGCTCAACAAGGTTTCTCCACCCAGGCGGTCACCTACGCCCAGGGTCGACCCAATTACCCCAGGCAACTCACCGGCTGGCTCACCGAAACCCTGCGGATTGACGCACAGTCGACGGTGATCGACCTGGGCGCCGGCACCGGCAAATTCACGCGCTTGCTCAGCACCCTGGCGCCGACGCTGATTGCCGTCGAACCGGTGGCCGCGATGGGCGCGCAGTTGACCAGGCTGCTGCCGGGCGTGCGCCTGGTGAACGGCACGGCCGAATCCATCCCGCTGGCGTCAGCCAGCGCCGATGCGGTGGTTTGTGCGCAGGCGTTCCACTGGTTCTCCACCCAGGCCGCACTGGCGGAAATTCATCGCGTGCTCAAGCCCGAAGGGCGACTGGGGCTGGTGTGGAATGTGCGAGACGAAACGGTGGGCTGGGTGGCGGCAATCACAGAAATCATTACCCCGTACGAAGGCGATACCCCGCGCTTTCATACCGGGCGTTGGCGCGAAGCCTTCACGGGCGTGCATTTTTCCGATCCTGAACTCACCTGTTTTCCGTACAGCCATGTCGGCAGTCCGCAGGAAGTGATCATGGATCGCTGTTTGTCGGTGAGCTTTATCGCGGCGCTTCCAGCAGCAGAAAAGGCTACCGTTACCGCGCAATTGCGCGCCTTGATCCAGACCCATCCCGACCTGCGCGGACGGGACACCGTCGCCTTTCCCTATCAGACCCAAGCCTACGTCTGCCAGCGACTGAGCTAAAAGGCATAAAGTCAGATCATATTGATATAAGTCGTTATAAGAAAAATCGCTATCCTGCGGCCAGAAATTTATAAGGCCGCAGGTAGCTGTAATGGATGTGGGTAATGTTGGTTTCGTGGTTGCCGGCCTGATCGTAGGTTTTATCGTGGGCATGACGGGCGTGGGCGGGGGCTCCCTGATGACCCCGATCCTGCTGTGGTTCGGCATCAACCCGGCCACGGCCGTGGGCACCGACCTGTTGTACGCCGCCATCACCAAATCCGGTGGGGTGCTGGTGCACAGCAAGAACAAGAACATCGACTGGACCATCACCGGCTGGCTGACCCTGGGGAGCGTGCCCGCGGTGCTGCTGACCCTGTGGTTCCTGGCCAGCCTGCACACCGACCCCAGCGCCATGAACGCGGTGATCAAGCAGGCCCTTGGCGTAGTGTTGCTGTTGACGGCGCTGGCGATCCTGTTCAAGAAAAGCCTGTTGGCCTTCGCCCAGCGCCATGCCGGCGATGGCTACCACATGAACCCACGCAACCTGAATGCACTGACCGTCGTCACCGGGGCCGTGCTGGGCACCATGGTCGCCCTGACCTCCATTGGCGCCGGCGCACTCGGCACGGTCGCGCTGTTTATCCTGTACCCGTTCCTGGCCACGCGCCGCCTGGTCGGCACCGAAATCGCCCATGCCGTGCCCCTGACCCTGGTGGCGGGTCTGGGCCACGCCGGCATGGGCAACATGGACTGGCATCTGCTGGGCTTTCTGTTGATGGGGTCTTTGCCGGGCATCTACATAGGCAGCCACATGACCGGCAAAGTCCCGGACGGCGTGCTGCGCCCGTGTTTGGCGGTCATGCTCATGGGCATCGGCTACAAACTCGCTTTCTAATCTGTACTCGGTCCAAATGTGGGAGCTGGCTTGTGTGGGAGCTGGCTTGCCTGCGATGCAGGCACCTCGGTCATCCAGACACACCGAGGTGATGCCATCGCAGGCAAGCCAGCTCCCACAGGTGAACATACTTAGCTTCAGACCTTCGCCGGCCCACTACCGATCTGCCACACAAACGGTGGCTCGGCCCCGTTGACCACCCAGTCCCCGACAATGCGCGCCTTATAGATCAGCGGATTGTGCGACGACACCGTTCGCGCATTGCGCCAATGCCGGTCGAGCGCCTTGCCTTGGCGCACATCCGAAGCACCCAGCGCATTGAACAATTGGCTGGTGGCGCGCTGGATCAATTCCGACACCACCACTTGCGCGGTAGCCGATTCGATCTCGGCCGCCACATTGGCTTCGCGCTCCACAGCGTCATCCCCGCCAAAGCGCGCCACATAGGCCCGTTGTGCCGGCAGCGACGCTTTCAACGCGCTGGCCTCGGCGGCATAGACCAGGGCAGCCACTTCGCCCACCACCTGTTGAATCTGCGCGTCCTGGCTTACATGGGGTGCGTTGCCATGGCTGTAGATGCGCTGGCGGCTGCGCACCTGATGCGCCACGTCGCGCAGTGCGGCGCGGCCGATACCGGCCAAGGTGGCGAGCAGCACCAATTGGTAAAACGCGGTCTGGTATTTGAAGCGACTGGCGAAGTCGATGACGTTTTCGGCCTCCACCCGCGCGTCGGTGAAGCGCGAGGTGCCGCTGCCGGTGGTGCGCTGGCCAAAGCCGTCCCAGTCATCGCTGTGGACCACGCCAGGCTGGCGCGCGCGGGTGGCGGCGATCACATCGGCGCCGGTGTCGCTGCGCTGGGCGTACACGTCGATCCAGTCGGCGAAAATGCTGCCGGTGCTGTAGAACTTCTCACCGTTGAGCGTCCACTGATCACCGTCGGGACTGACCTGGGTAACCACGTCGCCGATGGCCACGCTGCCGATCTCGGTCCAGGCGCAGCCGACGATATCGCCGTCCACGAAACGCTTGAACCACAGGTCGCGGCCGGCGCTGGGCGGCGCGTTCAGGCGGTCTTCGGCAAACGCAAAGTGCCCGCGCAGGGCCTGGGGCACGTTCGAGTCGGCTTCGGCCAGTTCGATCAGCAGTTCGAACAACTGCGGCAGGGAAGCGCCGCCGCCGCCGTATTCCACCGGCATGCGCACCGCGCCAAAGCCGGCCTCCTTGAGCCACTGGATCGGTTCGTGAGGCAGGCTGCGGGTGTGCTCGCGCTCAACAGCGCCGTCGGCAATGCGCTGGAAGATCGGCCGAAAGCGCGCCGCCAGCGTGAGATAGTCGACGCCAATGGACAGCGGGTTGATGACGTGGTGTTCGGTCATGGGCAAGGTTCCTGGACAGTGATCATGCAGAGGGTGATTGCACAGTCCGTGCCGGGTCCTGGTGCCCGTATTTGCTGGACAACGCAATGAACTACTGTTGCGCTGGCAACAGCTGATCGACAAACCCGCACGATCCGGGACAGCCACGCCGGCACGCGGTTTTCAGCGCAGCGCCCCTGGCCTGGGCATTTGCCCGGCCTGGCACGCTTGCTGCTCAAGGCCTGGGTACATCCCTTTGTGCGAGGTACCGTTCGATGAGTCAGCAAGCTGTGAAATTTGCCTATTGGGTGCCCAATGTCAGCGGTGGGTTGGTGGTCAGCAAGATCGAGCAACGCACCGACTGGGGCATCGACTACAACCGCAAGCTGGCGCAACTGGCGGAAGCCGCCGGCTTTGAATATGGCCTGACGCAGATTCGTTTCACTGCCGGTTACGGCGCCGATAACCAGCACGAATCCGTGGCGTTCAGCCATGCGCTGCTGGCGGCGACCACCCGGCTCAAGGTCATCGCCGCAATCCTGCCCGGCCCCTGGCAACCGGCGCTGGCGGCCAAGCAACTGGCGACCATCGACCAGCTCACCAACGGCCGTATCGCGGTGAATATCGTCAGCGGCTGGTTCAAGGGCGAGTTCCAGGCCATTGGCGAACACTGGCTTGAGCATGACGAGCGCTATCGGCGTTCCGAAGAGTTCATCCGCGCCCTCAAAGGCATCTGGACCCAGGACGACTTCACCTTCAAGGGCGACTTCTACCGCTTCAACAACTATACCCTCAAGCCCAAGCCTGTCGGCCAGCCGGAAGTGTTCCAGGGCGGCAGCTCGCGGGCCGCGCGGGACATGGCCGCGCGCGTGTCGGACTGGTATTTCACCAACGGCAACACGCCGCAAGGCATCAAGGCCCAGGTCGATGACATTCGCGCCAAGGCGGCGGCGAACCACCATTCGGTCAAGGTCGGCGTCAATGCTTTCATCATCGCCCGCGACACGGAGGCAGAAGCCCGCGCCGTGCTGGCGGAGATCATCGACAAGGCCGACCCGGAAGCGGTGAACGCATTTGGTGACGCCGCCAAACAGGCCGGCAAGGCTTCACCGGAAGGCGAGGGCAACTGGGCCAAGTCGAGTTTCGAAGACCTGGTGCAGTACAACGATGGCTTCAAGACCAACCTGATTGGTACGCCCCAGCAGATCGCCGAGCGCATCGTCGCGCTCAAGGCGGTGGGGGTGGACCTGGTGCTGGCGGGCTTCCTGCACTTCCAGGAAGAAGTCGAGTACTTCGGCAAGCGGGTGTTGCCGCTGGTGCGGGAGCTGGAGGCCAAGGCCGCGATCAAGCAGGTGGCTTGAATTTCCCTGTAGTGAGCGGGCTTGCCCCGCGCTGGGCGGCGAAGCCGCCCCGATAAAGACACCGCCGAGTTCGGGAAAAAACACCGAGTCGCCTGGTTTGGGGCGGCTTCGCCCCCCAGCGCGGGGCAAGCCCGCTCACTACAAGGATATGTAAATACCTATCCTGCGATAGCGTCGCCAGCCTGCAGGGACTGTCAGGGAGCGGTTTGCAACGTCAGCACTTCAAAGCCATCCGCCGTCACCGCCACGGTGTGCTCCCACTGTGCCGACAGACTGTTGTCCTTGGTGACTACGGTCCACCCGTCCTTCAGGCTGCGCACCTTCGAGCTGCCCTGGTTGAGCATTGGCTCAATGGTGAACACCATGCCTTCGCGCAGTTCCAGCCCGGTGCCGGGGCGGCCGAAGTGCAGCACTTGCGGTTCTTCATGCATCTGCCGGCCAATGCCATGGCCGCAGTACTCGCGCACCACGCTGTAGCCGTTGGCCTGTGCGTGGCTTTGAATCGCATGGCCGATATCGCCCAGGCGGGCGCCCGGCTTGACCTGGCGGATGCCGGCCCACATCGCTTCGAAGGTCATCTCGACCAGGTGCCGGGCTTTGGGGGCCACGGTGCCGATCATGTACATCTTGCTGGAATCGGCGATGAAGCCGCCTTTTTCCAGGGTGATGTCGATGTTGACGATGTCGCCGTCCTTGAGCATCTCCTTGGCGCTGGGCATGCCATGGCACACCACCTCATTGATCGAAGTATTGATGGAGAAAGGGTAGTCGTACTGGCCCAGGCTCGCCGGGCGGGCCTTGAGGTCGTCGCGGATGCAGGCTTCGACGGCGGCGTCCAGCTCCAGGGTGGAACGGCCGGCGGCGACAACACCGTCGAGCATGTCGAAGACCTGGGCCAGCAGGCGCCCGGATTCGCGCATCACGGCCAGTTGTGCGGCGGTCTTGATCATCAACCGCGCCCTCGGATCAGATCGGGCTTGTCCAGCAACAGCTTGTTGATCAGCTCGTTGTAGGGCAGATGGGGATTGAGTTCGGCGAGCAGGCCGATCTTGATCCAGAACTCGGCCTGGGCGTTGATGGAGCGGTCCATCGCGGCGCTGGCCAGGCGCAGTTGTTCGTGCAGTTGGTCGGTGATCTTGACGATGCCCATGCTGTTCACTGTGAGGTTTGAATATACAAAGCGTATACGTTTCGTGTATTCATCGTAAAGGCTCAGCCGCTGAATGGCTTTGATCGCTGAATAGTTTGCGATATGTTGCAAAACGCGTGGCGGCGCAACGTAGCGTTTAGTTCAAGGCCCAGGGTTAAACGTTTAATCGCAGGGGTTCGACGATGATTAAACCGGCGCCGTTTAATTCATATAAATAAGCGCGCGGCTTATGAGGAAAAGTTACAACCTTGCCTGATTTTGCCTAGTAGGCTTGGGTGTTGTAAGCGTCTGCCAAGGTTGGCAAGGCGCGGCGGGGGAGCACTCGCCAAATCACAACAATCTGTTGGCAGTCTCAATAAAGGAGAGGTTGACCATGCTTTCGGAACTGGAACTACGCAGTATTATTGAAGGAAGTTTCCTGCCCAAACGGTGCGAATGCACCAAAGCCGAAGATGCTTCGCTGACGATCAGGGTCTACGACGACCGCGACCGTGACCGTGTGGATTTGGAAGTCAAAGGCATCAATGCGGACAAACTCGACAGCAGTCGAGCCATTTGCAACCTGATTACCGGGTTGCGTGAAGACCTCAAGCAGGCCCATGTGCCCACTCTGAAAAGAGCGGGAGGGCGGGGCTACTACTAGCTAGACCCCTTGGTTTGAGTCACCGAAGACCGGTGGGCCTGGATGAACGCCAGGCCCAGTACGGTTTTCGTTGCCACTGCCAGCAGAATGCCCGGCCCGGCATTGCCGTTTATCCATTCACTGAACCCCAATACCGCGAGCACCAGGCATCCGGTGGTGAAACCGCAGGTCAGGGCCAGGGCGAAGCAGAGCCTCCCCTTTATCCGCAGGCCGTTCAGTTCTGGAACAGGCAGGCCTCGGATAACTTTTTATAGCTGACCTGCTGCACATCACCGGCCTTGTCCACGAACTTGATCTGGGCCTCGATGACTTTGCATTCCCGGGTCTGGGGTTCGGTCATGGAAATCACCTTCTGGATATCCATGGGCATGCCGTAATGGTACGGCACGGGCTTGGTTTCAGCCTGTGCCGTCGCCGCCAGGGTGGTGAGGACCAGGGTGCAGCCGAACAGGCATACGCGGTGCGGATTCATAGGGATTCTCCGTCAGTGGTCCGGTTCATCGACGTGATGAACCGGTGGCCGCACCTTCAGCCCATGGCTGGGGAAATGCGGTAGCCCACTGTCAGCTCCTCACCTTAACCATTGATTAAATGAGGCTTTCTTGGAAAATTCCTACATGTCAGCCAGAATCTATCCCACGTTATCCATCGGCATCAGAGCTGTCGGCGGTAGGGCAGGTCGGGTCCGGTCTTGGTGCAGGTCAACGCGGCTGCGCGAATCGCAAAGCCGAGCATGGCGTCGATCTGCGCGCGGGTGAGCTGTTGCAGGCCTTCCACCGAATCCAATCGCTGTTCGGTCAGCCAGGCAATCAGCGCGGCCTGGAAGGTGTCGCCGGCGCCTACGGTGTCGGCCATCACCACCTCGACCGCCGATGCGGACCAGTGACCATGCTGGCGGCTGAATACGCTGGCGCCATCGCCGCCACGGGTCAGGAACACCAGCTGGCAGCGGTGTTGCAGCCAGTCCCGCAGCACGCTTTCCGGCGACTGGTCGGGGTAGAGCAGGTGCAGGTCTTCATCGCTGACCTTGATCAGGTCGGCATGCTTGACCAGCTCGGCGACGCGGTCACGCCACACCTGGATATCCGGCTGCGGGTTGAGCCGCACGTTGGGGTCGAGGCTGATCAGGCGCTTGCCGCTTTCGCGCTTGACCAGGCTCAGCAGGGTATCGCCAATCGGCTGCACCACCAGGGAAAACGAGCCGACATGCAGGCCACGAATGTCATCGCCCAGCGCGGGCAGATGGGCTGTCTCCAGCAGCCGATCGGCGCAGCCCTCGCCGCGAAAGTTGTACTGCGGCGAGCCATTGGCGCCCACGGCGACCATCGACAAGGTGGTCGGCGCGGCGAACTCCACCAGGAACCGCTCGCTGACGCCTTCATCCTTGAGCACCTGCAACAAGCGCCGGCCGAGGAAATCGGTGGACACGCCACCCAGCAGCGCGGCCTCGATGCCCAGGCGGCGCAACCCGACCGCGACGTTGAACGGCGAACCGCCGGCAATCGCCTTGTAGTTGACCTTGGACGCCTGCTCGCTGGCATCCTCCTCGCTGAAAAAATCAAACAGCGCTTCACCACACACCAGATACATAGTCGTTCGCTCTTAAAGGGTTGCCACTAACTGTTGATAGCGCTCGTAAGCCTGTTGGTAGGCGCTGACGCTGGTCGCCACCGGCAGGGTACGGCTGGCCGGGTCGAGGCTTACGCATTTGTCGCACAGGCTGGCCAGGCTTTCGCCGGACTGGCACCAGGCCGCCTGGATTGCCGCGCCCAGGGCGGCGGCTTCGCTTTGTTCGGTGCAGACCACTTCGGTGTTCATGATATCGGCGACCATCTGCCGCCACATCGGACTTTTCGAACCGCCGCCGATCAGGCGGATGCTGTGGCTTTGCAGGCCGGTCTGGCGCAGCAGGTCCAGGCCGTAGCGCAGGCCGAAGGTGGTGCCCTCGACCACCGCGCGGCTCAGGTTGGCGCGGGTCAGGTTGGTCATGGTCAGGCCGTGCAGGCTGCCGGTGGCGTGGGGCAGGGCGGGCACGCGTTCGCCGTTGAGGAACGGCAGCATGCTCACGCCATCGGCCCCGATGGGCGCCTGCTCGACCAACGCGTTGAAACCCGCCAAGTCGAGGTCGAACAGCTCGCGGATCACCCCGGTGGCGTTGGTCAGGTTCATGGTGCAGATCAACGGCAACCAACCGCCGCTCGACGAGCAGAACGTCGCGACCGACGCCTGCGGGCTCACACTGGGCTGGTCGGCAAACGCATACACGGTGCCCGACGAGCCCAGGCTCATGGTGATCACGCCGGGGGCGATGTTACCGGTGCCGATGGCGCCCATCATGTTGTCGCCACCGCCACTGGAGACGATGGCCTTGGGGTTGATGCCCAGGCGCTCGGCGATGGCCGGCAGGACGGTGCCGACGGCCTGATCGGCCTCAATCAGTGGCGGCAAGGCCTGTTCCAGGCGACCGCTGGGATCGATGTGCCGCAGCAGGGCCACATCCCATTCGCGGCTGCGCACGTTGAAATAGCCGGTACCCGACGCATCGCCATATTCAGCGACCGCGCGACCGGTGAGCCAGTAGTTGAGGTAGTCATGGGGCAGCAGGATATGCGCGATGCGCGCGAACAGGTCCGGGTGCTGCTCGCGGGTCCAGAGCAGCTTGGACACGGTGTAGCCCGGTGCGATGGCCACGCCCAGGCGTTCCAGCGAAGCGCTTTCGCCACCCAGGTGGTGCAGCAGGCGCGCGTTCTCTGGGGCGGTTTCGGTGTCGCACCACAGCTTGGCCGGGCGCAGCACCTGGCCTTGGTCATCGAGCAGGACCAGGCCGTGCTGCTGGCCGGAAACGCCGATGCCGAGGATGTCCTGGCCGTCCACGCCGGCCTGTTGCAGGGCGCGGTGGGTGGCTTGGGTGAACGCGTCAAGCCATTCCTGGGTGTGCTGCTCACGACGGCCATTGGCGCCGCTGATCAACGTGTGTGCGGCGGCGCCCAGGCCCAGCACCTTGCCGCTGGAGGCGTCGAGGACGATGGCCTTGGTGCCCTGGGTGCCGCAGTCGATGCCGAGGAACAGGTTTTGCTGGGTCATGATGATTTGCTCAGCAGTATTATTGTTGGAGTGAAAATACGGTCAATGTGGGAGCTGGCTTGCCTGCGATAGCGGTCTGTCAGTCACTTCATGGTTGACTGGACTACCGCTATCGCAGGCAAGCCAGCTCCCACATTGCTTAAGCCGGTTTCTTCAGGAGCTGTTTCAGGGTTTCGGTGACGCCGTTGTCACGCAAACTGACAAAACACCGCTCGAACGCTGCCACAAACGCAGGCGAGTTGGGAATAGCCGTGCCAAAAATCTCTTCCACGCCTAACAGCCGTTGGCTGATCAAGGTGTCATCGCTGACGAGCGCTTGGCAAAGCTTGGCCCGAGGATCCGGGATCTTGTAGCTCACGCCGTTCTCGTCCACGCCCTTCAAATACAAGGCCCACGCCGCCACGACCAGGGCGGCGCGTTCAGTCTCGCGGCCATCGGCAATCAACCGATTGATCGTCGGCACGGTGAACTTGGGAAACTTCGACGAGCCATCCGAACACACCCGTTCCAACTGGTCGGCAATCGCCTGGTTGGAGAAGCGGTCCACCAGGGTCTGTTTGTAGTCCGTCAGGTCGATACCCGGCACCGGCGCCAGGTTTGGCGTGACGTCAAGGTCCATGTAGGCACGCATGTAAGCGACAAAGACCGGGTCGTTCATGGTCTCGTGCACAAATCGATAGCCCTTGAGAAAGCCCAGGTACGTCAGCGCCAGGTGGCTGCCATTGAGCAGGCCGATCTTCATCTCTTCATAAGGCGTGACGTCGTCGGTGAACTGCACGCCGACCTTTTCCCAGGCCGGGCGACCGTTGACGAAGTTGTCTTCCAGCACCCACTGTACAAAGGGCTCGCACACCACCGGCCAGGCATCGTCGATGCCGTGCTCATCATGCAATTGCAGGCGGTGGGCAGTGCTGGTCATCGGCGTGATGCGGTCGACCATGGCGTTGGGGAAGCTCACATTCACCTTGATCCAGTCATGCAGCTCGGCGTTGTGCAGCGCGGCGAAGGCCAGCAGCGCCTTGCGCGTCACGGCGCCATTGTGCGGCAGGTTATCGCAGGACATCACGGTAAACGCCGGGGTGCCGGCGGCGCGGCGTTGGGTGAGCGCAGCGCAGATAAAGCCGAACACGGTTTTCGGTGCAGTCGGGTGCGCCAGGTCATGCTGGATCTGCGGCAGGTGGGCCATAAACTCGCCATTGCTGTCGTCGATGCAGTAACCGCCCTCGGTGATGGTCAGCGAGACGATGCGAATCTCGGGGCTGGCCAATTTGTCGATCAGCGCCTGGGCGCCGTCTTCGGCCAGCAGCATGTCGCTGATCGCGCCGATCACGCGCACTTCGGTGTCGTCGGTGTCGCCCAGTTCGTAGAGGGTGAACAGATAATCCTGGCCGGCCAAATCATCACGGGCCTTGCGGTCCTCGGCGCGCAGGCCGACGCCGCAGATGCTCCAGTTCAGGCCCTCGCCCAGGTTCATCAGCGCGTCGGTGTAATACGCCTGGTGCGCGCGGTGGAAACCGCCGACGCCGATATGCGCAATGCCCTGGGAGGTGCTGGCAATCGCATAGGTAGGCAGTTTCACCTGCGGTGCCAACTGGGTAAGGTTGTGTTTATTCAGCTTCATGGCGTAATACTCGCGAAATCAGGCGGTGGCGCGCAGTGGCCGGGCCACGGCGACACCGTCGGTGTCGAACAGGTGGCAGTGCGCCGGGTCCAGGTGCAGGTGCAGCGTCTCGCCGTACTGGCTGGCCATGTCGCCACGGATTCGCATGGTCAGCGGTTCGCCGTTGGCGGTGATGACATGGCAGAACGTATCGCTGCCCAGGCGCTCGCCGACGTCGGCGGTAACGGTCAGGCGGGTCTGGCCCGGCGTGGCGATTTCCAGGTGCTCGGGCCGAATACCCAGGGTCACTGCGCTGCCCACGCTCAAGGTCGGGCCGCTGAGCGGCAGGCTGATCAGGGTGCCGGCATCCAGTTGCACGTCGCAGCCCTGGCCTTCAACCCGCGTAACCTTGCCTTTGAGGAAGCCCATCTTCGGCGTACCGAGAAAGCCCGCCACAAACAGGTTCGCCGGTTGGTGGTACAGCTCCAGTGGCGAACCGACTTGCTCGATACGGCCGCTGTTGAGTACCACCACCTTGTCGGCCAGGGTCATGGCTTCCACCTGGTCGTGGGTTACATAGATCATGGTCGCCTGCAGTTCTTTATGCAGGCGCGCCAGTTCCAGGCGCATCTGCACGCGCAGGGCGGCGTCGAGGTTGGACAGCGGTTCGTCGAACAGGAAGATCTTCGGGTTGCGCACGATGGCGCGGCCAATCGCCACGCGCTGGCGCTGGCCGCCGGAAAGCTGCTTGGGCTTGCGCTCCAGCAATGGGCCCAGCTCGAGGATGCGCGCCGCTTCGTTGACTTTGCTCTCGACGATTTTCTTGTCGACGCCGGCCAGGTCCAGGGCAAACGACATGTTCTTGCGCACGCTCATGTGCGGGTACAGCGCATAGGTCTGGAACACCATCGCCAGGTCGCGCTTGGCCGGCGTCACTTCGGTGATGTCACGACCATCGAGTTCGATGGTGCCTTCGCTGACTTCTTCAAGGCCGGCGATCAGCCGCAGCAGGGTGGATTTACCGCAGCCCGACGGGCCGACGAACACCACGAATTCTTTGTCGTTCACTTCCAGGTCGATGCCCTTGATGATGGAAAAGCCTTCGAAGCCTTTTTGCAGATTGTTGATTTTCAGGTTGGCCATGATGGGCCTCCGCTTACAGAATTTTTAGTGGAAGCCGTTATTTCACGGCGCCGAAGGACAAACCGCGCACCAGCTGTTTCTGGCTGATCCAGCCAAAGATCAGGATCGGCGCGCAGGCCAGGGTCGACACGGCGGACAATTTGGCCCAGAACAAGCCTTCGGGGCTGGAGTAGGAGGCGATCAGCGCCGTCAGCGGCGCGGCGCTGGACGAGGTCAGGTTGAGCGACCAGAACGCCTCGTTCCAGCAGAGGATCAGCGACAACAGCACGGTGGACGCCAGGCCACCCTTGGCGATCGGCAGCAGCACGCGGACCATTTCCTGCCACAGGGTTGCGCCGTCGAGGCGGGCGGCTTCGAGGATGTCCTTGGGGATGTCCTTGAAGTAGGTGTAAACCATCCACACCACAATCGGCAGGTTGATCAGGGTGTAGATGATGATCAGCGCAATGCGCGTATCCAGCAGGCCGAAGCTCTTGGCCAGCAGGTAGATCGGCATCAGCACGCCCACCGGCGGCAGCATTTTGGTCGACAGCATCCACAGCAGCGTGCCCTTGGTACGCTGGGTTTCGTAGAACGCCATGGAGTAGGCGGCCGGCACCGAGATCAGCAGGCAAAGCGCCGTGGCGCTGAAGGAAATCAGCACCGAGTTCCATGCATAACTGAAGTAGTTGCTGCGCTCGTTGATGTGCAGGTAGTTCTCCAGCGTCGGCGTGAAGATGAACTGCGGCGGCGTGGCGAACGCGTCGATTTCGGTCTTGAAGCTGGTCAGCACCATCCAGAAGATCGGAAAGAAAATCAGGATCGCGATGGCCCAGGCCAACGTGCCGAGCAACAGGCTTTGCAGGCGGCGGGATTGTTGAAGCGTCATGGCGCGGCCCTCAAGGCTTGTCAGTCAGGTTTTTGCCGATCATCCGCACCAGGATGATCGCCGCGATATTGGCGATGACCACGGCAATCAAGCCGCCGGCCGAGGCCATGCCCACGTCGAACTGCACCAGCGCCTGGTTGTAGATCAGGTAGGCGAGGTTGGTCGAGGCGTAGCCGGGGCCACCGTTGGTGGTGGTGAAGATTTCGGCGAACACCGAGAGCAGGAAGATCGTCTCGATCATCACCACCACCGCAATCGGGCGCGCCAGGTGGGGCAGGGTCAGGTGCCAGAAGATCGCGATGGCGCCGGCACCGTCCAGGCGCGCGGCTTCCTTTTGTTCCTGGTCGAGGGACTGCATGGCGGTCATCAGCAGCAGGATCGCAAAGGGCAGCCATTGCCACGACACAATGATGATGATCGACAGCAGCGGGTAGTGCGCCAGCCAGTCCACCGGTTCGGCGCCAAAGAACTTCCACACGGCGGCGAGAATTCCCGACACCGGGTGGAAAATCAGGTTCTTCCAGATCAGCGCACCGACGGTGGGCATGATGAAGAACGGTGAGATCAACAAAACCCGCACCAGGCCGCGGCCAAAGAACTCACTGGCCTCCAGCAGCGCACTGATCAACACACCGAACACCACGCTGATCAGCAGCACGCTGCCCACCAGCAACAGGGTGTTGGTGGCGCCGGGCAGGAAACCCGAGTCGGTGACGAAGTAGGTAAAGTTCTCCAGCCCCACGAACTGGTTTTCACCGGGGTAGAGCAGGTTGTAGCGGATCAGCGAAAAGTACAGGGTCATGCCCAGCGGCACGATCATCCACAGCAGCAGCAAGGCCACCGAAGGGCTGACGAGGAACCAGCCGGGGTTGGCCAGGCGGTTTTTGGGTGTTGTATTCATGAGGATCAAGACCAGTCAGGTACATGCAAAACAAGGGAGCCAAACGCGGTCAAATGTGGTAGCTGGCTTGCCTGCGAAGGCATCACCTCGGTGTAACTGACAGACCGAGTTGTCTGCATCGCAGGCAAGCCAGCTCCCACAAAAGCTCTGCTTCCATGTTTACGGGGGGAGCGGCTTACTTGGGATAACCCGCCCGCTTCATTTCCCGCTCGGTAGTGGTCTGCGCAGCGGTCAATGCCGCATCCACCGTCTGCTGACCGGTCAGCGCACCCGAGAAGAACTTGCCGACCTGGGTCCCGATCGCCTGGAATTCAGGAATGGTCACCAACTGGATACCGATATACGGCACCGGCTTGAGCGTCGGTTTGGTCGGGTCCGCCACTTTCAGCGATTCCAGGGTCACCTTGGCGAACGGCGCAGCCTTCATGTATGCGTCGCTGTAGGTCGACTTGCGCGTGCCCGGCGGTACGTTGGCGACGCCGTCGGTCTTGGCGACCAATGCGCCATATTCCTTGGAGGTGGCCCAACTGGTGAACACCTTGGCGGCGTCCTTGGCCTTGGAACTGGTCGGGATCGCCAGGCTCCAGGAGTACAGCCACGAGGTGCCCTTGTCGGTCTTCTCGTGCGGGGCGAAGGTAAAGCCGACGTGGTCAGCCACCTTGCTCTGGGTTTTGTCGGTGACAAACGAACCGGCCACGCTGGCATCCACCCAGATCGCGCACTTGCCGCTGTTGAACAGCGCCAGGTTTTCGTTGAAACCGTTGCTGGACGCACCCGGCGGACCGGATTTCTTCATGTTGTCCACGTAGAAGTTCAGCGCGTCTTTCCATTCAGGGCCGTTGAATTCCGGCTGCCACTTCTCATCGAACCAGCGCGCACCGTAGCCGTTGGCCAGGGTGGTGATCAGCGCCATGTTCTCGCCCCAACCGGCTTTGCCGCGCAGGCACAGGCCGTATTGCTCCTTGCTCTTGTCGGTGAGTTTGGCCGCGAATTCGCCGATCTGGCTCCAGGTCGGATGCTCGGGCATGCTCAGCCCGGCGTTCTTGAACAGGTCGGTGCGGTAATAGGTGATCGAGCTTTCGGCGTAGAACGGCAGGGCATACAGCGAGCCCTTCACAGACAAACCGTCACGTACCGACGGGAACACGTCGTCAAGGTCGTAGGACGCCGGCAAATCCTTCATCGGCTCCAGCCAACCCTTGGCGCCCCACAGTGCAGCTTCGTACATGCCGATGGTCAGCACGTCGAACTGCCCGCCTTGTGTGGCGATGTCGGTGGTCAGGCGCTGGCGCAGCACGTTTTCTTCGAGCACCACCCAATTCAGCTTGATCTCCGGATGCTCGGCCTCGAAGGTTTTCGAGAGCTTTTGCATGCGGATCATGTCGCTGTTGTTGACGGTGGCAATGGTCAGGGTTTGCGCGCCAAGGCTGACGGCGCTGAGGGTCATGCAGGTCATCATGCAGGTAGAGACAAGCAGAGCTTTTGCTGTGAACTTCATCGCGCACTCCATTTCCGCGCCCAGGGGCTACGGAAGGACAGTTATTGTTGTTGTGTCTTCCTACAGGGAGTCAGGAAGAGTGTGCGTTGATTACAGCCTTCAAACGCCACGGTGACAAATCCTTGGGCGCACGCTCACTGATACTTTTTTGCACTCGATGATCGTCCCCGTGGCGCGTGGGGACGATCGATGCCGTATTTAACGCTCGATATCAGCCAGTACCCGCTCAGCCAGCAATCGAGACACTTCGATCAACTGGGCAATACCCAGCGCGCCTTCGCGCCGCGAGCCGTCGAGCTCAAAGGCAAAATCGCAGGTCAGGGCGTGGGCGGAGGCGAGTGATTCGCTGAGGTTGACCAGTAGGTCTTGAGTGCAGATGCCGTTTTTTACGGTGAATAGCACGCTGGGTGTTGGATCGATTGGGGGATTTGGGGTGGGTTTGATCATGGTGAAACTCCTGATTTAAGTGGAGCTACCACTGATCGCCGCGACGCGATTGGGTGGTAGCTGTACGCAGGTTCGCGGACCGGAATCAGGAAACCGGCATACCCGAAGGTATCCCGCGCACAGCCACCATAAGGCCGCACAGTAGACGATAAAAAGGCGTCAACTGAAAGCGGAAATGGCACTTTGCGCCTGATTACACCGGGCCGCGACGCCCAACCGCTGTGTGTGCAGCGGTGTACGGAGACTAGAGATTGAGTGTCCTAGGGACAACCTCAAATCCTTGCCAGACGTTTCTGCGTTTCCCAATACCTAGCCGAACGGTCAGTTGTTTGGCTTTGTACTAGTCAGCACCATCTTCCTTGCGCCATTTCGGCGCCATCCCTCTGCATAACTCAACGCCAAGACCGCGTTTGAGCACCCCTGCACGCTAAAAAAGGACGAAGCATGAAAGACACCGATACTGAAATCCAACAATCAACTCGCCCAATCAAAGCCATCTACGACTACGCGACACTCGGCTCAAGAACGCGTATGGGTGGAGAAATCATTACTGCAAGCACCAGCCTAGAGATCCATGACTTGCGCATCGCGTGCGTCGGCGACCGAGTGCGCTACCCCGATGGCAAAGAGAGCGAAATTGTCTCGGGAGCAGGTTTCGCAGCCACCTACAAAGGTCTGCCCATCGCCATTGTCGGCAGCGCTACCGACAACGGCGACACCGTGACGGGCAGCCTGCAAAACCTGGCTCAGGTGGTGGAGTACGCGGACGGCGATGGTATTCCTGGCCTTTTAAAGCCTGGATATCGCGTGGAGAGTCAGATGTGAGGCGCTACAACATCACCACGGGTTCAACCACCACAGCGGGTGGCAAAGTGACCAGTGGTTGTGAGCGCACCAGTTTCAACGGCGAATTAATCTCAAGGGAGGGTGACCGGGTCGCTTGCCCGGCTTGCGGCACTGAAGGCTTCATCGCGCTTACCGGCCCTCATTTGCACGAAGAGTGGAACGGCAAGCAAGCGGCGCTGGAGGGTGATCTGTGCATCTGCAAATGCGATCCTCCGCCGGAGTTGATTGCCAATCAGAGTTCCAAATGTCAGGAGTTCGGTCCCCAACCTCAACGTGTCACCCCGGTTGTAATGAGGCCGACTGCATCCGCCTCGGCCCCTGCGAATTATGCCGCGCCCGTTGCGTCGAATTGTGCCGCTGATGCCTGCGTTTTTGCCAAATCCTGCGTTTCGGTGCCAGCCGGCTCTACGGCCGCGGGCACCGCCCCGGAAAACGCCAAAAACTTCGGCACCACCGCCCTCATGGCTTCAACCGGTACCACGGGCGCCGTTGGCAGGGTAGCCGGCACACTCGGCAGCGACCTCGGTACCTGGGCTGTACGAGGCTTGGCCGGCGCCAGTTCCGCCCTCAACCTCGTGCTGCTGGCATTCTGGCCACGGGATATCGGTGACTCAACGCTGTACACCTCGGAGCAGTTGGAGGGGATGCGTTTGGCCAGCACGCGAGTGCGTTTCCAGTTTCGCCAGGATGAGTCCGGTGAACTGAGTGTTTACGGCCTACATACCCAACCTGGCAGTGGCGCCGACCGCGTACCCGTTGCGCAAGCCCGGTGGAATGAGGACCACAGGGCGATGGTGGCGGTGCTGGATGGCATCAGCATCACATGGACGCCGAACCACGGCCCGGTTGTCAGCGTGCCGAGCCCGTATCCCGGAACACCTGAGCGCTTGGATAATGTATTTGTTCACCCGATTGCGGTGGGGCAAGATTCGGCGATCAGTCACTATCCAGGGCGGGATGCAGAAAACATCACCTGGCAGGATACGATCATTTCGTTTCCGGCTGATTCGGGTGTGCCGCCGTTGTATTTGGTGTTTGCCAAGCCGGCGGTCAGGCCGTTGGAGGTCGACATCTATGGGGCTTTCAGCGGCCATCAAGGCGCGGTTTGCATGTGGATCATATGCCTTCGCAGGCGGCGATCAGGCGATATCTGAAAAACGTATCCATAGCGTTTATGGATTACGAAATCAACGAGTTGCTCATGCGAGTAGCCAGCATTGCTATTCCTGCTCATATCCATCAAAAATATAGCGAGACGTACGGTGGGCGTAACAATAAAGTTAAGCAGCACTTTGACGCCGCTGATCTTCGGGCGGCTGTAGAGAGTAATTTCGACGTGATTAGACCTTACATGATTGAGGAAGGCTTCACTCAAAAAAGCTTGGAAGAGGCTCGCGCCAAAATGCATAAGATCAATCAAGAACAAGGGTGGTACTAATGGATGCCTTGACGATCAAACGCTTGCTGGCCGGGCTTGGATCTACTCATGTAAACCTTCTAGCGGAGGGTGTGATTACGAGCAAGCCTCTGGCACGCTCATTAGAGGGTGACGATAATGAATATTTGATCCAGAAGCCAGAGTCTGGTGTTGAACTGTGGTTTAGAGCGGAAAATAGAGTCCTCACTGAGGTTCTTTTTTCTTTAATTAACATGGCTGGTGGTATTCACTTTTATACCGGTGAGTTGCCTTCGCCTCTTACAATTAAAATGAGTCGAATCGACGTCCATAGATTGTTTGGGGAGCCTTTCGAGTCGAAGGAGCCGGTTAAAATTTTAAAATATCGGGGGTACGGTGGTAGCGACACCTACCGCATGGACGGTTTTGGTTATCCAGGTGTTCACCTCGGATTTCAATATCGTAATGACGATATGGTGTGTAGCATGGGATTCTGTTTGAGAAATACACACCATAATTGAACTTGCTCTGAAAGTTAAATTCGACTAATAAATAGTAACGTTCCCACGCGCAGCGCGTGGGAATGATCACGTCAAGCATAGACTATGCTCAGTTAACCGTTGCTCCGCTAACTGTCGATAGCAGGAAGGTGTTATGCCCTTGGATGCAATTAAGTCCGGATGAGAGGGGCGCTTGGTTTAATATTTAGGCTGCTCGCCGACAATTACATGACATCAACCAAATTCAGAGAGGGTACTGATGGGTGCGCCAGCGACTAAGTTGTGGGTAGAGAGTTTAGGACTTGGTTTTATCGAACTTGTAGCAAGTGGGAAGATTCCCAGTCAACCGCTGGTGAAGCCATTTGAGGACAGCGATTGGCCGACCATGCGTCCAGTAGAGGGAGTGGAGTTGCTCTTCAATGACAGGACCAAGTCCCTGAAGCAGATTTTGATCACACTCATCCCGACGGTCGGGCAACCGGTTTATGCCGGGCAATTACCTCAACCGTTCAAGTTAGATATGGATCAACGATACGTACGTGAGGTTTTAGGTGTGCCCATTAAATCCAAGCCCTCCGTAAAACTGCCAGGTGGATTGGGTATGCGGGGCGGAGCGGACATATATCATTTGGACCAAAAGGCACATCCCAACGTGATGGTGACTCTCAGCTATCTGGAAAATTTTAGAGTTAACAATATAAGTTTCTCCTTGATTGATTCCGGACACGATTGATCTCTCGCAGAGTCTTGCTACGGCCTGAAAGCTGATTAACAAGAACATCCCCACACGCAGCGCGTGGGCCTGATCGTTCAAGCCAAATTCTGCTCCGTCAACCGCTGCACCGCCAACCGCCGATAGTGAGACGGCGTCATCCCCTTAAGCTGCTGAAACCGCCGATTGAAGTTGGAAATATTGTTGAACCCCGACTCAAAGCACACATCCGTCACCGCCTTGTCGCCATCGGCCAGCAGTTCGCAGGATTTGCTGATCCGCAGCCGATTGACGAACTCAATAAACGTACGCCCGGTGGCCTGTTTGAATACCCGGGAAAAATACGTCGGCTTCATGTCCAGGTAGTGTGCAACTTCTTCCAGGGGCAACTCCCTCGCGTAGTGGGCAAAGATGTAGTCCACCGCCCGGTTGGTGCGATCGATGCTGTGTTCATCGGCTTGCTGTGGCGTGGTCACCCCGGAGAGCAGTTGGTAGTCGTCACAGGCGCTCAGCACTTCCAGCAAAATGAAAAAATGCCCCAGGCGCGCCATGCCTTGGGCTTCCTCAATGCGCTGCATCAGGGCCATGGCCTGGGCGATGGTTTTTTTGCTGCGGAATTCGATGCCGTATTGCGCACGCTCCAGCAAGGGCGCCAGGCTCTTGAGCTCGGCAAACGTATGGCTGCCTTGCTCGAACAGCTCATCGGTGAAGTTCACCAACATGTCGCGCTTGGGCACTACTTCGCCTTCCTCCACCTGGCTGATCCAGTTATGCGGTAGGTTGGGGCCGGTGAGGAACAGGCTTTCGGGGTAGAAGTTGCCGATGTAGTCGCCGATAAACACCTTGCCCGAGCTGGCGACGATCAGGTGCAGTTCGTATTCCTTGTGAAAATGCCAGCGCACCAGCGGGCAGGGGAAACCGTGCTGGCGATAGATGATGGACAGACCGTTGTGATCGTCCATCAGCTCGTAGGAAGGGTCGGTGATACGCGTTGCTCGGGTCATGCTGCCGTCGCTTTATTGTGGTTGCGACCCGAATAATGCCCCGTTGTGCACGGCCCTGCCAGCTTCAAGCGTCTGAGCGTGCGCCGCTGCATCCTGTACGAGTAGGATTACAGAAGATTTTTATCTGAAACAGACACGAGCGAGGGCTTATTCATGATTCGCGATGCACGTCCCAGCGATGCACATAGCATCGCCAGCGTTCACGTCAGTAGCTGGCAACAAGCTTATCTTGATCTGATGCCCGCTGATTTTTTGGCCTCCCTTACTGCGACTTTGCCCAAGAGGGAAGCGCATTGGACTCATGCGATTGAAAGCAAAGAGTCTGACGTTTTAGTTTCAGAGGTGGATGGAAAGGTTACTGGTTGGATTTCAGTGGGGCCTTGCCGGGATGAAGACAAGGCTTGCGCAGAAGCGGGAGAGGTCATGGCCATCTACGTGTTGGCAGAATACTGGGGCAAGGGTATAGGCGCCCAGTTATGGGCGTCAGGTTTAAAGCGTTTGGTTGATCAGGGTTATAAGGTGATTACCTTATGGGTTTTAGCTGAAAACCAAAGAGCTGTGCGCTTCTATCAAGCGCTCGGGGGGAGGGAAGAGCTTGGCAGCCGTCGCACGCTCGTTCGTGGCGGGGTGGCCCTGGATGAGGTGAGGTACGTTTGGGAGCGTTAGGGTTTGGGAATATCCGGTTCGACTTGCCGCGCAGCGGCGGCAAGTCTGGGCAAAGTTCATGCTATGTGCGTTGCTTGATTCCCTAAATGTTGCGGTTTTTTGCCTCGATCCACTGGGACATGTACTGGGTACTCTTGTGCGCGTGATGGCGCAGCATGCTGCCGGTGAAGTTGTCCCGGCGATGGGCGGCGAGGTTGCGGCGGCATCGCTCCAGGCAATCGACCAAGGCTGGCCCATGCAGAGCCCGGTCATAACGCCGGGCCAGCAGCCGGCGCCCGTGTTCCTGGGCCTGGGTCCAGCGCTCGCGGTCCTGGTAGAGGGCCACGGCAGCGGCGGCGAGGGCCGGGGCGTCGTGTGCGATCACGCCGGGCCAGGGCTGGTCATCGCCCATGGCTTCGGCGCCGATCGGCGTGGTGATATTCGGCGTGCCACAGAGCATCGCATCCGCCAGCTTGCCCTTGATACCTGCGCCGAAACGCAGGGGCGCCAGGCAGATGCGCGCGGCGGTCATCACTTGCAGGGCGTCTTCGGCCCAGTTCATCACATGAAAACCCTGCGTCGGGTTGTGCAGGGCGGTGGCCTTGGGCGGCGTATAAGCGCCGTAGATATGCAGTTGGGCCCCCGGCAGTTGCTGACGGATCAGCGGCCACAGGCTGTTCTTCATCCACAGCACCGCATCCCAGTTGGGCGCGTGGCGAAAGTTGCCGATGCTGAGGAAGTGCGCGCGATCTTCAAACGGCGCGAACGCCTCGGCGGGTGGCTCCAGCATCAGCGGGCACCAGTGGAGCAGGGCGGCCGGCACTTTGAATTGCTCGGTCAGCAGGCGGATTTCCACGTCGGAGATCATCAGGCTGATATCGCAGCGGTAAATCGCCGCGATTTCGCGCTTTGCCAGGTCGGTGTCGGCCATCAGCTGGAATTCTGCGGGCAGCGCCGGGGAAAACAGTGCGCTGAAGTCGTCGCTGTCCGGGTGCGCCTTCAGGTGATCCTTGAGGCGCTGGCGACGTGCGTCGCGCAGGCTTTGCAGGTCGGAAGTTTCCAGCACGCGCAGCGCGTTGGGGCAGCATTGCTCCACACGCCAGCCGAACTGTTCTTCCATCATGAAGCGGTCAAACACCACGATATCCGGGGCCAGTGCGCGAATAAAGTCGTCGAAACTGCTGTTATTCAGTTCAATGGCGCATTCGGCGATGCCCAGCGCAGGCAGATCGGCCTTGTGCTCGCCGATGGTTGCCGGGCTGCTGAAGGTGATGTCCCAACCTTGCGTAAGAAAGCTCTCAAGAATCTGCATCATGTGCCCGCCTGCGGCTGAAGAGCGCGGCTCTGGCCAGACATAACCAATGACCAGGACTTTGGTGGCAGGCTGATTCATTCAGAACGAGTTCCTTGGGGGGCGGGGACAAAAGGCGCGCAATTAAACCATAACCGGTCATGACAATTTATCGCTGGCGGTAGGTAGCCACCGCGCTTTGTGGTTAACTTCGGCCTCTCGAATTCGTTTAACCAAAACCAGCATAAGGATTCTGTTCATGGCTCAAGTCACCCTCAAAGGCAACCCGGTCCAGGTTGAAGGCCAATTGCCGCAAGTCGGCACCCAGGCTGCTGACTTCACCCTGACCGCCGGCGATCTGTCGAACGCGACCCTCGCCACTTTCGCCGGCAAGCGCAAAGTGCTGAATATCTTCCCAAGCGTCGACACCCCTACCTGTGCCACTTCGGTACGCAAGTTCAACGCCCAGGCCAACGATGTGGAAAACACCGTGGTGCTGTGCATCTCCTCCGATCTGCCGTTCGCCCAGGCACGTTTCTGCGGCTCCGAAGGGCTGGACAACGTGAAGAACCTGTCGGACTTCCGCAACGCCGACTTCGCGGTCGACTACGGCGTTTCCATCGCTGACGGTCCGCTGCAAGGCCTGACGGCGCGTGCGGTCGTGGTGCTGGACGAAAATGACAAGGTGCTGCACAGCGAACTGGTCAGCGAAATCGGCCAGGAGCCAAACTACGAAGCCGCCCTGTCTGTTCTGAAGTAACTGTTTCGGTACGTTACTGTCGTTTTGCAGTAACACGCTTGATGCATGCTTGCGGCCTGGCCTAGTCCAGGCCGTTTTCATTTGTGCTTCAGGCGCTTAGCGAAATAGGCGATGGACTAAGCTCATCCGTTAAAAGTTGTAAGCCCAAGGTAAATAGCCGGTAAAGGCGCTTTTCTTAATGCGCCCCAGTGCTTATCTTTCAGCCTCCCAAAGTAGAAGCGCTCGCGCCCAATGGTTGATCACTCCATGCAATCCTCCCCCCGCCACTCCCGCCGCTGGTTGTTCGGCCTGCTCGTGCTGCTGGTTATCGCCGGCCTGTGCTGGAAATTCTGGCCCGGCGGTGCCGCCCACAAAGACGCGCCGGCCGGCCACGCCAGCAAGACCGGCATGGCGCGCCCGGGGTTTGGCGGCGCCGCCGGCCCGGTGCCCGTGCGCGTAGCGCCTGCGGTACTGGGTGAGTTCCCGGTGTACTACAAGGCGTTGGGTACGGTGACCGCACTGAACACCATCAATGTGCGCAGCCGGGTGGGCGGCGAGCTGGTGAAGATCGCCTTTGAAGAAGGGCAGATGGTCAAGGCCGGCGACCTGCTGGCCGAGATCGACCCGCGCAGCTACCAGAACGCCTTGCTCCAGGCCCAGGGGACGCTGATGCAGAACCAGGCCCAGTTGAAGAACGCCCAGGTCGATGTGCAGCGCTATCGCGACCTCTACGCCCAGGACAGCATCGCCAAGCAGACCCTGGACACCGCCGAAGCGTTGGTCCTGCAATACCAGGGCACGGTCAAGACCAACCAGGGCGCGGTGGACGACGCCAAGCTCAACCTGGAGTTCACCAAGATCCGCGCGCCGATCAGCGGCCGCGTCGGCCTGCGTCAGGTCGATGTCGGCAACCTGGTTGCGGCCAACGACACCACGTTCCTCGCCGTGATCACCCAGACCCAGCCGATCAGCGTGGTCTTCACCCTGCCGGAAAACACCCTGGAAACCGTACTGGCCCGCTACCGCGCCGGTAACAAGCTGCCCGTGGAAGCCTGGGACCGTGGCGACGTGAAAGTGCAAGCCACCGGCGTGCTGCAGAGCCTGGACAACCAGATCGACGTGACCACCGGCACCCTGAAATTCAAGGCACGCTTCGATAACAAGGACCAGGCGCTGTTCCCCAACCAGTTCGTCAATGTGCACCTGCTCGCCGACACCCTGCACAACGTGGTCCTGGCGCCGTCGGCGGCGATTCAGTTCGGCAACGCCGGTACCTTTGTCTACGTGCTAGACGGTGACAAGAAGGTCAAGGTGCAGCCGCTGGTGGTCGGTGACACCGACGGCGAGAACACCGTGATCAAAGAGGGCCTGAAGGCCGGCGACCGCGTCGTGCTGGAAGGCACCGACCGATTGAAGGACGGCAGCGAGATCGAAGTGGTGAATGACAGCAGCGAAGTACCGACCACTCCGACCGAACACCTGCAAGGCAAGCCCGCCGCGAAAGGGGAGACCGGCACCACCGCCGGCAAGGCGCAAAAGGTCGGTTCATGAACCTGTCGCGTCTGTTCATCCTTCGCCCGGTCGCGACCACGCTGAGCATGCTGGCCATTGTATTGGCCGGCATCATTTCGTACCGCTTGTTGCCGGTATCGGCCTTGCCCCAGGTGGATTACCCGACGATCCGGGTGATGACCCTGTACCCCGGCGCAAGCCCGGATGTGATGACCAGCGCCGTCACCGCGCCGCTGGAGCGCCAGTTCGGGCAGATGCCCGGCCTTACGCAGATGGCGTCTACAAGCTCCGGCGGTGCGTCGGTGCTGACCCTGCGTTTCAACCTCGACATCAATATGGACGTCGCCGAGCAACAGGTGCAGGCCGCGATCAACGCCGCCACCAACCTGTTGCCCAAGGATTTGCCGGCGCCGCCGGTGTACAACAAGGTCAACCCGGCGGACACGCCGGTGCTGACCCTGGCCATCACTTCCAAGACCATGCTGCTGCCCAAGCTCAATGACCTGGTCGACACGCGCATGGCGCAGAAAATCGCGCAAATCAGCGGCGTCGGCATGGTCAGCATCGCCGGTGGCCAGCGCCAGGCCGTGCGCATCAAGGTCAACCCCGAGGCCCTGGCGGCCAACGGGCTGAACCTGTCGGACGTGCGCACCCTGATCGCCGCGTCCAACGTCAACCAGCCCAAGGGCAACTTCGACGGCCCCACGCGGGTGTCGATGCTCGACGCCAACGATCAGTTGGTCTCGCCCGCGCAATACGCCGAGCTGATCCTGGCCTACAACAACGGCGCGCCGCTGCGCCTCAAGGACGTGGCCCAGATCGTCGACGGCGCCGAAAACGAGCGCCTCGCCGCCTGGGCCAATGAAAACCAGGCCGTGCTGCTGAACATCCAGCGCCAGCCGGGGGCCAACGTGATCGAGGTGGTGGACCGCATAAAGGCGCTGCTGCCGAGCATCACCGACAACTTGCCGGCCGGTCTCGACGTGACCGTGCTCACCGACCGCACCCAGACCATCCGCGCCTCGGTCACCGACGTGCAGCACGAATTGCTGATCGCCATTGCCCTGGTGGTGATGGTGACGTTCCTGTTCCTGCGCCGCTTCAGCGCCACGCTCATTCCGTCCATCGCCGTGCCGCTGTCGCTGGTGGGCACCTTTGGCGTGATGTACCTGGCGGGGTTCTCCATCAACAACCTGACACTGATGGCCCTGACCATCGCCACCGGGTTTGTGGTGGACGATGCCATCGTGATGCTGGAAAACATCTCGCGCCATATCGAAGAAGGCGAAACGCCGCTGGCCGCCGCGCTCAAGGGCGCCAGGCAGATCGGTTTCACCCTGATTTCCCTGACCCTGTCGCTGATCGCCGTGTTGATCCCGCTGCTGTTCATGGCCGACGTGGTGGGGCGGCTGTTCCGTGAATTCGCCATCACCCTGGCGGTGGCAATCCTGATTTCCCTGGTGGTGTCGCTGACGCTCACGCCGATGATGTGCGCGCGGCTGCTCAAGCGTGAACCCAAGGAAGAGGACCAAAGCCGCTTCTACAAGGCCAGCGGCGCCTGGATCGACTGGCTGATCGCGCGCTACGGCAGCCTGTTGCAGTGGGTGCTCAGGCACCAGCCGCTGACGTTGCTGGCGGCCATCGCCACCCTGGGCCTGACCGTGGTGCTGTACCTGGTGGTGCCCAAGGGCTTTTTCCCGGTGCAGGACACCGGCGTGATCCAGGGTATTTCCGAAGCGCCGCAGTCGATCTCATTCGCCGCCATGAGCCAGCGCCAGCAGGCACTGGCGAAGATCATCCTGGCGGACCCGGCGGTGCAAAGCCTGTCTTCGTATATTGGCGTGGACGGCGATAACGCCACCCTCAACAGCGGCCGCTTGCTGATCAACCTCAAGCCCCACGGCCAGCGCGACTTGAGCGCCGCCCAGGTGATCACCCGCCTGCAACCGGAAATCGACAAGCTGGTGGGCATCCGCCTGTTCATGCAGCCGGTGCAGGACCTGACCATCGAAGACCGCGTGAGCCGCACCCAGTACCAGTTCAGCATGTCTTCGCCGGACGCCGAGTTGCTGGCGCTGTGGAGCGAAAAACTGGTCCATGCGTTGGGCCGGTTGCCCGAGCTCACCGACGTTGCCAGCGACCTGCAGGATAAGGGCCTGCAGGTGTACCTGGTGATCGACCGCGACGCGGCTTCACGCCTGGGCGTCAGCGTGTCGACGATTACCGACGCGCTCTATGACGCCTTCGGCCAGCGGCAGATTTCCACCATCTACACCCAGGCCAGCCAATACCGCGTGGTGCTGCAGGCTCAATCGGGAGAAACCCTGGGGCCGGATGCGCTGAACCAGATCCATGTGAAGACCACCGACGGCGGCCAGGTGCGCCTGTCCAGCCTGGCCCACGTGGAGCAGCGCCAGGCCCAGTTGGCGATTGCGCATATCGGCCAGTTCCCGGCGGTGATGATGTCGTTCAACCTGGCGCCAGGCGTTGCCTTGGGCAAAGGCGTGGAACTGATCAACCAGACCCAGAAGGACATCGGCATGCCGGTGGGCGTGCAGACCCAGTTCCAGGGCGCGGCCCAGGCGTTCGAAGCCTCGCTGTCGAGCACCTTGCTGCTGATCCTGGCGGCGGTGGTGACCATGTACATCGTGCTCGGTGTGCTGTACGAGAGCTACATTCACCCGATCACCATTCTCTCGACCTTGCCGTCGGCGGCGGTGGGGGCGTTGCTGGCGTTGCTGCTCAGCGGCAATGACCTGGGCATGATCGCGATCATCGGCATCATTTTGCTGATCGGCATCGTCAAGAAGAACGCGATCATGATGATCGACTTCGCCCTCGACGCCGAACGCAATCAGGGGCTCGACCCGCAGACCGCGATCTACCAGGCAGCGCTGTTGCGCTTCCGGCCGATCCTCATGACCACGTTGGCGGCGCTGTTCGGCGCGGTGCCGCTGATGTTGGCCACCGGTTCCGGCGCAGAGTTGCGCCAGCCCCTGGGCCTGGTCATGGTTGGCGGTTTGCTGGTAAGCCAGGTGCTGACCCTGTTCACCACCCCGGTGATCTACCTGTACTTTGACCGCCTCGGCCGACGCTGGCGCAAAGAGCCGCAAAGCCTGGAGCCGGTTGAGCCATGAACCTGTCCGGACCTTTCATTCGGCGCCCGGTAGCAACCATGCTCTTGAGCCTGGCGATCATGCTGCTGGGCGGCGTCAGCTTCAACCTGCTGCCGGTGTCGCCGCTGCCGCAGATCGACTTCCCGGTCATCGTGGTGTCGGCCAGCTTGCCCGGCGCCAGCCCCGAGGTGATGGCGTCCACCGTGGCGACGCCGCTGGAGCGCTCGTTCGGCGCGATTGCCGGCATCACCACCATGAGCAGTTCGTCGAGCCAGGGCTCCACCCGGGTGATCCTCGCGTTCGATTCCGACCGTGATATCAACGGCGCGGCGCGGGAAGTGCAGGCGGCCATCAATGCCTCGCGCAACCTGTTGCCCAGCGGCATGCGCAGCATGCCCACGTACAAGAAGATCAACCCGTCCCAGGCGCCGATCATGGTGCTGTCGTTGACCTCGGACGTGCTACAGAAAGGCGAGCTGTACGACCTGGCCTCGACCATCCTCTCGCAAAGCCTGTCCCAGGTGCCGGGTGTCGGCGAAGTGCAAATTGGCGGCAGCTCGTTGCCGGCGGTGCGTATCGAGCTGGAACCCAAGGCCCTCGACCAGTACGGCGTGGCCCTCGACGATGTGCGCAACACCATCGCCAATGCCAACCAGCGTCGGCCCAAGGGCTCCCTGGAAGACAGCCAGCGCAACTGGCAGATCCAGGCCAACGACCAGTTGGAGAAGGCCAAGGACTACGAGCCGTTGCTGATCCGCTACCAGGACGGCGCCGCCTTGCGTCTCAAGGATGTGGCGAAAATCAGCGACGGCGTGGAAGACCGCTACAACAGCGGCTTTTTCAACAACGAACCGGCGGTGCTGCTGGTGATCAACCGTCAGTCCGGCGCCAACATCATCGAGACCGTGCGGCAGATCAAGGCGCAGTTGCCGGCGTTGCAGGCGGTGCTGCCGTCCAGCGTCAAGCTGAGCCTGGCCATGGACCGCTCGCCGGTGATCACCGCCACGTTGCACGAAGCCGAGATGACATTGCTGATCGCCGTCGGGCTGGTGATCCTGGTGGTGTACCTGTTCCTGGGCAATTTCCGCGCTTCGCTGATCCCGACCCTGGCCGTGCCGGTCTCGCTGGTGGGCACCTTTGCGGTGATGTACCTGTACGGGTTCTCGCTGAACAATTTTTCGCTGATGGCGTTGATCCTGGCCACCGGCCTGGTGGTGGACGATGCCATCGTGGTGCTGGAGAACATTTCGCGGCATATCGATGAGGGCGTGCCGCCGATGAAAGCGGCGTACCTGGGCGCCCAGGAAGTCGGGTTTACCTTGCTGTCGATGAACGTGTCGCTGGTGGCGGTGTTCCTGTCGATCCTGTTCATGGGCGGGATCGTCACCAATTTGTTCCGCGAGTTTTCCATCACCCTGTCGGCGGCGATCATTGTCTCGCTGATTGTCTCGCTGACCCTGACGCCGATGCTCTGCGCGCGTTGGCTCAAGCCCCACGTCAAAGACCGGATGACTGGTTTGCAGCGCTGGAGCCAGAGGATCAACGACCGTATGGTCGCCGGCTACGCCACCAGCCTGGATTGGGTGCTGCGCCATCGTCGCCTGACCCTGCTCAGCCTGTTGCTGACCATCGGGGTCAACGTCGCATTGTATGTGGTGGTGCCGAAAACCTTCATGCCGCAGCAGGACACCGGCCAGTTGATCGGTTTCGTGCGCGGTGACGACGGGCTGTCGTTCAGCGTGATGCAGCCGAAGATGGAGACCTTCCGCAAGGCGGTGCTCAAGGACCCGGCAGTGCTCAGCGTGGCCGGCTTTATCGGCGGCAACAACGGCACCAACAACGCGGTGATGCTGGTGCGCCTCAAACCGATCAGCGAGCGCAAAATTTCCGCCCAGGCGGTGATTGAACGCCTGCGCAAGGACGTCCCGCCGGTACCGGGCGGGCGCCTGTTCCTGATGGCTGACCAGGACCTGCAATTTGGCGGCAGCCGCGACCAGACCAGCGCGCAGTATTCCTACATCCTGCAAAGCGGCGACCTGGCGGCATTGCGCCTGTGGTATCCGAAGGTGGTGGCCGCCTTGCGCGAGCTGCCGCAGCTCACCGCCATCGACGCGCGCGAAGGGCGCGGCGCGGCGCAGGTCACGCTGATTGTCGATCGCGACCAGGCCAAGCGCCTGGGCATCGACATGGACATGGTCACGGCGGTGCTCAACAACGCCTACAGCCAACGACAGATCTCCACCATCTATGACAGCCTCAACCAGTACCAGGTGGTGATGGAGGTCAATCCCAAATATGCCCAGGACCCGATCACCCTTAACCAGGTGCAGGTGATCACCTCCACCGGCGCGCGGGTGCCGCTGTCGACCATCGCCCATTACGAGAACAGCCTGGCGGACGACCGCGTCAGCCACGAAGGCCAGTTCGCCTCGGAAAACATCGCCTTCGACATGGCGCCTGGCGTGACGGTGGAGCAGGGCACGGCCGCCATCGAGCGGGCGATCGCCAAGGTCGGGCTGCCGGAAGACGTGATCGCCAAGATGGCGGGCACGGCCGACGCGTTCGCAGCGACGCAGAAAGGCCAGCCCTTCATGATCCTCGGCGCATTGGTGGCGGTGTACCTGGTGCTGGGCATCTTGTATGAAAGCTATATTCACCCGCTGACGATTCTTTCGACCCTGCCGTCGGCAGGGGTGGGCGCGATGCTCGCGATTTACCTGACGGGTGGCGAGTTCAGCCTGATTTCCTTGCTGGGCCTGTTCCTGCTGATCGGCGTGGTAAAGAAGAACGCGATCTTGATGATCGACCTGGCCCTGCAATTGGAACGCAATGAGCGCCTGGGCCCGCTGGAGTCGATTCGAAGTGCCTGCCTGCTGCGTTTGCGGCCGATCCTGATGACCACCCTGGCGGCGATCCTCGGCGCGTTACCCTTGCTGCTGGGCACTGGCGATGGCGCGGAAATGCGGCGCCCCCTGGGCCTGACCATCATCGGTGGCCTGGTACTCAGCCAGGTCCTGACCCTTTACACCACCCCGGTGGTTTACCTTTATCTCGACCGCGCGCGCCATCGTTTCAACGCCTGGCGCGGCGTGCGTACCGATGCTGCCCTGGACACTGCGCTATGACCGATTCAACCTTTGCCCGATTAGCCACGTTGCGTGGTTGCCGCGTGGCGAGCCTGCTGCTCTGCGGTGTGCTGCTCAGTGCCTGCGCCATCGGCCCCGACTACACGCGCCCGGAAGTCGTGGAACCTGCGCAATTCAAGGAGGCCCAGGGCTGGCGCCAGGCCACGCCCAGCGATTCGCTGGCCCGTGGCGCCTGGTGGGAGCTGTACGGCGACCGCCAGCTCAACGACCTGGTGCAGCGCTTGAATACCTCCAACCAGACCGTGGCCCAGGCCGAAGCGCGTTTTCGCCAGGCCCAGGCGCTGGTGCGCAGTTCCCGTGGCGCGTTTTACCCCTCCGTCGACCTGAGCGCCGGCAAGACCCGCGCGAGCCAAGGCACCGGCAGCAGCAGCGCGAGCCTCAGCAGCTCCAGCAGCGGTATCCGCGACACCCTCAACGCACAGCTGGGCGTGAGCTGGGAGGCGGACATCTGGGGCAAATTGCGCCGTGGCCTGGAAGCCAACGAAGCCAGCGCCGAGGCGAGTTCGGCGGACCTGGCGGCGATGCGCCTGAGCCAACAGTCGGAGCTGGTGCAAAGCTACCTGCAGTTGCGCGTCATGGACGAACAGACCCGCTTGCTGCAAGCCACGCTGGAGACCTACCAGCGCTCGCTGCAAATGACCCAGAACCAATACCGCGCCGGTATCTCCGGCAAGGACGCGGTGGCCCAGGCGCAAACCCAGCTCAAGACCACCCAGGCCAGCCTGATCGACCTGATCTGGCAGCGCGCCCAGTTGGAAAACGCAATTGCCGTGTTGATCGGCGAAGCGCCGGCCAACTTCAACCTGGCGGTGAGCAAAGACATTCCGGCGCTGCCGCAGGTACCTGTGAGCCTGCCGTCGCAACTGCTTGAACGTCGCCCGGATATTGCCTCGGCCGAGCGCTCGGTGATCGCCGCCAACGCCAATATCGGCGTGGCCAAGGCGGCTTATTACCCGGACCTGAGCCTGAGCCTGGCCGGCGGGTATTCCAGCAGCACCTATTCCGACTGGATCAGCCTGCCGAACCGCTTCTGGTCGGTGGGACCGAAGCTGGCCATGACCCTGTTCGACGGTGGCCAGCGTTCGGCCGAAGTCGACCGCACCGTGGCCAGCTACGACGAGACCGTCGCCAAATACCGCCAGACCGTACTGGATGGTTTCCGCGAAGTGGAAAACTACATGGTGCAGCTCAAGGTGCTGGAGGACGAGGCGGTGGTCAGCAATGAAGCGCTCGAGGCGGCCCGTGAGTCGTTGCGCCTCACGCAGAACCAGTACAAGGCCGGGCTGATCGGCTACCTGGACGTGGTCACCGTGCAAGCCACGGCCTTGAGTAACGAGCGCACCGTGCTGACCTTGTTGCAGTCGCGCCTGGTGGCCAGTGTGCAACTGATCGCCGCCTTGGGCGGTGGCTGGGATGGGCAGACACCCATTGTCGACAAAGACTGAACCGGCCTTGCCTGATCTTGTAGTGAGCGGGCTTGTCGAATCGTCGCACCGCCCGCGCTGGGTGGCGAAGCCGCCCTAATAAAAACACCGCCGAGTTCCGGGTAAAACCGGGTCGCCTGGTTTGGGGCGGCTTCGCCACCCAGCGCGGGGCAAGCCCGCTCACTACAAATTGTGTGGCGTCTGTCAAAACGACCGCACGATCCGCCCCAGCGTTTCCATCGCCTTCTCCGACGCCTCGCTCCACGGGCTACCGTAGTTCAGGCGAATACAATTGCGAAAACGCTGGGTGGCCGAGAAAATCGGCCCCGGCGCGATGCTGATGCCTTGCGCCAACGCCATCTGGAACAGTTTCAACGAATCCGTCTGCTCTGGCAGCTCCAGCCACAGGAAGTACCCGCCGGCCGGCTGGCTGACCCGTGTCTGCGCCGGGAAGTAGCGGGCGATGGCGGCGAGCATGGCGCTTTGCTGTTCCTCCAGCGCGTAGCGCAGTTTGCGCAGGTGTCGGTCGTAACCGCCGTGCTGCAAGTAGTCGGCAATCGCCGCCTGGGCCGGCATCGAGGGGCACAGCGAGGTCATCAATTTCAAGCGCTCGACTTTCTGCGCAAAGCGCCCGGCCGCGACCCAGCCTACGCGATAGCCGGGGGCCAGGCTCTTGGCGAAGGAGCCGCAGTGCATCACCAGGCCTTCGGTATCAAAAGCCTTGGCCGGCTTGGGTGCGTGTTGGCCGTAATACAGTTCGGCGTACACATCGTCTTCTATCAGCGGCACCTGGTGGCCACGCAACAGTTCCACCAATGCCTGCTTCTTGGCTTCCGGCAGGGTAGCACCCATGGGGTTCTGGAAGCTGGTCATGGTCCAGCAGGCCTTGATCGGGTAGCGCGCCAGGGTTTGCGCGAGCGCGCCCAGGTCGATGCCGTCGCGCGGGTGCACGGGAATTTCCACCGCCTTGAGTTTCAAGCGTTCCAGCACCTGCAGGCAGGCATAGAACGCCGGGGCTTCGATGGCGACCAGGTCGCCCGGTTCGGTGACGGCTTGCAGGCACAGGTTCAAGGCTTCCAGGGCGCCGTTGGTGATCAGCAGTTCTTCCATGGGCAACATCAGGCCGCCGACCATGTAGCGCAGGGCGATTTGACGGCGCAGTTGCGGGTTGCCCGGCGACATGTCGGTGACCACCAGGCGCGGGTCCATTTCGCGGCTGGCGCTGGCCAGGGAGCGGGCCAGGCGCGGCAGCGGGAACAGCATGGGGCTGGGGAACGCCGAGCCGAAGGGCACGGTGTTGGGGTCCTTGATCGAGTCGAGCACCGAAAACACCAGCTCGCTCACATCCACTTCGGTGGACTCATGCACGTGCTCGCTCACGGCCGGCTCGGAGAACGGGCTGGGTGCGTGGGTGTTGACGAAATAGCCGGAACGCGGCCGCGCGCGGATCAAGCCACGCCGCTCCAGCAGGTAGTAGGCCTGGAACACCGTGGACGGGCTGACGCCATAGGTCTGGCTGGCATAGCGCACCGACGGCACCCGCTGGCCGGGGCCTAGCACGCCGGAGCGGATCAGTTCAGCAATGTCGTCGGCGAATTTTTCGTAGCGTTTCATGGGTGGCCTTGAACAGATGTTTGGGTGTACGCAGCGCAACCTGTGGGAGCTGGCTCGCCTGCGATAACGGTCTTTCAGTTGATACACCTGTGGCTGATAAGCCGCTATCGCAGGCAAGCCAGCTCCCACATTTGGATTTCATCCATCCAAGTAGATTTCAGCGGTTTAACGGCGCCACAAAGCGACTGTCGGCAGCGCTGTAAACCTGCGGTTCGTCCACATCCGTCACCTTGAAACGCAGGGTTTGCGAGCTGCTTGCCGGTTTGTCCGCCAGCAATGCCACCGATACCGGTACGTCGCTGATTTCCCCGGGTGCCAGGCTGATCCGGGTCTTGCCTTGCAGCTGGAAGCCGTCGGCGTCCACCAGCGCCAGGCGGTAATCCTGGCGCTGCTGGGTCTTGTTGATCACCTTGAGGCTGTAGATGTTTTCGATCAGCCCTTCGGCATTCTCGCGGAACATGCCGCGGTCCTTGGTCACGTCCAGCGATACCATCGGCCGTTCGACCAATGCCACGACCAAAGCCGCGATCATCAACAACAACACGGCACTGTAGCCGATCAGGCGTGGCCGCAGCAGGCGGGTCTTGCCGCCTTGCAGTTGATGTTCGCTGGTATAGCTCACCAAACCACGGGCGTAGCCCATCTTGTCCATGATCGAATCGCAGGCGTCGATGCACGCCGCGCAGCCGATGCACTCCATTTGCAGGCCATCGCGGATGTCGATGCCGGTGGGGCAGACTTGCACGCAAAGTTGGCAGTCGATGCAATCGCCCAGGCCAACGTCGGCGGGTTTCACTTCGCGCTTGCGCGGACCACGTTGCTCGCCGCGTGCCACGTCGTAGGAAACGGTCAAGGTGTCCTTGTCAAACATCACGCTCTGGAAGCGTGCATACGGGCACATGTGCATGCACACCGCCTCGCGCAACCAGCCGGCATTGAGGTAGGTGGCGGCGGTAAAAAACAGCACCCAGAACAAACTGATGCCGCCCATTTGCCAGGTCAGCAACTCGGCGGCCAACGGGCGGATCGGCGTGAAATAGCCGACAAAGGTCAACCCGGTCAGCACACTGATCCCCAACCACAAGGCGTGCTTGGCTGAGCGCCGCGCGAGTTTTTCCAGGCGCCAGGGCGCGGCGTGCAGTTTGATGCGCTGGTTGCGTTCGCCTTCGGTGACTTTTTCGCACCACATGAACAGCCAGGTAAACGCGCTCTGCGGGCAGGTATAGCCGCACCACACACGGCCGGCAAACACGGTGATTGCAAACAACCCAAAGGCGCAGATGATCAACAGCGCCGAGAGCAGGATGAAGTCCTGCGGCCAGAAGGTCGCGCCAAAAATGTGGAATTTACTCTCAGCCAGATCCCACAGCACGGCCTGCCGGCCGCCCCAGTTCAGCCACACCGTGCCGAAAAAGGCCAGGAACAGAAAGCTTGCACCGCCCACGCGCAAGGTGCGGAACAGGCCGGTGAAACTGCGCGTATGAATCAGGTTATCGCTGGATTTGGCCTTCACCTTCTTTGGGTGCAGGGGCTCAAAGGTGTCCACGGTTGGGATTCTGTCGCTCATGGTCATTCGCTCATCCGCCTCCATCAGGCGGATGAACTATGCGCGCGGCGCTGTTTGCGTAACAGGCTCACCTGGGGCGATAAAAAGCGGATCAGATGGGCTGCGCAGGCATCCCTGCGACAATCGGCTGCACCCCGTGGCCGGAGGGGTGCAGCCTGGTTTTCAGTGTGCCGATACCGATCAATCAGATCACCGAACCCGGTTCGTCGGCCTTTACATGTTGACGCCCGTCATGCGCGCCCGCGACGGTCAACGCGTCCGCCTCGGCTTCGGTGATGTAGATCCGCTCGGCCGCCAGTTCCACGTAGGACATGGATTTGTCGGTGTCGGTGGCGATATTGACCCGGGTCGCCGGCACGCTGTGTTCCTGGCCATCGTCATTAAGCACGAAGTAGCACAGTTGGTTTTCGATACGTAGGGGCATGCCGATCTCCTGTTTGATGGACCCTCGAATGTTAGGAAACAACGAAGCGCAGGGGTTCCAGGCAACTGACTGGCGGTCGCGAGTGTCCATTCATTACCTATTGATGACAGAGGAACGTTAATGGAAGCCTGGTTGCATGAAGCGTGGATAACCCTGCAGGCCGAATTTGCCGATATCGGCGACGCCAAGCAGCTCACCCAGATCACCGTGCGTCTGTTGATGGCTGCGATCCTGGGCGGCATTCTCGGCTTTGAACGCGAGAGCAAGGGCAAGGCCGCCGGGGTGCGCACCCATATGTTGGTGGCGCTGGGCGCGGCGCTGTTCGTGCTGGTGCCGCAGATGTCCGGTAACCAGGCGGATGCCATGAGCCGCGTGATGCAGGGCGTGATTGCCGGGATCGGCTTTCTGGGTGCTGGCACCATCATCAAGGGCAAGGATGACGACGAAGGCCATGTCAAAGGCCTGACCACCGCGGCGGGCTTGTGGATGACCGCTGCGATTGGGGTCTCGGCCGGGCTGGGCCGGGAATCGACAGCGGTACTGAGTACGTTGCTGGCGTTGGCGGTGTTCAGCGTGATGCCGAAAATCGTCAAGCGTTTCGAGAAGGACTGACGATCACCGGCGGCATTGTCGTCGGTGGTTCTTCGACCGGCGGGGGTTCGTTTCCGGGCGGTTCTTTTTCCGGAACCGGCGCCGGCTCGGTGGGCGGCAGGGTCGGGTTGTCGATATTCGGGTCCGGCGTTTCAGCCGGGATCGGGATATTCATCGGTGTGGCCTCCTTTGTGCTTTGCTCTGTGGGTGGACACCCACCGGGGCAAATTGATTCCCGCCCAATGGCGACACATCCACCTGAACTTTTAACCGCGGCGCAAGCTCGGACCTATAAGCGGCCCAGCTCTGGGAGAGTGTGGCCGTACCAGAATTCGGATCAAGCAAAGAGCGTCCATAGGGCGTAAGGGGAAGATGCTCGATGACTGCCCAGACACAGGTTCCAGAAAACTCCAGATTGCCGCTGTCCCAGGCCTTGTTGCTGCCCCGGATTGCGATCGAGAGCACCTCGCCCGTGATCGACGGTGGCGAGTTTGCGGTCAAGGCCGTGGTAGGCCAGCGCGTCACGGTCACCAGTAAAGTGTTCGCCGACGGTCATGACAAACTCGCCGTACTGATTCGCTGGCGACCGTTGCAGGACGAAAGCTGGCATAGCGTGGTGATGACCGATGTCGGTAACAACGGCTGGGAAGGCGCGTTCACCGTGTCCCAGCAAGGCCCCCACGAATATTGCATTGAGGCCTGGATCGATACCTTCGCCAGCTTTTGCTACGAGCTGCGCAAGAAGCACGAAGCCGGCGTGCCGGTCAGCCTGGAGCTGCAGGAAGGGCGCAGCCTGGTGTTGCAAGCCGCCGAGCGCAGCGACAATGAACTGCGCGACCGGCTGATGCTGCTGCACCACGAACTGTCGGGCCTGCTGGAAACCGAGCAGGTTGCGCAGTTCCTGCACGAAGACAGTGCGCACCTGATGACCCAGGCCGATCATCGCGCCTACCTGAGCGTGAGCCCCGCCTATCCGATCGATGTGGAGCGCGAGGCTGCGCTGTTTGCCAGTTGGTACGAGCTGTTCCCACGCTCGATCACTGACGATCCTGCACGCCACGGCACCTTCAATGACGTGCATGCGCGGCTGCCGATGATCCATGACATGGGGTTCGACGTGCTGTACTTCCCGCCGATCCATCCGATCGGGCGCAGCCACCGCAAGGGCAAGAACAACTCACTGACCGCCGGCCCCGATGATCCGGGCAGCCCGTATGCGATTGGCAGCGAGGAGGGCGGTCATGAGGCCATCCACCCGCAACTGGGCAGCCGTGATGACTTCCGGCGCCTGGTCCAGGCCGCCGCCGACCATGGCCTGGAAATCGCCCTGGACTTCGCCATCCAGTGCTCCCAGGACCACCCATGGCTCCAGGAGCATCCGGGCTGGTTCAACTGGCGCCCGGACGGCACGATCAAATACGCCGAGAACCCGCCGAAAAAATACCAGGACATCGTCAACGTCGATTTTTATGCGGCGGACGCAATCCCAGGCCTTTGGACCGAGTTGCGCGACGTCGTGGTGGGCTGGGTCGAGGAGGGCGTGAAGACCTTTCGCGTGGACAATCCCCACACCAAGCCGCTGCCCTTCTGGCAATGGCTGATCAGCGATGTGCGGGCCAAATACCCTGAGGTGATCTTCCTGGCCGAAGCGTTCACCACGCCGGCGATGATGGCGCGGCTGGGCAAGGTCGGCTATTCCCAGAGCTACACCTATTTCACCTGGCGCAATACCAAGGCCGAGTTGAGCGAATACCTGACGCAGTTGAACGAGTCGCCGTGGCGTGAATGCTACCGGCCGAATTTCTTCGTCAACACCCCGGACATCAACCCGGCGTTCCTGCACGAATCGGGGCGGCCCGGCTTCCTGATCCGTGCCGCGCTGGCCACCATGGGCTCGGGCCTTTGGGGCATGTATTCGGGGTTCGAGCTGTGCGAGGCCGCGCCGGTACCGGGTAAAGAGGAATACCTGAACTCGGAGAAGTACGAGATCCGCCCACGGGACTTCACCGCGCCCGGCAACATCATCGCCGAGATCGCCCAGCTCAACCGCATTCGCCGGCAGAACCCGGCGCTGCAGACGCACCTGGGCTTGAAGCTCTACAACGCCTGGAACGACAACATCCTGTACTTCGGCAAGCGCAGCGAAGATGGCAGCAACTTCATTCTGGTGGCGGTGAATCTGGATCCGTTCAATGCCCAGGAAGCGCATTTCGAGCTGCCGCTGTGGGAAATGGGCCTGCCGGATGATGCGCAGACACAGGGCGAAGACTTGATGAACGGCCATCGCTGGACCTGGTATGGCAAGACCCAGTGGACCCGCCTGGAGCCGCAGATGCCGTTTGGGATCTGGCGTATTACCACCTCTTAAGCTCACTGGAGATCAAAACTGTGGGAGCGGGCTTGCTCGCGAAGGCGGTGAATCAATCAATGAATTCGCTGGCTGGCACACCGCTTTCGCGAGCAAGCCCGCTCCCACATTGACCGTGTTTCTTCAGTTCCAGTATTCCAGGAGTTTTCCAATGGCTAAGAAGCCTAACGCTGCCACCTTTATCAAAGACCCGCTCTGGTACAAGGACGCGGTGATCTACCAGGTTCACGTCAAATCCTATTTCGACTCCAACAACGACGGTATCGGTGACTTTCCCGGCCTGATCGCCAAGCTCGACTACATCGCCGACCTGGGCGTGAACACCATCTGGCTCTTGCCGTTCTATCCCTCGCCACGCCGCGACGATGGCTATGACATCGCCGAATACCGGGGCGTGCACAGCGACTACGGGACCATGGCCGACGCCAAGCGTTTTATCGCCGAAGCACATAGGCGCGGTCTGCGCGTGATCACCGAACTGGTCATCAACCACACCTCCGACCAGCATCCCTGGTTCCAGCGTGCGCGCAAGGCCAAGCCCGGCTCGGCGGCGCGGGATTTCTATGTGTGGTCGGATGACGACCAGAAATACGACGGCACCCGCATCATCTTTCTCGACACCGAGAAGTCCAACTGGACCTGGGACCCGGTTGCCGGCCAATACTTCTGGCACCGTTTCTACTCGCACCAGCCCGACCTCAACTTTGACAATCCGCAGGTGATGAAGGCGGTGCTCAGCGTGATGCGCTATTGGTTGGACATGGGCATCGACGGCCTGCGCCTGGATGCCATCCCCTACCTGATCGAACGCGACGGCACCAACAACGAAAACCTTGCCGAAACCCACGACGTACTCAAGCAAATCCGCGCCGAGATCGACGCCAACTACCCGGACCGCATGTTGCTGGCCGAAGCCAACCAGTGGCCGGAAGACACCCAGATGTACTTCGGTGACAAAAAGGGCGACGACGGCGACGAATGCCACATGGCGTTCCACTTCCCGCTGATGCCGCGCATGTACATGGCGCTGGCCCAGGAAGACCGCTTCCCGATCACCGACATCCTGCGCCAGACCCCGGAGATTCCCGCCAATTGCCAGTGGGCGATCTTCCTGCGCAACCACGATGAACTGACCCTGGAAATGGTCACCGACAAAGAACGTGATTACCTGTGGAACTACTACGCCGCCGACCGCCGCGCGCGCATCAACCTGGGCATCCGCCGGCGCCTGGCGCCGTTGATGGAGCGTGACCGTCGCCGTGTCGAATTGCTCAACAGCCTGCTGCTGTCGATGCCGGGCACGCCGACCCTGTACTACGGCGATGAAATCGGCATGGGCGATAACATCTACCTTGGCGACCGCGATGGCGTGCGCACGCCGATGCAGTGGTCCATCGACCGCAACGGCGGCTTCTCGCGCGCCGACCCGGCCAGCCTGGTGCTGCCGCCGATCATGGACCCGTTGTACGGCTACCTGTCGGTCAACGTCGAGACCCAGACCCAGGACCCGCATTCGCTGCTCAACTGGACGCGCCGCATGTTGGCGGTGCGCAAGCAGTCCAAGGCATTTGGCCGCGGCAGCCTGAAAATGCTCTCGCCGAGCAACCGACGCATCCTGGCGTATACCCGCGAGTACACCGCGCCGGATGGCCACACTGAAATCATCCTGTGCGTGGCCAACGTGTCACGCAGTGCCCAGGCGGCCGAGCTGGACCTGTCGGCGTTCGCCGGCATGGTGCCGGTGGAGATGCTGGGGGGCAACGCCTTCCCCCCGATCGGTCAGTTGAGTTTCCTGCTGACCCTGGCGCCCTATGGCTTTTACTGGTTTGTATTGGCGGCGGAGAATCAAATGCCCAGCTGGCACGTGGAACCTGTTCAAGGCATGCCCGACTTCACCACTCTGGTGCTGAAAAAGCGCCTGGAAGAGTTGCTGGACGAGCCGTGCCGCACCACCCTGGAGTCGACCACATTGCCCACCTGGCTGCCCAATCGGCGCTGGTTCGCGGGCAAGGATACGGCGATCGACAGCGTACATATCGCTTACGGCGTGCGCTTTGGCGACGCCCAGCACCCGGTATTGCTCAGCGAGCTGGCGGTCACCGCGGGTGGCCAGGTCAGCCGTTATCAATTGCCGTTTGGCTTCCTTGCCGAAGATCAGTTCACCAGCGCATTGCCGCAACAACTGGCCATGGCCCGGGTGCGCCGAGCACGGGAAGTGGGCCTGGTCACCGATGCGTTCAGCCTTGAGCCGTTTATCCGCTCGGTGATCCAGGGCCTGCTCGCGGGCACTGTGCTCACCTCCACTGACGGTGATCTGCGCTTTGAAGCCACCTCGCACCTGACCGACCTGCAATTGAAGGACGACTTTGCGGTGCGCTACCTGTCCGCCGAACAGTCCAACAGCTCGGTGGTCGTGGGCGAGAGCCTGGTGCTCAAGTTGATCCGTAAAGTCAGCGCCGGCGTGCACCCGGAGCTGGAAATGAGCGCCTACCTGACCGACGCCGATTACCCGAACATTTCGCCGTTGATGGGGGCTGTGGTTCGCCGCGACGCCGAAGGCCAGGACAACCTGCTGATGATCGCCCAGGGTTACCTGAGCAATCAGGGCGACGCCTGGAGCTGGACCCAGAACAACCTGGAACGCGCCATCCGCGACGAATTGGCTGAGGCACTTTCCGAGCAGGAGCAGCACTACAACGCCTTGGGCGAACTGAAGGATTTCGCCGGGTTGCTCGGCCAGCGCCTGGGCGAAATGCACCTGGTGCTCGGTGCACAGACCACCAATGCGGACTTCAAACCCGAAGTCACCAGCGCCAAGGACACCCAGGCGTGGGCCAAGGATGTCGGCGCTCAGCTCGACCGGGCGTTGCAACTGCTCAAACTTAACCAAGCGCAATTGAACGCAGCCGATCAAGCGTTGGTCAGTGACTTACTGGCGCAGAAAAAGGCGATTGCCGGGCATGTCCAGGCGTTGGCCAAAGCTACCGCAGGCGGGCTGCGCATCCGCGTCCACGGCGATTTGCACCTGGGCCAGGTATTGGTAGTGAAGGGCGATGCCTACCTGATCGACTTTGAGGGTGAGCCGGCGCGGCCACTGCACGAGCGACGTGGCAAGCACAGCCCGTACAAAGACGTGAGCGGTGTGCTGCGTTCGTTTGATTACGCGGCGGCCATGGCCCTGAACGTACAAGGCGTGGACCACTCGCCCGAAGCGGACCAGGCGCGCCGACGCGTCACCGACCGCTACCTGAAGGAAGCACGCCAGGCCTTTATCCAGGCTTATCAGGCGGCTACGGCTACACTGGCGCATGACTGGCAGGATGCCAACGGCCAGGACGCGGCGCTGACCTTGTTCAGCCTGGAGAAGGCCGCGTATGAAGTGGCCTACGAAGCGGAAAACCGCCCGACCTGGTTGCCGGTGCCCCTGCAAGGGTTGCACGGACTGTTGTGCGGGCTTGCACCTATATCGAAAACTGTACGCGGTGGGGAAACGTCATGAGCTTTACACATAAAGAACCGCTGCAACCGAAGTTGACAGCATTGCCGGCGTCCAAGGACGTCGAAGCGCTGGTACGCGCCGAACACCACGACCCATTCTCGATCCTCGGGCCGCACGATGATGAACACGGCGGCCAATTCATCCGCGCGTTCCTGCCGGAGGCCTTGAGCGTCCAGGTGCTGGCGCGTGACAGCGGCGAGCAGATCGGCAGCCTGGACGCGAGCCAGGTGCCGGGGTTGTTCGTCGGACACTTCTCGAGCCGCCAGCCGTACCTGCTGAAAATCCAGTGGGCCGGGGGCGAGCAGATCACCGAAGACCCTTACAGCTTCACTCAACTGTTACTGGGTGAGATGGACCTGTACCTGTTCGCCGAAGGCAATCACCGCGACCTCAGCAGTTGCCTGGGCGCCCAAGTGACCAGTGTCGACGGCGTGCAGGGCGTACGTTTCGCCGTATGGGCGCCGAATGCGCGGCGCGTGTCGGTGGTGGGCGACTTCAATGTCTGGGACGGCCGTCGGCATCCGATGCGCCTGCGTCATCCTTCCGGCGTCTGGGAGATCTTTATCCCACGCCTGCAACCGGGCGCGGCCTACAAGTACGAGATTTTGGGTGCCCATGGGATCCTGCCGCTCAAGGCCGATCCGATGGCGCTCGCCACCCAGATGCCGCCGGACACTGCGTCCAAGGTCGCCGCGCCTCTGCAGGTGGACTGGCAAGACCATGAATGGATGCAGGCACGGGTTGAAAAGCAAAAAAGCACGGCGCCGCTGTCGATCTACGAGCTGCACGTGGGGTCCTGGCAGTGCGAGCTGGACGAAGCGGGCGAGGTGGCGCGGCAATACAACTGGCGCGAACTGGCCGAACGCCTGGTGCCCTATGTGCAGCAACTGGGTTTCACCCACGTCGAGCTGATGCCGATCATGGAGCACCCGTTCGGCGGTTCCTGGGGCTACCAGGCGCTGTCGCAATTCGCGCCCACGGCGCGGTTCGGTTCGCCGGAAGATTTCGCGTATTTCATCAATGCCCTGCACCAGGCCGACATCGGCGTGATCCTTGACTGGGTGCCGGCGCATTTCCCCACCGATACCCACGGCCTGGCGCAGTTCGACGGCACCGCGCTGTATGAATATGCCAACCCGTTGGAAGGCTTCCATCAGGACTGGGACACGCTGATCTACAACCTGGGCCGCACCGAAGTGCATGGCTACATGCTGGCTTCGGCCCTGCACTGGCTCAAGCACTTCCACATCGACGGGCTGCGCGTGGACGCCGTGGCGTCGATGCTTTATCGCGATTATTCACGCAAGGCCGGGGAATGGGTGCCTAACCGCCACGGCGGCCGCGAGAACCTTGAAGCCATTGAGTTCCTGCGCCACTTGAACGACGTGGTGGCCCTGGAGGCGCCCGGCGCGCTGGTGATCGCCGAGGAATCCACCGCCTGGCCGGGTGTGAGCCAGCCGACGCAACAGGGCGGCCTGGGCTTCAATTACAAGTGGAACATGGGCTGGATGCACGATTCCCTGCACTACATCCAGCAGGACCCGGTGTACCGCGCCCACCATCACAACGAGTTGAGCTTCGGCCTGGTGTATGCCTGGTCCGAGCGTTTCATCTTGCCGATCTCCCACGACGAAGTGGTGCACGGCAAGCATTCGCTGATCGACAAGATGCCGGGCGACCGCTGGCAGAAGTTTGCCAACCTGCGCGCCTACCTGGCGTTCATGTGGATGCACCCCGGCAAGAAGCTGCTGTTCATGGGCTGCGAATTCGGCCAATGGCGCGAGTGGAACCACGACCAGCAGTTGGACTGGTACCTGCTGCAGTATCAGGAGCACCAGGGGGTGCAAAAGCTGGTGGGCGACTTGAACCGCCTGTACCGCGAGGAACCTGCGTTGCATGAGCAGGATGACGCGCCGCAGGGCTTCCAGTGGCTGATCGGCGACGACGCGGTCAACAGCGTGTATGCCTGGCTGCGCTGGAGCAAGGATGGCAAGCCGGTGCTGGTGGTGGCCAACTTCACCCCGGTGCCGCGTGAGGCCTATACGGTCGGCGTGCCTTTCGCCGGGCGCTGGAGCGAAGTCATCAACAGTGATGCCGAGATGTATGCGGGTTCCAATTACGGCAATGGCGGCGAAGTGTTTACCCTGGATGAGCCACGCCATGGGCAACCGGTGTCGCTGTCGTTGAACGTGCCGCCGCTTGGGGTGCTGATTCTACGGCCGGAACCGCTCTAAAGGCTCTACCGCGCTGGATTCTGTTGTCCGCGCTACTGGCAGGGTGCCACAATGGCGCCTTTGTCGTGGCAGTCGGATCAGGCGGATCTCATGAGTGGCCTTGGGCGTGGGCAGGATCAGGATTGCTTTATCGAGGAGCAGGTGCGAACTGACCGTTTGCACCAGCTGTTCCGGCAGTCTTTCGCCGCCATTTTCGGCAGCTACATCGCCGCGGTGATGCTGTGCTGGTTGTGCTGGGACCGCTTTGACCGCCAGGTCATCCTGGTCTGGCTGCTGGTACTGGCAGGGTCATCACTGTTGCGCGTGAAGATGTTCGTGGAGTGGTTCCGCTGCCCCGAGGCCGAGCGCACGCCAAGGCGTTGGGAGCGTCGCTACTGGACCACGCTGATGCTCTCGGCCGGCATCTGGGGCCTCGGCGCCCTGGCGGTGATGCCCACCGACGACCGCTTGTCCCAGGCGCTGGTCATGCTGTTTACCGTGGGCATGTCGGTCGCCGCGGTCTCGTGCTACTCGGCGTATCGCTATATGACGCTGACCTCCATGGGCCTGGTGCTGTTGCCGTGCACTTTGTGGTTATTGCTTCAGCCCTCATCGATGCAAGTCGGCCTGGCGGTTGCGGTGCTGGTGTTTTCGACCTTCGTGTTCAGTGCCACGCACAAGCTGTCCGATGCGTTGGAGAAGGCGTTTCGCCTGACCCGGCAAATGGAGCGTGCGCATACCATTTCCACGCGCGCCGCACAGACCGATGAGCTCACCGGCCTGATGAATCGTCGCGCATTTTTCGAGCATGCCCAGGTGCTGTACGACCGCTGCCGTCACCACCAGCAACCGTTGTGCGCACTGATGCTGGACATGGATCACTTCAAGGCAATCAACGACACCTATGGCCATCAGGCCGGGGACCAGGTACTGCGCCAGATCGGCGGGGTGATCACGGCCTCGTTCCGCCAGGCCGATGTCTACGGCCGGCTGGGCGGCGAAGAGTTTGCGGTGTTGCTGCCCAATACCTCACTGGAAACCGCGCGGGCGATTGCCGAACAACTGGTCAAGGCGATTGCCGGCCTCGCCTGCGAACCGGTGCATGGGTTGAGCGCCAGCCTCGGCGTGGCGCACACCGATGCCCAGGATCAAGACCTGCACGGCCTGATGAACACCGCCGACCAGGCGCTGTACCGCGCCAAGGCCCTGGGCCGCAATCAGGTGTCGGTGGCGGCCGAGTAGAGCTGAGTCCAAGGCGCCCTGAGCTTTAATGCGTGTCGAGCCCAGAGGCTTCGAAGGTGGCGGCATTGCTGGCATTTTCATCGCCTGACACCGCGCTTTCGCAGCCTCGCTAAAGCTCGACAGCTCCCACAGGGTTCGGCTGTGTTGCTTGGATTTGCGGCTTAGCGCCTGGGCGCCATTTTCAGCAGCACCGCAGCTCAACTGTGGGAGCTGTCGAGCCCCGGCGAGGCTGCGAAGGCGGCGGAACTGCTGGCATTATCTTCGCCTGACAGTCCGCTATCGCTGCCTCGCTAAAGCTCGACAGCTCCCACAGGGATCGGCTGTGTGGGTTGCATTTGCGGTTGTGGCTGCGGGCGCTTTCTCAGCAGCACCGCAGCTCAACTGTGGGAGCTGTCGAGCCCCAGCGAGGCTGCGAAGGCGGCGGAACTGCTGGCATTTTCTTCGCCTGACACTGCGCTATCGCAGCCTCGCTAAAGCTCGACAGCTCCCACAGGGATCGGCTGTGTGGGTTGCATTGCGGTGTGGCTGCGGGCGCTTTCTCAGCAGCACCTCGGCTCAACTGTGGGAGCTGTCGAGCCCCGGCGAGGCTGCGAAGGCGGCGGAACTGCTGGCATTTTCTTCGCCTGACAGTCCGCTATCGCAGCCTCGCTAGAGCTCGAGAGCTCCCACAGGGATCGGCTGTGTGGGTTGCATTTTCGGTGTGGCTGCGGGCGCTTTCTCAGCAGCGCCGCAGCTCAACTGTGGGAGCTGTCGAGCCCCGGCGAGGCTGCGAAGGCGGCGGCATTGCTGGCATTTTATTCGCCTGACACTGCGCTATCCCTGCCTCGCTAAAGCTCGACAGCTCCCACAGGGTTCGGCTGTGTGGGTTCCTTGAGCATCGCCTTGGCCAGCGCCCGTGCGACTTGGTCGGCGGAGTAGGGCTTGGGCAGAAACTCGAACCCTTCGTAGCCGCTGTCGGCCAGCTCTTCGCTGTAGCCGGAAGTGAGCACCACCGGCAAATCCGGACGGCGTTCACGCAGTAGTTTGGCCATCGCCACCCCGGTCATGCCCGGCATCACCACATCGGAAAAAATCCCATCGAACGCCAGGGCATCCGCACCGGCCAGGGCGAGCGCCTGTTCGGCATTCGTGGCCCACGTGGTCTGGTAACCCAGGTCCTGCAGGATCTGGTTGGCGAAGCGGCCCACTTCCAGGTTGTCTTCCACGATCAGCACATGGTGCTGCGTCGTGTCCTGGATCGCTGGCGGGTCTTCCTGGGTGTGCGGGTGCTGCGTTGCCTGCGGCGCCACTTCGGGCAGGTACAGGGTAAATACCGCGCCCTGGCCCGGCTGGCTGGCCACATCAACGTTGCCACCGGACTGCTTGGCGAACCCGAATACCTGAGACAACCCCAACCCGGTGCCTTTGCCGACCGCCTTGGTGGTGAAGAACGGCTCGAAAATACGCTCGAAGGTATCAGCCGCGATACCGTTGCCGGTATCGGTGAGCGAGATGCTCACAAACGGTTGATGGGCCGCTTTATCGCCACGGATGCGCGGCATCCCTTCAACTTTGTCGACGCGCAACGTCAGGGTGCCTTGGCCGTCCATCGCATCCCGGGCGTTCAGGGCAATATTGATCAGCGCGGTCTCGAACTGGCTGGCGTCGACGCGCACATGGCAAGGGTGCTCGGGCAGTTGCACCTGCACATGGATGCGGGCGCCGGTGACGCTTTCGAGCATCTCGCCGATGTTCTGGACCCGCTGGCCGGCGTCGAAGATCTGCGGGTTCAGCGGCTGGCGCCGGGCGAAGGCGAGCAGTTGGCTGGTGAGTTTGCTGGCGCGCTCGACGGTGTCGGAAACGGCGCCCATATACCGTTGGCGCCGCTGCTCGGAAAGCCCCGGCTGGCGCAGGAAGTCCACCGAAGAACGAATGATGGTCAACAGGTTGTTGAAGTCATGGGCCACGCCGCCGGTCAATTGGCCAATGGCTTCAAGCTTCTGGGACTGGCGCAACGCGGCTTCGGCTTCGGTGAGCGCGGTGGTGCGCTCCTGCACCCGCTGTTCCAGGGTCGCATTCAGTTCGGTGAAGGCGGCGAGGCCTTCGCGCACGGCGGCGTCGGCACGCACTCGCTCGATATGGGCCCAGGAGCGTTCAGTGACTTCGCCCACCAGCGCCAGGTCATAAGGCGACCAGGCCCGGGCGGCTTTGTGGTGCACCGACATCAGGGCCGTCAGGCGGCCACCCTTGATCAGCGGGAAGCACACCGTCGCCAGCGCCCCCAGTGCCTGGTAGCTGGCGGCCTGCTCGGGCGGGAATTCGACGCGGTTGTCCTGCACCACCAGCGGCGCGCCCGCGCGCAACTGCTGCACCGCACGGGCGCCGAAGGCTGCCAGGCTATAGCGGCCCACAACACTCGGCGAGCCGGGCGCCGCCCAGTTGCCGCGAACGGTAAAACCGTCTTCGTCGGCGTCCATGTCGGCGTAGGCGCAATTGGACACGTTCAGGTGCTCGGCCAGCAGGCGCGTGGTGGTGGACATGATGCTGGCGGCATCGGTGGCGTTGGCCACGGCGCTGCCGATGGCGTCCAGCACGGCCAGGCGGCGGTTGAGGAACACGGTGGCGGTGGTTTCAGTGACGGTGTCGAGCATGCCCACGACCTTGCCCTGAGGGTCGCGGATGGGGCTGTAGCAGAAGGTGAAATACGCTTGTTCGGGCCCCATGCCGCGCTCGATCAGCAGGGGGAAATTCTCGATATAGGTGGCGTGGCCTTCGAACGCGGCGTTGGCGATAGGCCCGATCTCGGCCCAGGCTTCGCTCCAGATTCTGCTGAACGGACGCCCCAACGCATAGGGCTTGTCACCCAGGATCGGACTGAACGCGTCGTTGTAGAGCGTGATCAGTTGCGGCCCCCAGACGATGGCCTGGGGGAAACTTGAGGCAAAGCACAGCGCGGCTGTGGTCTTGAGCACATCCGGCCACTGCTCCAGCGGCCCCAGAGGCGTATTCGCCCAGTCATGCTGGCGCACCCGCTCAGCCATGTCGCTGCTACTTTGCAGCCAATTCATCATTGCAAAAACACCTTGTTAACCACGGTCTTGTCGGTTGCCTGTCGGCTCAGGCTGCCAAGCTACAGACCGGGTTGGCGGCCATCGGTTCCGGGATAATTATCCATGAGATGGCTATATGATATCTCGTTCACAGGAGTGAATTTGCAAGGGCCATTATTGCGCGCCGAAAACCGCTGTCCAGTAAATCCCCGCATCGCTCTTCGGGTCCATGGCGTACGCCGCGCCCAGTTCGCGAAATTGCGGGTTCATCAGGTTGGCGCAGTGGCCGGGGCTGGCCAGCCAGCCGTCGACGACCTTGCGCGGTGTATCCAGGCCCGCGGCGATGTTTTCGCCAATGTTTTTTGCGATATACCCGGCCAGTTCGGCGCGATCGCCGGGGGTCCGCCCGTCGTGGTCGAGGTGGTCGAAGAAGTTGCCGTTGGCCATGTTGCGCGTGTGGCTGTTGGCGGCGCCGGCCAGGTCGTCATTCCAGGACAGGGGCGTGGTCGCGGTAAACGCCTGGGTGCCGCACTGGCGCGGTTGCGCGCGGGCGGTGTTGATCAGGTTGAGCAGTTGCTTGCCTTCGGTCTGCCAATCGCCCAGGCCGCTGGTGAGCAGCGGGCGGGCGAGCACGATGCGCCAGTCCTGGCCGCTGTTGCTCACGCCGATATCGACGAATTGCGGGTCCAGCACCACGCGGCAGAAGCTTTCGCGCACCGCCTTCATGGCTGACTGTGCATCCTTGGGCCCGGACAGGCTGATGGCCTGCACGTTGACCATCGGGTAGGCGGCCCGCGCCAGTGCCTGCTGCAAATCGCCCGCATTGTTGGCCGGCAGCACCAACCGCGTATCGCTGGCCAGCGGTGGCAGTTCCTGGGAACCCTGGTCGCCGCAGCGTTGGACCTGGCTGCGGTAGTGGTTGATCTGTTCTACCAACTGACTTTCTTCATTCGCCATCGCGCTGGCGCAGAACACCAGGCTGGCGGCCAGCGTCGTAAGACCCATCATCAATGACAGAACGCGCATGGACGTTACCCTTGAGCTTGAAAGTGCCCATGATGCGCGATGTAACCCGGTCTGGCGCAACGCCTTTTTTGTTTTTTTGCCTCAACGGGTGTTCTGCGGGGCATCAGCGGCAGGGGTGCGGCCACATGCCATTATCCCGGCCCGCGCGCTGCAGCAGGTACAATCGCCGCTGCCTTGATGCCAAGCCCAGGAATTTGCATGTTCAGCCTTACCCGCTACACCACACCGTGCCCCGAGCCTGTCAATGCCCAGATCCTGCAGATGGTAGTGGATAACCTCACCGACATCAGCAGCGTGGCACTGCCGCCGAGCAACCTGCTGTACAACCTTTACCAGTACGCCATCGGTTTTGAGGTGCACTTGTACCTGGAGGCGCTGGACGGTTCGAAGGGCATTGCCGTTGAACTGGTCGTGGCGATGGACGAAGAAAAACTGCTCGGCTTTTGCCTGTATCTGCCGGTGAAGGATGATCCTCAAGCCTGCGGCATCGCGTTCATGGCGGTACAGGCCGGTTTCCGGCGCCAGGGCGTGGCACGCCGGATGATGCAGGACGTACTGGCCCGCTACCCGCATGCCGAGCTGGCGTGCGCGGTGGAGCAGGTTCCGGCATTCGAAGCCATGGGCTTTAAGCTACGCGGCGCGCGCGGCACCCAGGTACTGATGAATACCCGCGACTACGGCACCGATGGGCTGATGGGCGTGCTCGATGTAGCGGCGATCTACAGCTCGTTGGAGGTGCGGCAGATTCATACGTACCTGCTGCAAAAACACGGCAAGCGCGCCATGGTGGATGCCGAGAAACAGCGCGATCGGCATCTCGATCAGTTGGCGCGCAAGGTCCAGCTGTTTATCGCCGCGCGTTAGTCTCTGCCAAGGTCTGTAGTGAGCGGGCTTGTCGAATCGTCGCACCGCCCGCGCTGGGTGGCGAAGCCGCCCCAAACAAGGCGACACGGTTTTATCTGTAGCTCGGCGGTGACTGGATTAGGGCGGCTTCGCCACCCAACGCGGGGCAAGCCCGCTCACTACAGGCATGCGCGGTTGACCATTGCCAGGATGGTTTCCAGCAGCTCTTGCTGCGCCTCCTCACGGCTGATCTCGCCGCTGGCCGCTGCCTGGGACAGCGCTTCTGCCGCGCCCAGCATAGCCCGCAGTCCGGCCTGGGAGACGCGGCCAAAGGGCGACAAGGCAGCGCGGCACTTGTCGAGGAAGATCACCTCGTACTCGCGCTTGAGGCTTTCCAGTTCCGGTGAGCTGCTCAGTGCTGCAATCACCCCCGGAATTTCCCGGCCCTGTAACAATACACACTCCACATATGAAGCGGCGATTACCCAGGCCCGATCCTCAAGGGTCGCGCCGCTGGCTTCGATGCGCTCGCTGAACACGCGGTCCTGGCGCGCATCGAAGTCCTGGTACAGCGCCGCCAGCAACCCGGCACGGGTGACGAAATGGTCGTAGACCACGGGCTTGGTCACGCCCGCCAACTCCGCCAGGCGGCCTAGGGTGAGGGCTTCGGTGCCTTCATCGCGCACCAGTTGCCAGGCCACGTCCAGCAATTGACGCAGGCGATCTTCACGGGAGAGGCGACGACGTGGGGTGGGGGCTGAAGTGCTTGACATGCTTATATACCAAAAGTAACTTACTAATCGTAACTTAAGCCAAGCCTAACCCCAAACGGAGTCAATGTCATGCACGCACTGATCGTTGTCGCTCATCACGACCCGCAATCTCTCACTCACAGTGTGGTCACGCAGGTGGCCGCCGGGCTTGCCGCAGCGGGACACACCTTCGACATCGCCGACATTGCCGCCGAAGGTTTCGACCCGCGCTACACCGCCGCTGACCACCAGGTACACCGCACCCGCGCCACGCCACCCGCCGACGTGCTCGCCGAACAGGCACGCGTCGACCGCGCCGACGCCCTGGTGCTAGCGTTTCCGATCTACTGGTGGTCGCTGCCGGGCCTGCTCAAAGGCTGGATCGACCGCGTATTCGTCAACGGCTGGGCCATCGAGTACGGTCCCGATACCCCGGTGGTGAAAAAGCTCGGGCACTTGCCGGTGCACCTGCTGGCATTGGGCGCAGCCGATGACGATGCGTTTGATCGGCACGGTTATGCCAAGGCGATGCGCACGCAAATTGACTACGGCATCTTCGATTACTGTGGCGCGAAGGTGGTGACGTCCGAGTTGTTGCTGGACTCGGAAAGCGGCGGGGCGCAGGCGCATCTGCAAAAAGCCAGGGCTGTCGGCCAGGGTCTGTTCGGTGCCGAAACGCTCGCCGGTTGATTCAGCCTTCGCGAAACAGGTCGTGGGCGTCGAGCAAACGGTAGGCGATTTCCGGACGTTTCTCCAGGCCTCGACGGATCGCGGCCGGGATGGATTGGCGGGTCTTGCGGCACATGCCCGGCAGCGCGTCGATCACAATCTGGATCCCGCGCATGCTCTTGACCTCGGTGTGCCCTGGCGCGATATGCACGCGGATACCCAGCAGGTTGTACATGCGCTGTTGCATGTGTTGCAGGTCTTGCAGGCTTTTGAGGTCTTCGAGACGATCGAGCAGCTTCTTCTCCTCCTGACGCGTCAGGTTGAGGATGCGCAGGTCGGCTTCCGGGGCATCCAGCAGTCGTTCACGGTCGCAGACGCAGGCGCCGGGCGGGCAGGGTTGGCGAATAGTCATGTGCGTTGCCCCCCGTTCCGGCACCGTTGGATCAATAGCTCAACTGGACCCCAAGACTGCCCAATGCCTGCCAGTACCCAGGATAGGTCTTGGCCACGCAGTCCGGGTCCTGAATACGGATACCCGAGACCTTCAGCCCGGCCAGCGCAAAGCACATGGCGATGCGGTGGTCGGCATGGGTGTCGATCAGCGCGTTGCACGACGTGCCGGCCAGGGCAGGATCGCTGGCGACCAGCAAGTCGTCGCCTTCGATCGTCGCCAGGCCGGGGCGGATCTCATTCAAGCCGTCATGCAGCGCCTGCACGCGGTCGCATTCCTTGACCCGCAGGTTGGCCAGCTCAGTGAAACGCACCGGGGTGTTGTTGAACGCGGCGAGGACCGCCAAGGTCGGGATCGCGTCCTGCATTTGCGAGCCGACCACCGTGGCCGGCATGTTGGGAAACTGTGCGATCACGGCCTGGGCTTTCGCGTCGGGCTGGGTGAAATCCTGCGCGGCCACGCCGATGTCGATGCGGCCAGCGGTTAACACTTCAGCCGCCCACAGGTACGTCGCGGCGGAGGCGTCGGGTTCGATCAGGTAATCATGGGCGGTGTAGCCGGTAGCGGCCACACGCCAGGTGGTGTCGTCGACGGCTTCAACCTGGGCGCCGAAGGCACGCATGCAATCCAGGGTCAGGTCCACATAGCCACGGGCGCCGATGTCCTTGCCGGTCAGCGCCACTTCAATCGGGGCAACGCCTGCCGCGGCGAGCATCAGCAGGGCGGACACATATTGGCTGGACAAGCCACCGTCGATCTCAAAACGCGTGGCCCTGATCTTGCCCACGCCGTGCACGGTAACCGGCGGGCAGCCGCTGGGGCTGTCGACTTGGATACCGTTCTGGCCGAGGGCCGCGAGCAGCGGGCCGATCGGGCGTTTTTGCATGTAGTCGTCGCCGTCCAGCACGACAGTGCCTTCCACGGTGGCGACGGCTGCAGTGAGAAAGCGCATCGCGGTGCCGGCGTTGCCGAGGAACAGCGGCTGCGGCGGCAATTGCAGTTTGCCCTGACCGGTGACCACAAAAGTGGTGTCGTCCGGCTCGTCGATGGTTACGCCCATCTGGCGCAGGGCCACCGACATGTGGCGGGTGTCATCACTCTTGAGCGCACCGCTCAGGCGGCTGGTGCCCTTGGCCAGGGCCGCCAGCAACAAGGCGCGGTTGGTGATGGATTTGGAGCCGGGGGGCGCGACCTTGCCATTGAGCGGAAAGTTGGGCGGTGTCACGGTCACGGTTTTCTGCGAACTCAAGGTACAGGGCTCCTGATTCAAGGCAAGGTCTGCGGGCGGACCCGAATAATCGGCCAAAGCGGCGGTGCTTGTCGAGGCTTAGCGCAGGCTCAGCCAGTAATCATGCAGCGCCCGCGCCGCCGGTTCGATCTCGCTGACGCGCTGCTGGTGCGCCGGCACATCCAGGTCGGCCGGCAGCTCGAAGTTGTCTTGTTCGGCACACCAGGAGATCTTCTCCAGCGCGGCGGCCTGGGTGGCCGGCAGTTCTGGCCAATTGCCAATGGCGGCGCCACGAATGTAGCCAAAGCACCACTCTTCGGCGAGGGTCACGCGTTGGCCCTGGTGTTCGGTCTCGTCGAAGCGTGCCTTGAAGCCCCTGGCATCGGTGGCCAGTTGCTCGGCCAATGTGTTGATATGGCGCACGCACATTTCGAGCACGCGTTGCGCTTCGTCCACGTTGCCCCACTGCGGGTTCTGCCCGCCCCAGATGGCCGGGAACCACTCGGCCACATCGACCTGCACCGGGCTGGACACCAACGCGGTGAAGTAGCCGTCGAGTTCGGCCAGGTTCAGCACTGAATGGTCGTCGCCATACTGGAGCAGGGCGTTTTCGATGAATTCGAAGTCGGCGGCGGTGAGCGGGTGGGCGTGCATGGGCATATCCTTTAAACGTCGAGCGCCGCTGGTGGGGCGGCTCAAAGCGCGAAGGATGGCGCGTGCGCGGGGTTTTATCCAGCGGATTTTCCGCCACCTTTGCCAGTCCCGCTTTTGGCTGATGCGTCCTTGCGCTCCCTTGTTATAGTTCGGCCCTCATCACTCGCCAGTCAGGGATCACTGCCATGTCCGAATACCAAGCCTTCGTCGTCGAACTCAGCGGCAACGTTGCCCATGTGCAGATCAATCGCCCGGAAAAGATCAACGCGATGAACGCGGCGTTCTGGACCGAAATCATCGACATCTTCCAGTGGGTCGAAGACACCGACGCCGTGCGCGCAGTGGTGCTCAGCGGCGCCGGCAAGCATTTCTCCTCAGGGATAGACCTGATGATGCTGGCTTCGGTGGCCAACGAATTCGGCAAGGACGTGGGCCGCAACGCCCGCCTGCTGCGGCGCAAGATTCTTGACCTGCAAGCCTCGTTCAACGCGGTCGACAATTGCCGCAAGCCGGTGCTGGCGGCGATCCACGGCTACTGCATCGGCGGCGCCATTGACCTGATCAGCGCCTGCGACATGCGTTATGCGGCCGAAGATGCGCAGTTCTCCATCAAGGAAATCGATATCGGCATGGCCGCCGATGTCGGCACCCTGCAGCGTCTGCCGCGCATCGTCGGTGATGGCATGCTGCGCGAGCTGGCGTACACCGGTCGCCAGTTTGGCGCCGAGCAAGCGCGCAGCATCGGCCTGGTCAACCGCGTCTATCCCGATCACGCCAGCTTATTGGCCGCCGTGATGGACATCGCCCGGGAAATCGCCGCCAAATCGCCGATCGCGGTCACCGGCACCAAGGCCATGATCAGTTACATGCGTGACCATACAATCAGCGACGGCCTGGAATACGTTGCCACCTGGAACTCGGCTATGTTGCAATCCAACGACTTGCGTGTGGCCATCGCGGCCCATATGAACAAGCAGAAACCCGAATTCGTGGATTGACCGACATGACCCCAGGCTGGATTACCACAACGCTGCTGGACAACGACACCCCCGGCGGCTTGGCCGTTGCGCGCAGCCGCGACGGCTTTTTGCATGACGCCAACGGCCCGCTGTTCCCGCGCGAATGGCTCAAGCGCCAGGACCTGCCGGTGTTTGCCGAACACGGCATCGGCCACCTCGACGGTGAGCCGGTGTACCTGCTCGAACTCGACTCGGCGGTGCACGTGCCGGGTTGCAGCTGGCAGGGCCTGCGCGGCTTCATGCTGCAGGGCGATCACACCCTGTACAAGGTGCTCGGCTACGCCGCGCAGATCGGCACCTGGGCGCGCGAGCATCGGTTCTGCGGGAGTTGCGGCCAGGCCATGGTGCAAGTGCCACGCGAGCGCGCGATGTATTGCCAGGCCTGCGACCTGCGCAGCTACCCACGGATCTCGCCGAGCATGATCGTGCTGGTGACCCGTGGCGACGAGATCCTGCTGGCGCGTTCGCCACGCTTTGTCACGGGCGTGTACAGCACGCTGGCGGGGTTTGCCGAGCCGGGCGAATCGGCGGAGGAGTGCCTGATCCGCGAGGTGCGTGAAGAAGTGCAGGTGGAGGTGAAGAACATTCAGTACATGGGCAGCCAATGCTGGCCGTTCCCCCATTCGATGATGCTGGGCTTTCACGCCGAGTACGCCGGCGGCGATATCGTGGCCCAGGCCGACGAGATCGAAGACGCGCAGTGGTTCAACGTCCACGAATTGCCGCCGCTGCCGGCGTCACGTTCGATCGCGCGTTACCTCATCGACCTCTACCTGGCGCGCCGCTTAGGCCACGCTGAACCAGTGCTGCCAGGCTAGGCGCACGGTCAGGCCGAGGACCACGGTGATAAACACCGGGCGAATGAATTTGGCGCCGCCGCTGATCGCGCTGCGTGCGCCAAAGAATGCGCCGCACATCACCGAAATACCCATCGCCAGGCCGACGATCCAGTCCACCGAGCCGTTGAAGATAAACACCGACAGCGCCGCCGCGTTGCTGACGAAGTTCATGCTGCGCGCCACGCCGCTGGCTTTGACCAGGTCGATGGGGTGCAGCAGCATCGTGCTCACGGTCCAGAATGCCCCGGTGCCGGGGCCTGCCACGCCATCGTAGAAACCCAGGCCGAAACCCTGGGTGGCTTGCCACTTCTTCTTGATCGGCGCTTCGGCGTCCAGCGGCGCCTTGGGCGTGCCGCCGAACAGCAAATACACGCCGCAGGCGAATACGATCACCGGCAGCATCTTGTTCAGGGTTTCAGCGGGCAGGTAATGCGCAACCACGGCGCCGGCCAGCGCCCCGACCAATGTACCGACGATGGCGTGCACCCACTGGCGCGGGTGGAACAGCTTGCGCCGGTAGAAGGTAAAGCTGGCGGTCGCCGAGCCGAAGGTGGAGCTGAGTTTGTTGGTGCCCAGCACCAGGTGCGGCGGCATGCCGGCGGTGAGCAGGGCGGGCGTGGTGAGCAGGCCGCCGCCGCCGGCGATGGCGTCGATGAAACCGGCGATAAAGGCAACCACCGCCAGGATGGCGAGGGTGGTGAGGTCTACGCTGAGTTCGAAGGGCATGGGCAGGGGCTTATTGTTAGCGGGGCACAGCGAAGAGGCTGCACCAAGGCCTGCATCTTACCTGCCGGATGTACGCAAAACCAAATGTGGGAGCTGGCTTGCCTGCGATAGCGGTGCGTCAGGCAGCGTTGTGCTGGCTGACCCACCGCTATCGCAGGCAAGCCAGCTCCCACCTTTTTAAACCGCGCCCGCTTGATTCAGCGGTGGGTTTCGAGCCATTCCAGGGCGGTACGCCAAACGCAAATCCCCAGGAAATACGCCGACATCACCGACCACAACCCAAACGTCCACGGGTTGGTATTCGGATAATCCACCACCATCAAAAAGCTGCACAGCAACCAGATCGTGGTCACCGCAATATTGATTGGCATGAAGCGCTTGACCCGGAACGGGTGCAGGAACTTCATCGGCGTCACGGTCAGCAAGGCCAGGCCGATCACCGTGAGCAAGGTGACCCAGGCGTCCGGTTGGATGATATACACGCACAAGGCCACCACATTCCACGCGGCCGGGAAGCCGACGAAGTAGTTGTCCTTGCTTTTCATGTTCACGTTGCAGAAGCAGAACAGCGACGACACCAAGATCACCGACACCGTCAACAGGTGGGTAAATTCCGGCAGGTCGATATAGCGGTAGATAAACAGCGCCGGAATAAACACATACGTCAGGTAATCGATCACCAGGTCCAACACCGAGCCGTCGAAGCTGGGCAGCACCGTGCTGACATTGACCCGTCGCGCCAGCGAACCGTCGACGCCGTCCACCACCAGCGCCAGGCCGAGCCACAGCAGGCAGGCCTTGGGCGAGTTTTCCAGCAGCGCCAAGGTCGCCAGGAAGGCCAATACCACGCCGGTGGCGGTGAAGCCGTGGGCGCCCCAGGCTTTGAGTCTGGCTACATGCAGGGTCGATATCACGGGTGGTTCTCCAAAAGATCAAACGGGGCAGCCGACGACGTGACGCCGTCGAGTCTGGCCGGGGAATGCAGGTATCGACCGGAAAGGGGGTAAGAAGGTTCACCAGACCGACGCATCACTTAGGGTAGCAAGCGTAAGACGTTTCGGCATCAACCTTGGCGGAACACCAGCGCCTTTAAGCCACTTTGTGCATCAATATCAGGAAATTCCGGCGGGTTTTCCAGCCGTTCGACAAAACGCAATGCGGGTGCCTCCTGGGTCACGCCGTTGATCAGGAAGTCTTCGCCAAACGCGGGGTCGTTCATGCAGGCAAGCACCGTGCCCTGTGGCGTCAGCAAATCCGGCAAGCGGCGCAATACGCGCTGGTAGTCCTTGGTCAGCAGAAAACTGCCTTTCTGGAACGACGGCGGGTCGATGATCACCAGGTCATAAGGGCCGCTGTGGGTGACCTTGGCCCAGGACTTGAACAGATCGTGGCCCAGGAAGCTGACCTTGCTCAGGTCATGATCATTGAGGCGATGGTTATCGCGGCCACGGCTCAGGGCGCCACGGGCCATGTCCAGGTTCACTACGTGCTCGGCACCGCCTTCGATGGCCGCTACGGAAAATCCGCAGGTGTAGGCAAACAGGTTGAGCACGCGCTGGCCCTTGGCCTGTTCGCGCACCCAGTTGCGGCCGTAGCGCATGTCGAGGAACAGACCGCTGTTCTGCTTTTTACCCAGGTCGATCAAGTAACGCAGGCCGCCTTCGGTGATGGTCAGCTCGTTGACAGGCTCGCCCGCCAGCCATTCGAGGGGGCTTTGCGGCAGGTAACGGTGTTGCAGGGCCAGGGTGTAAGTGCCGAAGTGGGTGTGCAGCAGTTGCTTCAAGGCTTGCAACGTCGCAGCGTCCGGTTCCTTGAATAACGACACCAGCAGCACGCCTTGCAACCAGTCCACCGTCAGTTGCTCAAGGCCCGGCCAGCAGCGGCCACGGCCGTGGAACAGGCGACGGGTTTCGCTGGGCGGGGTTTGCAGGGCCGTCAGCAAATGCGTGTGCAGCGTGGCGAGTGCGTCAGGGTTCATCGTTGAGCGTCGGTCATTGAACGGCCGACATTTTAACCACAATCACGGCGTTAAAAGGCAGCAATCAGCGGCGCGCCAAACACCTCACGCATGAACCCCGGTGCGATATACCGTTCGTAATGCGCTTCGGACAGCAGGAAGAACTCCCGATCAATCGCATCGCGCAGATCGGCCAGGCTGCGCTCGCGAAACTCCGGCAACAAGGCCAGCCCGTACGCATCCAGCTTGGAAATGACCCGCGCGCCCCGGGCAATCAGCTGATACGCCCAGCAATACGGCGACTGGTGCGGCATAAAGCGAATCTTGCGATTTTCCAGTTGCTGGCGCAGCAGGTGCGGATCAAACACCTCCAGCTTGCTGGCCATCACCTGTACCAGCAATTGCTCCAGGCGCAGCCACACCGCCTGTTTTTCGTCAGCGTTGTAGCCATTCCACTGGATGACTTCATGGTGATAACGCTTGCAGCCCCGGCAGACCAGGTCACCGTAAACGGTGGAGCACAGGCCGACGCAGGGGGTTTTGATGGTTTGATTGGGCATAGGGTTTGTACGCAAAGTCTATGAATCACCGCAGACTTCCATGTGGGAGCTGGCTTGCCTGCGATAGCGGTGTATCAGTCACACGAGCGTTGGCTGGCCCACCGCTATCGCAGGCAAGCCAGCTCCCACATTTTGGCTCTGCGTCGTGGGTTAGTCCCAGCTCAGCGCGCCGCCGGTCTGGTACTCGATTACACGGGTTTCGAAGAAGTTTTTCTCCTTCTTCAAGTCCATGATCTCGCTCATCCACGGGAACGGGTTGGTGGTGCCTGGGTACTCTTCCTTCAACCCAATCTGCGACAGGCGACGGTTGGCGATGAACTTGAGGTAATCCTCCATCATCGCCGCGTTCATACCGAGAACACCGCGCGGCATGGTGTCGCGAGCGTATTCAATCTCCAGCTGCGTCCCCTGCAAAATCATCTGGGTCGCTTCTTCCTTCATCTCGGCATCCCACAAATGCGGGTTTTCGATCTTGATCTGGTTGATTACATCGATCCCGAAGTTCAGGTGCATCGACTCATCGCGCAGGATGTACTGGAACTGCTCGGCCACGCCGGTCATTTTGTTGCGGCGGCCCATGGACAGGATCTGGGTGAAGCCGCAGTAGAAGAAGATGCCTTCCAGCACGCAGTAGTAGGCGACCAGGTTGCGCAGCAGTTCTTTGTCGGTGTCGACGGTGCCGGTTTCGAACTTCGGATCGGAGATCGAGCGGGTGTACTTCAGGCCCCAGGCGGCTTTTTTAGCGACCGACGGAATCTCGTGGTACATGTTGAAGATCTCGCCTTCATCCATGGCCAGGGATTCGATGCAGTACTGATAAGCGTGGGTGTGGATCGCTTCTTCGAAGGCCTGGCGCAGGATGTACTGGCGGCACTCCGGGTTGGTGATAAGGCGATACACGGCCAGCACCAGGTTGTTGGCGACCAGCGAGTCGGCGGTGGAGAAGAAGCCGAGGTTGCGCATGACGATGCGGCGTTCGTCGTCGGTCAGGCCTTCGGGGTCTTTCCACAGGGCGATGTCGGCGGTCATGTTGACCTCCTGCGGCATCCAGTGGTTGGCGCAGCCGTCGAGGTATTTCTGCCAGGCCCAGTCGTATTTGAAGGGTACGAGTTGGTTGAGGTCGGCGCGGCAGTTGATCATGCGCTTTTCGTCAACGGCAACGCGGGCGGAGGCGCCTTCGAGTTCGGCGAGGCCTTCGGCGACGTCGAGTTTGTCGAGGGCGGCCTTGGCGCGGATGATGGCGGCCGAGTCGTTGGCGGTCACATTACGTGCTTCCAGGGCAGCGGCAGCGCCGGCACCGTCGAGACGGTCCATGTTGGCTTCGCTGGCGTGGCCGGCGTTGGCGCCTTTTATCACCGCTGCACCGGTGTCTTCGTTGTCGACTTCATCCCAACTCAGCATTGAATTCTCCTTCCGGGTACTCGAAAAATAAGTGTCTTTGCAGGCTTCAAGGCATTGAAATACTGCGCATAGTGTGGTCGGCAAATACCGATACTGCACACTATGTAGTGGTCTGTTCTGTTTGTGGGCACACTATATGGTGTGTAACAGGGATGGTCAACGCACAAGCGTTATCATCAAAGACGGAGGCTGGCCTGCGTGCGCAACGCCAATTGTCGGCGTTGCTCTACCCGCGACCCAAGTTTGCAGCCCGCAACAATGCCTCAAACACTTGCCGCACCTGGGGCTCATCACTGTGGGCCACATTGAAACGCATCGAATCGCGGTGCGCCGGGTCATAGCCAAACAGCGCGCCCGGCGCCAGCACCATGCCTTGCTTCAAGGCGGCCTGGGCCAGCCGTTCGCCGTTGATGCCCGGCGGCAGGCGCGCCCAGATAAACATCCCGCCTTCATAGCCCATCGGCAGTTCGCAGCCGCAACGCTTGAGCCATTGCTCGACCCGTCCACCGGACTCCATCAAGCGCTGCACCATGCGCTTGCGGTGCTTGGCGTAGCTGCCTTCGCTGAGCATGCGGTACACCAGTTGCTCGAACAGCTCTGAGGTCAAGCCGCCGCTCATCAGCTTCATATTGGTGAGGTTGGCCGCCAGTTGCGGCGCGGCCACCACGAAGCTGACGCGGGCGTTGGCGCTGAGGATCTTGGAGAAGCCCGACAGATAGGTGACCTGGTCCAGGCCGGCAAGCGCGGCCAAGCGCGGCGGAGGGTTGGGGTGCAGGTCGCCGTAGAGGTCATCTTCGACGATATGGCAGTGGTAGCGCTGGGTCAGTTGCAGCAGCCGAAACGCCTGGCCAGGGCTGAAGGAATGGCCGGTTGGGTTGTGCAGCAGGCTGGTGGTCAGGTACAGGCTGGGACGATGTTCGGCCAGAAGCTGCTCGAGGGCGTCGAAGTCAAAGCCGTCGGGACGGCGCTGTACCGTGATCACCTTGACGCCGTGCAGCGCCAGGTTGGCGTGGAAGTAATTTTACCGGTGAAGTTCGGCCGAATTAGGCCTGACTTCACCTGCCATGTGCAATGCCACCTGCCTAAACTGCGGGCTCTCCTCCCCAGGTTCCAGACCATGACCAGCGCGTTAACCCTCTCTTCGTTTCTGTATTTCCTGTTGTTTTGCGCGACGATGACCTTCAGCCCTGGGCCCATGACGTTGCTGCTGATGAGCCTGGGCCTGCGTAACGGGCTGCGCAGTTCGATCCCGGCGCAGCTCGGCGCCAGTGTGTCGTACCTGATATCGATACTGATTTTTGCGGTCGGCTTCTCGGAACTGATCAAGGGGCACCCCGTCATCACCCAGGCCATCCAGGGCGTGGGCGTCGCGTACATCCTTCACCTTGCCTACAAACAATGGACCAGCAGCGGCGCGGTGCTCGACCGGATCGGTGCCGTGGAAGGCGCGCGCAGCCTGTTCGGCAAGGGCTTGCTGACCGGTTTTTCCAACCCCAAGACCATCATCCTGTTCAGCGCGGTATTCCCCCAGTTCGCAGGGGCCGGCGAGCACAGTTCGGCCCTGGATATTGCAATTCTCGGGCTGACGTTCCTGTTGCTGCAATTTGCCAGCGGCTGCCTGTATGGCTACTTCGGCCAACGCATCCAGCATGTGCTGGAAAACCCCAAGCGCCGTGTGCTGTTGCAGCGGATCACGGCAGTGCTGCTGTTGGGCGTGGCATTGATGCTGGCGCGGACTGTGGGGTAGGGTGTGACGGCACCTTCCAACAAAAAACAAGGATCGGTTCATGCTCTTCAACTTCCCCCGCACCCTCCTGGCCGCCACCCTGGCCTTGTCCTTCGCCGCGCCGGCCTACAGCGTCGAGCCCCACAAACCGATCCAGGCGCAAGCCGAGCAATACAAGGGCGAGGCCCTGAAACTGCTGGAGCGCCTGGTCAACATCGACTCGGGGTCGGGCTATGAACCGGGCCTGACCCAAGTGCGCGACATCGCCGTGGATGAGCTCAAACAGCTGGGCTTCAGCATCGAGCTGGTGCCGGATAAAGCGGCCAATAACAGCCATGTGGTTGCCACCCTCAAGGGCACCGGCAAGGCCAGGATCCTGCTGATGGCCCACATGGACACCGTCTTCAAGGAAGGCTCGGCCGCCGAGCGCCCGTTCCACATCAAGGATGGCCGCGCCTATGGCCCCGGCGTGATGGATGACAAGGGCGGCATCGTCGCCGGCATCTACGCGCTCAAAGTCCTCAAGGACCAGGGTTTCAAGGACTACGCGCAGATCACCTTCCTGCTCGACGCCAGCGAAGAAACCGGCTCCGAGGCCGCCTCCGAACTCATCCGCAACACCGCCAAGGGTCACGACGTCACCCTCAACCTCGAACCCGGCCGCCCGGCGGATGGCCTGGTGGTGTGGCGCAAAGGCAGCGCCACCGCCGTGGTCGAAGTCAAAGGCAAAGCCGCCCACGCCGGGGTCGCCCCGGAACTGGGGCGCAACGCCGCCATGGAAGCGGCGCACCAGATTTTGCAGCTGGGCAAACTGGGCGATGAAGAGAAGAAAACCACCATCAACTTCACCGTGCTCAAGGCGGGCGACCGCACCAACGTCATCCCCGACCAGGCCACCGCCAAGGCGGACGTGCGCGCGGCGCTGCCGGAAGAGTTTGACCGGATTGAGAAAGATCTGATGCGGGTGTCCGCGAACAAGCTGATCCCCGAAACCGAAGTAAAGACCAGCTTGCAACGTGGGCTGCCACCGATGCCGCAGACGGCGGAGTCGGACAAATTAGTCGCGATTGCTCAGGGAATTTATGCGGAGTTGGGCAAGAAGCTGACGATTGAAGGCAGCGGCGGGGCGGCGGATGCGAGTCTGTCGGCTGGGGTCGGCACGCCGACGCTGGATGGGTTTGGGATTGTGGGGGGCAATATTCATACGGCGCAGGAGTATGCCGAGGTGGAGAGTGTGGTACCGCGGGTTTATCTGCTTGGCCGGATGATCATGGAGCTGAGTAAACGCTGATCTGGCTGAGCTTACCTCCTCTGTGGCGAGCAGGCTTGCCCTGCGTCGGGCTGCGCAGCAGCCCCAAAACAGACGATGCCGATTTAACTGTAAATACGCATTGCCTGGGATGGGGCCGCTTCGCGGCCCAGCGCGAGCAAGCTCGCTCACTACAGAAGGGGGGTCTAGGGCGGCGTTGTTTACCAGGTTATAAAACTGTTGGCGATTCGGCTGCGGTTGCCTCTAAGTGGTAACGCCGTATGCACTCTAGCAATAACTTCATGAAATGTCTTTTGTCGGTAATCTCGTCGTCAAAATGTGTATCAAAGAGATAAAAAACCGATTCAAAATTTTCATCTGTCTCTAAGAAGTGCTCTAGGGTGTCAATATGTCGCTGCCTTTCGGCGCTTTTGTATTTAATGAATTCTGGTTTGGTAAGTTTGTTGAACAGGCTCTCTAGCTCTCCATCGTCATTAATATTTGTGGTTGCGATAAGCTCCTCTTTGTCCGAGTTTTTTGCATTTTCGACGCAGTAAGTGAATAGCAAACCTTGGATAGTTGATGTGCTTGGCTTAATTTTCATTCGAACTCCGTAAAGGCTGTAATAGGTTGACCTTCATCATTCAAAAAAACTCTGGCTTTTCTTTGTTTTCCATATTCGTACCCATCTCTCTTGTATCCTTCACCAATTATTTTCCCCATATGCATAGGCTCTTTTGACATCGACAGATCAGTAAGCTTAAAAATGAGTTGTGCGCGGTGAATTGCGTTCAATTGATCCCTGTGGCTTAGGAAGTGAGTGGCGGCACTTGGTGGCCTTGGCAGTCCCCTCCGTCTCCCATTCTCGAAGGTCTCAATTTCGCCGGTAGTGGGATTTTTAGCCGTCATCACTCGTTCGAGCTGAGATTCTAGCGATGTCTGAGCTCCGTGTTTTTCCAAAAAGTGTGCTTCCGGAATTGATGCTTCGAGCTCCGATAAACGCCGATACGCATTTGATTCGGCAAGCTCATCAATTCTTGCTTGTCGCTGCCTACTTGTCAGTTGCGGTAACGCTGGGTTTCCGTGATTAACACCTTCAACTGGGTTTTGGGCGGTAGCGTTTGGCTTGCAACCACTCGCATCAGGACAGGAATTCAGCCCTAATGGATCTACCCACCCCGTAGGGTTGTGCACGTACTGGTACGCATTGATTCCACCCGCCAGCTTCACCGGATCCGGCGTCAGGTAGCGACCAATATCCGGATTGTAGTAGCGATGGCGGTTGTAGTGCAGGCCGCTTTCCTGATCGAAGTATTGGCCTTGGAAGCGCAGTGGATTGTTGATTTTTCCTATGTCTAGGCGGCTAATTTCGCCATAGGCACGGTAATGCGCGGACCACACGATTTCGCCGTCCGGGGCGGTGAGTTCCTGGGGCGTGCCGAGGTGGTCGAGTTGGTAGTGGTAGGGATTGGTTTCTTTGGGGCCAAACCCTTCCAATAGGGCTAGTGGCCGGAAGCTGTCCGGTTCGTAGAGATAGCTGCGGTGGCGGTCCGCATGGTGTTCGGCGATGAGCTTGTCGCCTTGCCAGAAGAACTCGGTGGTGATGCCGTCGACGGTTTTGCTGATTCGGCGACCGAAGGGATCGTAGCGGTAGCTGGCGGTTTTTCCGTTGGGTTGGGTGATGCCGATCAACCGGTGTTGGCAGTCGTAGCGGTATTCGGTGACGAGTTGATGGCCTTTGCCGCGGCGTTCGCGGATGAGGTTGCCGAAGGCGTCGTAGTCGTAATGGCGGTCGCCCTGGATCAGCAGGCGGTTGCCAGCGACGATGTCGGGGCCGGGGCGGTCCTGCATGAGCAGGTTGCCGGCCGGGTCGTGGGCGAAGCGTTCGAGCTCGCCTTGGGAGTGGTCGGCGCGGGTGAGGCGGTTGAGTGGATCGTAGTGGTAGCGGTGTTCGCCTTTGCGGGTGTCGTTCAGGCGGGTGAGGTTGCCGGATTTGTCGTAGTCGTAGTGGCGCTCGTAAAAGTAGTTGCTCTGTTGGGTGACGGCGTGGGTGTGGAGGCGCTGTTGATCGTCGTAGTGGTAGCGACTGATCAGTTGGCCTTGTTGGCGTTGGTGTTCCTGGCCGGCTTTGAACAGGTGCGATGTGAGCAGCTTGCCATTGAGTTCGACGGTGGCGAGGTGGCCGCCTTTGTCGTGGTTAAAGGTGAGGCGGTTGTTGTCGGGCAGGCGCAGGTTTTGGAGCTGGCCGCAGGCGTCGTAGCCGTAGCGCAAGGTGCCCCAGCCTTGGTGTTCGGCGGTGAGGCGGTTTTGTGGGTCGTATTCGTAGGCTAAAAACCAATGGCCGTCGTCGACGCTGAGGAGATTGCCTTGGCGGTCGTAGGTGTAATCAATGATGTTGCCGTCGGGCAGGGTTTTTCTTACGAGTCTCCCGGCGTGATCGCGTTCGTAGCGTTTAACTAGCTGACTGCCGTCGTCGCCGTGTTCGGTCTTTTCCTGCAGGTTGCCGTTGAGGTCGTAGACGTAGGCGCTGCGCTGGCCGTCAAAGCCGATTTCCTGCTGGATGAGGCCGTTGCCGTTGTACTGGAGCCGGTAGGTTTCGCCTGATTCGTTTTCGATTTCGGTCAGCAATAACCTGGCGTTGTCGTAGCGGTATTTGACCTGGGTGCCGTCGGCGTTGATGCGGCGGCTGATCAGGTGCAGGCCGTCAGCGTATTCGTAGCGGGTGACGTGGCCCAGTTCATCGCGTTCGGAGGTGATTTTTCCGTAGGCGTTGTAGCTGTATTCCCGCGTGGCGCCACCGGGTTGAGTTAGTTTCAGCAAGCGGCCTGCGGCATCCCACTGATACTGCGTCAGCGCGCCGCGTTCATCTTCGCGCGCAATCTGCCGGCCTAGATCGTCATAGCGATAACGCTTGATTCCGCCATTCGGCAGCTGCTCTTCCAGCAACTGCCCGCGCGCATTCCATACCAAGCGATGGCAGCTGTGATCGGGATGCCAAACCCCAACCAGCTGGCCGTATTTGTTGTAGCTGTAGTCCGTAGAGTTGCCGTCAGGATCGGTCCTGCGCGTGACGTCGCCCTGATCATTACGCTCGTATTTCCAGACTGCTCCACCACGGCGCACAACCCGTACGAAACCGTTGTCATGCTCGTAGGTCGTCGGCTCGTCATCCCTTGGAAACAACGCCACCAAACGCCCGGCTTCGTCGTATTGATACGCCGTGATCGCCCCGAGCGGGTCTTGCTCAACCGTCAGTCGGCCTTTGTCGTCGTAGGATTTGAAGTGCTGGGCGCCATCTGGATCGATGCGCTGCACCAGCCGCGCACGATCATCGTGCACGTAGACTTCCTGACTGCCATCGGCATTAAAAACTGTGACCCGCCCGTCATCGCCCCAGGCATACCGGGTGTCCATCTGCGAAAAACTCGCCCAATGCCGGACACACCGCGCCGCCTTGCCAGTCCGCTCCCACTCCCAATAGAAAATCGCGCCACCGGCCAACCCCCGCTCAAGAATGACGTGTTGCTCGTCGTACCGATAAACCTCGCTTTCGCCTACGGCATTGGTCGCCGAGACCAACCGTCCAAGGTCGTCATACGCGTAGGAAACAACGGTCTGCTCCGTCACCCAGACAAACGGACCGTCGTCCACTGCCCGCTCAATCTGGTAATCCACCGCCACTATGCGACCTGACGCATAGCGCAAAAACAACGAACGCCCGACACCGTTATCTAACCGCTCAATGCGCCCCAAAAAATCCCGGGAAATCCGCAGCCGGTTGTCATACGCATCGCTGATCGAGAACAGCACGCCATCGCGAAAGTGATAGAAGCACGATGCCTGGGCCAGCACCAACTCACCTGGCAAAGCCCCCAAATAGATCGCAGCTTCCGCCAGGCTATTGGTAATTGCTGGCCGAGCCACGGTCGGCAAGGGCAGGGCAGTCGACCGATTCTCATGATCGACCCACACCACCGAATCACCAGAAACACTCAGCCGATGCGATAAAGAGTGGCTCCAGCCAAACCCCAATCCAACATCCACCTCCACCGCACTGGTGCGGTACAACCGGGTCCACTCAAACGGCAAAACCCCGTCCAGCACACCATCGGTCAGCGTCAGCAGTTCCTCGCCCGTGACCATCGACACCGGGCAACCATTGGTCACGGTCTTATCCGAAGAATCAGCTGCATCCCCCGCCGGGTTCTTAGCAACAGCAGGCACATCGTCGACAGGCTCCTGTCGCACCAACGCCGTCCTCTGGGGTTTGTTGCGAACCACCTGCACCGGGTTCGAAACCAACTGATCCCCAACCCTCAACGGCACATCCGGAATCGTCCTGATCGGCGTCGCAGGCCCACCCAATAGAATCGGCTTGGCGAGCTCGGCGTGGTCATCCACGCGAGCTTTGCCAAACTGCCCGGCCATGTGCTCCAGCCATCGGCGCGCACGTTGAGACTTGATGCCGCCCAGCACTTTCGTACTCATCCGCACCGCCATGCCCATCCCGGCAGTGGCGAGGCCCAGCAACAGGTTGATCAATACTTCGGCGGTGATTTCCCCGAGCAATTCGTTCAGGTAAGGCGGCGGCAACATCCGCATCCAACTGACCATTGCCGACAGGTAGATAAACAACAGCGGCTCATCGCTGAGTACCAGAAGACCCTTGGCCAGGGTGTCGGCGCCGAGGTTCAGCAGCTTTTCAAATTCGTCCTGGGACAGGTAGTGCAGCAGCTGTTCGGCATACCCCAGCGGGTCGGCAAGCCACTGAGCCAACTGCTTGAGGTTGTCCCATAGCGAGTACAGCGCTTCGCCGAACCCACGCGCGTAGGCCTGATGCAGCGAAAGGTAGCGCTTGAGGAAGTCGGCTTCGGAATACCCCTTCCACAGCGGTGCGAAGGTGGTGGCCCATTCGCTGCGCAGCCAACCTTCCAGCGGCGCAATAACCGATTGATAGGAGGCGTACAACGCTTTGAAATGCGCTTTGGAAACGTTGGGGTAGAAACTGACGCGGTAGCGCTGGTTGCGGTCGCACTCCGTGATTTGGAGAATGCCGCTGGGGCCGATGGTCTTGTGGATCGGCTCGCCCAAAGGACCGCCGTCGGGGTCGATGCGTTGCACCATCACGGGCGTATTGCCAATGGGCACGAACCGTGAACTCTGGAACATATGCACCAGGGTCAGCGTGCCGCTTGCCTGGCAGGTCGCGACGGTGCTGCTGGGGATAATCGAGCGGTTGATCGGCGCCACCAGCGCCACGTCATCCCCAACCTTGAAGACCTGTTCGATAGCCAATGCCGAAAAGCTGAAAAAACTCTCGGCCCAGGCATCGTAGTGGTTGAGGCAGCCCTTGAAATCGCTGAGAACGGAGTCGACGTCCCGCGTCTTCGAATCCATCGCGGCCAGCACCAGGTAGCCAATGGCTTGGCCGGTTAGCTGGATCATGAAGCAGCCCCGTCAACCGGGGCACTGACACGTAAAACCATCTGCAATCCCTCGCACTGTGTATTCAGGCGAGGGACTTTGCGGAGCTTTGCGTAGGAGGGGAGTAGAGCTTATCCGGCGGTTATGTGGGACGTTTCGACAACTTTCGTTTTCTCCCGGCCCAGCACCACGCTGCACAGCGCCGGTAAAAACAACAGCGTCAGCACCGTGCCGACCAGTACGCCACCAATCAGCACAAAAGCCAGGGACGACCAGAACACCGACAACGTCAGCGGGATAAACGCCAGCGCCGCCGCCAGCGCGGTCAGGATGACCGGCCGTGCTCGGCGCACCGTGGCTTCGATGATCGCTTCTCGTATCGGCATGCCGTGGTCCTGGTTCTGGCGAATCTGGTCGGTGAAGATCAGCGTGTTGCGCATCAGGATCCCGCCAATCCCGATCAAGCCCAGAATGGCGTTGAAGCCGAACGGCTGGTTGAACAGCAGCAAGGTCGGCACCGCGCCAATCAACCCCAGCGGTGCGGTGGCGAAGACCATGAACATGACGCCGAACGAGCGCACCTGGAACATGATCACCGTGAGCGTCAGCAAAATCATGATCGGGAACAGCGCGGCCAGGGCGACGTTGGCCTTGGCGCTTTCTTCCACCGGGCCGCCGATGTCGATCCGGTAACCGGCGGGCAGCTTGGCGATCAGCGGCTGCAGGTCTTTGTACACGGCCATTTCCACGTCGGGCGGTTGCACGCCGTCGATGATGTCGGCGCGCACTTCCACGGTGGTTGCGCGATTGCGACGCTTGAGGATCGGTTCTTCCATCACCGCCTGGAAATGCCCGACCTGAGCCAGCGGCACCGAGGTGCCGGCGCTGTTGGTCAGGGTCATGTTATTCAGGTTGCCGAGGTCCTCGCGCTGGCTACCCTGGGCGCGCGCGACCACCGACACGGTGCGGTTACCTTCGCGCACTTCGGTGATCGGGTTGCCACTGAGCAGGGCATTGAGCTGGGACTTGACCTCGTCGGGCGTAAAGCCCAACAGGCGCAGGCGATCCTGATCCAGCACCAGGCGATAACCGCTGGTGCGCTCGCCCCACTCGAGGAAGGCATCGCGGGTCAATGGGTTGGCGGCGACGACTTTACGCACCTCTTCGGACACACCCCGCAAAACGTCCAGGCTCGGGCCGGAGACGCGAAACACCACCGGAAACGGCACGGGCGGGCCGAACAGCAGCTGCGTCACACGCACGCGCGCCGAGGGAAATTCACCGGCGGCAATCCGCTCACGCATCCGCAGTTTCAGGGCGTCACGGGCATGGGAATCCGGCGTCTGCACGATAAGCTTGGCAAACGCCGGGTCGGGCATCTCAGGGTTCAACGACAGAAAAAAGCGTGGCGCGCCACCGCCCACATACGTGTCCACCATGCGGGTTTGCGGCTCTTGCAGCAGGGCTTTCTCCAATTGCGCCGCCACCGCTTCAGTGCTTTTGAAGGCGCTGCCCGGCGGCATGTACACCTCAAGAATCAGCTCGGAACGGTCGGAGTTGGGGAAAAACTGCTTGTTCACCACGCCCATGCCCAGCACGCACAGCACAAACGCGGCCACGACCAGCCCCGTCACCCACCCGCGCCGACGCACGCAGGCTTCGACCAACCCGCGCAGTTTCTGGTAATAACGCCCGGCGTAGATCGCATCGTGCCCACCGGGCACCGGCTTGATCTGCGGCAGCAGTTTCACGCCCAGGTAGGGGGTGAACAGCACCGCCACCAGCCAGGATGAGATCAGCGCAAAGCCGACGATCCAGAAGATATTGCCGGCATATTCCCCGGCGCCCGAGCGGGCAAATCCCACCGGCAGAAAGCCGATGATCGTCACCAGGGTACCGGTGAGCATCGGCGCTGCCGTGGAGCTCCAGGCAAACGTCGCGGCGTGGATCCGGTCGAAGCCTTCTTCGAGTTTCACCACCATCATTTCGATGGCGATGATGGCGTCATCCACCAGCAAGCCGAGGGAAATGATCAGCGCGCCCAGGGTAATGCGGTCGAACTCGCGGCCGGTCAGCAGCATGATCACGAACACCACCGATAAGGTCAGCGGTACCGCCGCCGCCACCACCAGGCCGACGCGAAAACCCAGGGCCAACAGGCTGATGATCATCACCACCGCCAGGGCGACGAAGAATTTCAGCATGAATTCGTTCACCGCCAGGCTGATGTTTTTTGCCTGGTCGGAGACCTTGGCGAAATTCACCCCCAGGGGCAGGTCAGCCTGGATCCTGGCTTCCTGGGCCTGGAGGCTTTTGTCCAGCTCCAGGCCGTTCCAGTGTTTCTCCATGATCACGCCAAGCATCAGCGCCGGGTCGCCCTGGTGGCGGATGCGGTAGCTGGGCGGGTCTTCGTAGCCACGGCTGACGTGGGCGACATCGGCGATGCGCAACAGGCGGCCGTTAACTTGCAGGGGCACGTTTTCAATCAGCGCCAAGCTGTCGAAGGCGCCGTCGATACGGATGTAGGCGCGCGCACCGGCGGTTTCCACGAACCCCGAGGGCGCCACGGCGTTCTGCGCGGCGAGGGCGGCGAAGATCTGGTCCGGCTTGATGCCCAGGGTGGCGAGGCGCTCATAGGAAAACTCGACGAAAATGCGCTGGGCCTGCTCGCCGAGGATATTGACCTTCTTCACCCCCGGCAGGTTGAGAAAACCCTGGCGCAGGTCTTCGGCCATCTGTACTTGCTGGCGGTGCGGCAGGTGTTCGGCTTCCAGGGCGTATAACGCAAAGTACACATCGGAATATTCATCGTTGAAGAACGGCCCGATCACGCCGTTGGGCAATCGCGCGGCTTCATCGCTGAGCTTTTTGCGGGTCTGGTAGAACAGGTCCTGGACCTCGCTGGGGCGCGCGGATTCCTTATAGGTCATGCGCATCGACACAAACCCCGGCTGGGCGATGGTTTCCACGCGGTCGTAGTAGTCGAGTTCCTGCAGGCGTTTTTCCAGGCGGTCGGCTACCTGTTCCTGCATTTCCCGGGCCGTGGCGCCGGGCCAGGCGGCGGTGATGGTCATGACCTTGACGGTGAACAGCGGGTCTTCGGCGCGCCCCAGCTTGCCGAACGAGAAGACCCCGGCGGCAAGGATCGCGATGATCAGAAACAGCGTCACTGCGCGGTGCTTGACCGCCAGTTCGGAGAGGTTGATGCCGCGCATGCTCAGTTATCCTGTTTGCGGTTGAGAGCCAGCACCTGGGCGGGCAGCAGGCGTACCGCATCACCGTTGTGCAGCAGGTGTGCGCCGAGGGCAACGATGACCTGTCCGGGCGTCACGCCGCTGTCCAGCAAGGCGTCTTCCTGGCCGAGACTGGCGACTTTCACCGGGGCGAAGCTGACCTTGTCGTCGGCGCCGATCAGCCATACGCCGGTGCCTTGTCCCGAATCCTGCAGGGCGCCGATGGGCACGCGGGTTTGCTGGGCCTGGCCGTTGCCTTGCAAGCGCACGGTGATGGTCGAACCGAGGGCGAAACGCTCGACGGCGCCGTGCAAGACATAGCGGGCACGGTAGGTGCGGGTGGTCGGGTCGGCGCTGGCGGACAGTTCACGCAGGGTTGCGGTCACGGCCTGGTCCGGGGCGCCGAAGGGGGAGGCCAGGGCGTTCTGCGCAGCTTGCCCACGCTGGTTTTCCGGCAGGTTGACGATGGCTTCGCGGGCGCCGTCATGGGCCAGGCGCGCGACGATCTGGCCTTCGGCGACCACCTGGCCACGGTCCGCCCGCACGTCGGTGATGATGCCGTCGCCATCGGCCTTGAGGACTGAGTAAGTGCGGCGGTTCTCGATCTGGCTGGCGTCGGATTGCGCCGCGGCCAGTTCGGCCTCGGCGACGCGCAGGTTGGTCGCCGACTGGTCGAAGATCTGCCGCGACACCGCGCCGGTGCTGGCCAGGCGTTGGTAGCGGTTTTCGTCGTCACGGCGCTGACGCAGTTGCGCCTGGGCGGCGTTGACGCGGTTTTTCGCCGAGCGCAGGGCCAGTTCGAAGTCGCCGATGTCCAGCACCAGCAGGGTATCGCCACGGGACACATGCTGGCCGGGATCGACCTTGCGTTCGATGACCTTGCCGCCGACCCGGAACCCCAGGTCGCTTTCAGTACGGGCTGCCACTACGCCGGTATAGGCGCTTTGCTGGGTGCCGGCCGCCTCGACCTTGGCAGCCAGAACCGGGCGTGGTTGAGGCGCTTGGGCGGTGGTGTCGGCCTGGCTGTTGCAGCCACTGAGCACGATCAACAGCGCCAGGGGAGTGAGAAGACGCAGGGGGAAAGGGTGCATGGCGGGCTCCGGGTACCAGTTGGAAAAAATTACGAACATAATTTTTAACTCATATTATGGTCGAAATATAAATTAATCCAGCCCCGGATGTTCCCCATGGCAGACGCCCCGGCCGCATCGCGCAGCGTGTTGTTTTTACGGGTGGCCCTGACGGCGCTGGGAGAGGTGTCGAGCCCACTGATCAATCCCGGCGAAGACCTGTAGACCAATGCCTCAGTGGTCGAACGTTAAACGCTGCGCCAAGCGCTCGCCGGTCAGTTCGATAAAGCCTTGCAGGGCGGGCAGGCTGAAGTGGGCGTTGAGCTGCTCGACACAGGCCCAATGGCCGCTGACGGTCCACAATTCAGGGTCGAACGGGTCGCGCTGCACCGTGTAACCCAGGCAGCCGGGGGCGGTGCGTATGGCTTGGGCGATCTGCTGCAGGCGCTCGCCCAGTTGCGTTGACCGCCCGGCGGTCGCGCGGACATGGACAGTGTTGAAGGCACAGGCTGGCATGGCAATGGTCTCCGGGGCGGATGTCAGTGCGCAGGCTAGAACCTCCTGGCGCCAGGACCAATGGCCAATCCGGCGGAAAGTCCGCTAGCCAATCTGCTTGAGAATATCGCGGACCTTGTCCAGCGCCGGGTCGATATCCAGGGTTTCGATGGCGCCGAAGCCGATGATCAGGCCCGGACGCACCGGAGTGTCGTGGAAGAACACATCCAGGGGGTACAGACCCACTTCGACCTGGCGCGCCAGCTGCATCAGCAACGGGATGTCCACCGGCACCTTGCACAGCGCCGCCATGTGGAACCCGGCCACGGTAGGCACGGCTTCGAACCACGGCGACAGATCCCCCGCCAGGCGCTGCAGGATTCGCTCGCGACGCCCGGCATACACCGTATGACAGCGGCGGATATGCTTGAGCAGGTAGCCTTCACTGATGAATTTGGCCAAGGCCCATTGCGGCAGCGTCGAGCTGTGCTGGTCGGTGAGCTGCTTGGCCTTGAGCACCGCGCCATGAATCGCCGGTGGCAGCACCGCGTAGCCCAGGCGCAGCTCCGGCAGCAAGGTTTTCGAAAAGGTCCCGACGTAGGTCACCACACCGCGGCTGTCCATGCTTTGCAGGGAGTCGGTGGGCCGCCCCTCGTAGCGGAATTCGCTGTCGTAATCGTCCTCGATGATGATCGCGCCCAGCTCGAACGCCCGTGCCAGCAGCGCTTCACGGCGCGACGGGCTCATGGGCATGCCGAGCGGGAATTGATGGGAGGGCGTCACGTAGATCAGCCGCGTGCCGTGGGGAATCCGGTCGACCTGGATACCTTGGTCATCCACCGCAACGCTGGCGACGCGGGCGCCCATTGCCATGAATAGCTGGCGGGCGGGGCTGTAGCCCGGGTCTTCCATGGCCACGGTGCTGCCTGGCTCCAGCACCACACGGGCGATCAGGTCCAGCGCCTGCTGGGCGCCGTTGGTGACGATGATGTCGCTGTCTCGGCAGTTGACCCCGCGCGAGAACGCGATGTGCCCGGCGATGGCACTGCGCAAGGCCGGCAAGCCTTCGGGCTGGCTGTAGAACCCGCTGTTCTGGGCGATGCGGCGCAGCGCGTCCTGGGTGCAACGCCGCCATTCGTCCTGAGGGAACTGGTTACGGCTGGTGGCACCGCCGATAAATTCATAGCGCAACGTACTGTCGCGGGTGGGGTGGCGCATGGGCGAGGGCAGCGATTGCCACTTCGCCAGGTTGGCTGCGCAGGCCAGGTCGGTGGCGGATTGCAGGCGTTCGCTCTGTGGGGTGCCGGCGTTGACGAAGGTACCCCGGCCGGTCTTGCCGATCAGCAAGCCTTCGTAGGTCAGGGCGGCGTAGGTGTCGGAAACAGTCTTGCGCGACACGCCCAACTGTTCGGCGAGCAGGCGGCTGGGCGGCAGTTGTGCGCCGGCGACCAGACGCCCGCAGCCGATGGCTTCGCGCAACTGCTGGTAGAGCTGTTCGGCCAGGTCCTTGCGGCCGTTGATCACCACGTGCAATTCCATGTCGTATCCCGCGCATTGAGTCTGCGCCAAGACTACGCGCGCGCGGGGCAGGCGCAAAATGGTCTTCGCACAAACCGGCCGATTGGCTATAGGGCGTATGCCTGATGAACGCTAGGCTGGACTGTCATCGCACCCGCCGTCAGAGAACCGTCCCATGGAATCGCGCCTGGATTATTACTCCGCCTCGCCGCAAGCGCTCAAGGGCATGCTGATGCTGGAGGCGACCACCTTTGGCTTGTCCATCGAAAAGCCCCTGCTGGCGCTGATCAAGATTCGTGTCTCGCAGCTCAACCACTGCGGTTTCTGCACTGACATGCATTCGATGGCGGCGCGTCAGCGCGGCGAAACCGAGCGGCGCTTGTTCGCGTTGTGCGTTTGGCGTGACTCGCCGTTCTTCACCGCGCGGGAAAAGGCGGCATTGGCCTGGAGCGAGTCGGTAGCGACGCTGCCGACCTCGACGGTGTCGGACGAGTTGTACGCGGCGGTGCGCGTGGAATTCAGCGAGCAGGAACTGGTGGACCTGACCATGGCGGTGTCCAGCATCAGTGGCTGGAACCGCCTGGCAGTGAGTTTTCGGCAGCAGCCGCCCAACCTGTGATCAGGACAGGAAGCCACCGTCCACATTCAACGACACACCGGTGGTGTAGCTCGAGGCATCGCTGGCCAGGAACAGCACGGCGCCGGCCATTTCGCTCGGGTCAGCCACGCGCTTGAGCGGGATCTGCGCCAGGGCCATCTTCAGGATCGCGTCGTTCTTCACCAGCGCCGAGGCAAACTTGGTGTCGGTCAGGCCCGGCAACAGCGCGTTGCAGCGAATGCCGAACTCGGCGCATTCCTTGGCGAAGACCTTGGTCATGTTGATCACCGCGGCCTTGGTGACCGAGTAGATGCCCTGGAACACACCCGGCGAGATCCCGTTGATCGAGGCCACGTTGATGATGCTGCCGCCGCCGTTTTCGCGCATCAGCTTGCCGGCTTCCACCGACATGAAGAAATAGCCGCGGATGTTCACATCCACGGTTTTCTGGAAGGCGCCGAGGTCGGTGTCCAGTACGTTGCAGAACTGGGGGTTGGTCGCGGCGTTGTTGACCAGGATATCCAGGCGCCCGAATTGTTCGCGGATACCGGCGAAGACTTGGGTGATCTGCTCCATTTCACCGATATGACACGCCACGGCCGTGGCCTTGCCGCCGTCGGCGATGATCGCATCGGCCACATGCTGGCAGCCTTCCAGCTTGCGGCTGGACACGATCACGTGGGCGCCTTGCTGGGCCAGCAACTTGGCGATGGCCTCACCAATGCCCCGGCTGGCGCCGGACACGAATGCAATCTTGCCATCGAGGTCGAACAGGTGGGTCTTGGACATGGGAGTTCCTTGTTGTGGGCGATCAGAGCGCTGATTTGCCGATGACGATCAGGCTCATCTGCTCCAGCAGCTTGTTCATGTGAATGAACTGCGCGAAGCGTTTGTCCTGGGTCTGGCCATGAAAGAAGCGGTAATAGATCTGCTGCACGATGCCGGCCAGGCGGAACAGGCCGTAGGTGTAGTAGAAGTCGAAATTGTCGACCCGGATGCCGGAGCGCTCGGCGTAATAGTCGACGAATTCGCGGCGGGTCAGCATGCCGGGGGCGTTGCTCGGCTGGCGGCGCATCAGTTGCACCGGCGCAGGGTCACCGGCTTCGATCCAGTAGGCGAGGGTGTTGCCCAGGTCCATCAGCGGATCGCCAAGGGTAGTGAGTTCCCAGTCCAGCACGCCGATGATCTGCATCGGGTTGCGCGGGTCGAGGATCACGTTATCGAAGCGGTAGTCGTTGTGCACGATGCTTGAGGTTGGATGGTCGGCCGGCATCTTGTCGTTGAGCCAGGCGCGCACGGCTTCCCAGCGAGGAGCGTCGGGGGTCAGGGCTTTTTCGTAGCGCTCGCTCCAGCCACGGATCTGACGCGCCACGTACCCTTCGGGCTTGCCCAGGTCCGCCAGGCCGCAGGCGGCGTAATCCACCTGGTGCAGTTCGACGAACTTGTCGATAAAGTTTTTGCACAACGCCTCGGTCTTGCTCGCGTCCAGGTTCAGCTCTGCCGGGAGATCTGCGCGCAGGATGATGCCGTTGACGCGTTCCATCACGTAGAACTCGGCGCCGATCACCGACTCGTCGGTGCAATGCACGTAGGCCTTGGGGCAATAGGGGAAGCCGTCTTTGAGCTGATTGAGAATGCGGTATTCGCGGCCCATGTCGTGGGCGGATTTGGCCTTGTGTCCAAAGGGCGGGCGGCGCAGCACGAACTCCTGGCCCGGATATTCCAGCAGGTAGGTCAGGTTGGACGCGCCACCGGGGAACTGGCTGATGCTGGGCGTGCCGCTCAGGCCGGGGATATGGACCTTGAGGTAGGGATCGATCAGGTTGGCATCAAGTTCTTCGCCTGGGCGAATCTGTGTCGATTGGTCGTTCAGCGCCATGCTTATCCCTTCTGCTTATTCTAAAGGCCTTGGACTATTTCCTAATCTAATGCGCGCAACCGCCCAGCGACAAGGTCGGGGCGGCTTAATAGGTTAGCGTGTTGGAGGATGATCAGCGTGCCTGATCGGTCATTTATTGGGCGGGGGCAATGCCACCGGCGTGAGCACCGGCCGTCCGGCGAAGTATTCCACCAGGTTGTCGGCCACGCGCTGCACGGTGTCATGGGCGGCTTCCGGCGACAGGCCCGCAACATGGGAGGTGAGCACGGTATTGGCGAGCGTCTTGAGTGCGTCGGGCACCTTGGGTTCGTCGTCGAACACATCCAGCGCGGCGCCACCGATGCGGCGTTGCTCCAGGGCCGCGATCAGGTCGGCGGTGACCACCACGCTGCCACGGCCGATGTTGACCAGGTAGCCATTGGGCCCCAGGGCATCCAGGGCGTGGCGATCAATCAGGTGCCGGGTGCCGGCGCCGCCGGGCGTGGCCAGGATCAGGAAATCCGAGGTGCGCGCCAGTTCCACGGCGGTGGCGCAGTAGGTGTAGTCGACATCATCGCGCGGCTGGCGGTTGTGATAGCTCACCTGCATGCCGAACCCCAGCGATGCGCGCTTGGCGATCTCCAGGCCCACGGCGCCGAGCCCGAGAATGCCCAGCTGCTTGCCGCCCAGGGAAGGGCGCATCACCTTCGGCCATTCACTGCGGCGCACGGCGGCGTCCGTCTGCGGGATGCCGCGCACCAGCGCCAGCAACAACGCCATGGCATGGTCGGCCACCGACGGCGCATTCACACCCGCGCCGTTGGTAACGACAATCCCGCGATTGCTGGCGGCCTGCAGGTCCACGTGTTCGTAGCCGGCGCCGATCACGCAGATGATTTCCAGCAGCGGCAGGGCGGCGATTTCCTCGGCATACAAGCCCAGCGGGCCCCGGGTCAGCACCGCCTTGATCTGGCCACCGTGGGCCTTGATGGCGTTGGCGCGTTCGGCGGGCGTCGGCGCCAGGATCACGTGAAAGTCGTTGCTCTCGATGATGGGCAGGTATTCGTTGATGGTTTCAACCAGGACCAGAACAGTTGCAGTCATCGGAAGGCGCTTCCTGAAGGGTTTGAGGGAGGCAGTATGCGGGATTTGTAGGAGGGAGCGTTTTGCCGAGATGGAAAAATTTCTTTTTCCGTAAGGCCATTCTGAATTTCCAGACCGTTCGTCCAGGGTCGATGGGTTGCGTCAGACTTCAGCGACTTTCCCACCTGCAGAGACGACATGGATGCTTGTTCCTGCCACATCTGACGATATTGAATGGACGCCCTATGGATACAAACACTGCCCTTCCACGCTCATCCCTTGGCGAACGGTCATTGCCAGCACGCTTGCCGGTCCGGCCAAGTACCGGCCGGGGATCGCTATTGAAAAGATCGAAAGAGAGGCCTATAAAAATGGTACGCCAACCGCTAACGGCAGGCCCTGGAAGGTGATGGAGTTCCCCTATTGCATAGGCGCCAGCCAAGGCCGGCTCAGTCGCTGGGTCCGGGTTGAACTCAGCTCAGGCGCTATTCACGGTCATCCCATTTCTGAACAGGAATTCAGGAGGTTAATAAATTGATCCCGCTCAACTTTACCGGTGGTACGGTGACCCACGACGAGCTATCGCTCTTGCAGGATGTCGCGGTGGTCAAACAAGTAGACCTGCTAAAGGAGGACATGCTCCAGGTGGAGTTTGCTGGTGGCTATTTGCTGGATGTCGGCTGGTATCCTGAGTTTGATACGGCAGGTGGTTTTCGGATCAATGTCATCAAGAACCACGACTGGGACCGGCCGATTATGGCGCTTACCGCCCACGAGACGGCCGAACTGGTCGAAAAACTGGAGGTTGCGCAGGTCGCTATAAAGGGCGAACTGCGCAACGCGAACCTGGAGACTTCGGCGTTTTAGCGCGAAGTACTCACTTCCAAACGTCCATTGCCTTGACCTGCTGCACAAACGCGCCGGACAACGTTGCATTGTGATGCTCAATAATCGCCTCGGCCTTGAGTGCCGGCGTGTCCATGCAGGTATGAGCGTCCTGCGGCAATACCACAGAAAAGCCCAGCTCCACCGCCACACGGCAGGTGGTGTCGATGCAGAACTGGGTTTTCATACCCACGACCACCAGTTCATCGACCTGCGCCGCTTTCAGGTGCTGCTCCAGATCCGTGCCGAGGAAGCAGCTGGGGCGGGTCTTGTTGAACAGGTGATCACGGGACGCGTCCACGTCCAGTGCGTGCCACAGTTGCCAGAGGGGGCTGCCGGCTTCAATCGGTGAACCAGCCGGGCCTGTGTGACAGGCCACGTAGATCGGCTTGCCTGCGCGGCGTGCGCGCTGGATCAGCTGGTTGATGGTGTGCAGCACGCGTTCGCGTTCGAAGGGTTTTTCCGGGCCGTCGTATAAACCGGTCTGCATATCGATGATCAGCAGGGCGTCAGCCATGGTGCTGCTCCTTGTGATTGCCGAATGGCGGAGCACTAAAAAGGCCCCGTCCATTGCTGGCGGGGCCTTGGGTTGGATCCGTGAAGTGTCTAGCTCAGGCACTCACAGCCACCGCACGGCCCGCCGGAAGCGGTCGTGGTGGGGGTGCGGGTGAGGTTCAGCGCGATAACATTCATGGCCCGATCATGCTGGCGTCGGCGAGGCGCTGTCAACCGGCAATGCCCCGGACAGCGGCGCGTTGCGCCCGATTCTGGCCGCTGCACCGGCCCACCGTTCCTCAGCTAAGTCTTTGCTTATTCAAAAGAATCCCGGACAATCCGGCCCCTTCTATGATCGGGGCGCTGCCTGTCAGGTTTTCTGACTCGTCCCGGCCGTGTCAATGCGGAGATCCGACCGGATGAATGATCAGGCCAATAGCGTCGACGAACGCTATGAGACGACACCTGCAACCCTCACAACCTGGAGCCGCCAGGACACCACCTGGATGCTTGGCCTGTTCGGCACCGCCATTGGCGCCGGCACGCTGTTCTTGCCGATCAACGCGGGCCTGGGCGGCTTCTGGCCGCTGGTGATCCTGGCGCTGCTGGCCTTCCCGATGACGTTCTTCGCCCACCGTGGCCTGACCCGTTTCGTCCTGTCCGGGCGCGGGGGCTCCGACATCACCGACGTGGTTGAAGAACACTTTGGCATCAAGGCCGGCGCGCTGATCACGCTGCTGTACTTCTTTGCGATCTTCCCGATCCTGCTGATCTACAGCGTGGCGTTGACCAATACCGTTGGCAGCTTCATGGAGCACCAACTGCACATCCAGCCGCCGCCACGGGCGATCCTGTCGTTCGTGCTGATCCTCGGCCTGCTGGCCGTCGTGCGTTGCGGTGAACAGGTGATCGTCAAGGCCATGAGCCTGATGGTGTATCCGTTTATCGTCGCCTTGCTGTTCCTGGCGGTGTACCTGGTGCCGCACTGGAGTGGCGGCATCCTCAGCACCGCCAGCGTGGTCCCGTCGCCGTCAGCATTGCTCAATACCCTGTGGCTGGCGATTCCGGTGATGGTGTTTTCGTTCAACCATTCGCCAATCATCTCGGCCTTTGCGGTCGACCAGAAGCGCCAGTACGGTGCTCACGCCGATCAGCGCAGCTCGCAGATCCTGGCCCGCGCGCACTTGTTGATGGTGGCGATGGTGCTGTTCTTCGTATTCAGCTGCGTGTTGACCCTGTCGCCGGCGCAGTTGGCTGAAGCGAAAGCGCAGAACCTGTCGATCCTGTCCTACCTGGCCAATCACTTCAATAACCCCACCATCGCGTTTGCCGCGCCGTTGATCGCGTTCGTGGCGATCGCCAAGTCGTTCCTGGGGCACTATATCGGCGCCAGCGAAGGCCTCAAGGGTCTGGTGCTGAAGACCGGCCGCCGTCCGGGCGCCAAGAACCTGGACCGCATGACGGCCGCCTTCATGCTGGTGGTGTGCTGGATCGTTGCCACGCTCAACCCGAGCATCCTGGGCATGATCGAGACACTGGGCGGGCCGATCATCGCGTCGATCCTGTTCCTGATGCCGATGTACGCGATCCGCAAGGTGCCGGCCATGGCCAAATACCGCGGGCAGGCGTCGAATGTGTTTGTCACGGCGGTGGGGTTGGTGGCGATTACGGCGTTGGTGTATTCGTTTATTGCTTAAGCCTCACGCGGTCTATATGACTGAACAGGGCTGAAACTGTGGGAGCTGGCTTGTCGGGTCGCCGCATCGCTGCGATAGCGGTGTATCAGTGTCAGATGGGCTGACTGAGACACCGCTATCGCAGGCAAGCCAGCTCCCACATTTGTTTAGGGTTGCTATTAACACTGTATTCCAGGCATAAAAAAAACGCCGCGTACCTTGCGATACGCGGCGTCCCTTCACATCAACACCTTAGGCTTGAATCACCGGGATGTTGGCGCTTGCTGCGATCTTGCGGAACTCGGCGATCTGGTCGAAGTTCAGGTAGCGGTAGACGTCACTGGCCATGGTGTCCAGTTTCGCCGCGTAGCCCATGTACTCCTCGACGGTCGGCAGGCGACCCAGGGTGGAAGCCACTGCCGCCAGCTCGGCCGACGCCAGGTAGACGTTAGCGCCGTCACCCAGGCGGTTCGGGAAGTTACGGGTCGACGTGGATACCACGGTCGAGTTCGGCTCGACACGTGCCTGGTTACCCATGCACAGCGAGCAGCCCGGCATTTCCATGCGCGCGCCGGCCTTGCCGTAGATGCCGTAGTAGCCTTCTTCGGTCAACTGGTGAGCGTCCATCTTGGTCGGCGGCGACAGCCACAGGCGAGTTGGCAACTGGCCCTTGACCTGCTCCAACAGCTTGCCGGCAGCGCGGAAGTGACCGATGTTGGTCATGCACGAACCGATGAACACTTCGTCGATCTTCTCGCCGGCAACGCTGGACAACAGACGGGCATCGTCCGGGTCGTTCGGCGCGCACAGGATCGGCTCGTTGATTTCCGACAGGTCGATCTCGATGATTTCGGCGTATTCGGCGTCGGCATCAGCTTCCATCAGCTCCGGGTTGGCAACCCAGGCTTCCATCGCTTGAGCACGACGTTCCAGAGTACGTGGATCACCATAGCCTTCGCCGATCATCCAGCGCAGCAGGGTGATGTTGGAGTTCAGGTACTCGGTGACGGACTCTTTGGACAGCTTGATGGTGCAACCGGCAGCCGAGCGTTCGGCCGAGGCGTCGGACAGCTCGAAAGCCTGCTCCAGCGTCAGGTCGTTCAGGCCTTCGATTTCCAGGATGCGGCCGGAGAAGGCGTTCTTCTTGCCTTTCTTCTCGACCGTCAGCAGGCCCGACTGGATCGCGTAGTAAGGAATGGCATGAACCAGGTCACGCAGGGTGATGCCAGGCTTCATTTTGCCTTTGAAGCGCACCAGGATCGATTCCGGCATGTCCAGTGGCATCACGCCAGTGGCGGCGGCGAACGCGACCAGGCCGGAGCCTGCCGGGAACGAAATGCCCATCGGGAAACGGGTGTGGGAGTCACCACCGGTGCCCACGGTGTCCGGCAGCAGCATGCGGTTCAGCCAGCTGTGGATGATACCGTCGCCTGGACGCAGCGATACACCGCCACGGGTCATGATGAAGTCAGGCAGGGTGTGGTGGGTGGTCACGTCGATCGGCTTTGGATACGCCGCGGTGTGGCAGAACGACTGCATGACCAGGTCGGTCGAGAAGCCCAGGCACGCCAGGTCTTTCAGTTCATCACGGGTCATGGGACCGGTGGTGTCCTGGGAGCCGACGGTGGTCATCTTCGGTTCGCAGTAGGTGCCAGGACGAACGCCTTTGCCTTCCGGCAGGCCGCACGCCTTGCCGACCATTTTCTGTGCCAGGGTGAAGCCTTTGCCGGTGTCGACAGGCGCTTCAGGCAACTTGAACAGGTCGGTAGGGCCCAGGCCCAGTTCAGCGCGTGCCTTGTCGGTCAGGCCGCGGCCGATGATCAGCGGGATACGGCCGCCGGCGCGAACTTCGTCCAACAACACCGGGGTCTTCATTTCGAAGGTGGTGATGACTTCGTCGGTACCGTGTTTGCAGACCTTGCCAGCATGCGGGTACAGGTCGATCACGTCGCCCATGTTCATGTTGGACACGTCGAATTCGATTGGCAGTGCGCCGGCATCTTCCATGGTGTTGTAGAAGATGGGAGCGATCTTGCTGCCGAAGCAGAAGCCGCCGGCGCGCTTGTTCGGAACAAAGGGCACGTCATCGCCGAAGAACCACAGCACCGAGTTGGTCGCGGATTTACGCGAGGAACCGGTACCGACCACGTCGCCGACGTAGGCAATCGGGAAGCCTTGGCCGCGCATCTCTTCGATCTGCTTCATCGGGCCGGTCTTGCCTTGCTCGTCCGGCACGATGCCTTCACGGGCCATTTTCAGCATGGCCAGGGCGTGCAGAGGGATGTCGGGACGGGACCAGGCATCAGGCGCGGGGGACAGGTCGTCGGTGTTGGTTTCGCCGGTGACCTTGAATACGCGCAGGCTGATTTTGTCGGCCAGGGTAGGGCGGTTGCTGAACCACTCGCCGTCAGCCCAGGACTGGATCACGGCCTTGGCGTGCGCATTGCCGTTGCGGGCTTTTTCAGCCACGTCGTGGAACGCATCGAACATCAGCAGGGTGTGCTTGAGCTGGGTGGCGGCGACAGGAGCCAGTTCGGCGTCGTCCAGCAGCTCGACCAGGGTCACGATGTTGTAGCCGCCTTGCATGGTGCCCAGCAGTTCAACGGCGCGTTTCTTGTCGATCAGGGGGGAAGTGGCTTCACCCTTGGCCAGGGCGGACAGGAAACCGGCCTTGACGTAGGCAGCTTCGTCAACGCCTGGAGGAATGCGGTTGGTGATCAGGTCAACGAGGAATTCTTCTTCGCCAGCCGGGGGATTTTTCAGCAGCTCGACCAGGCCTGCGGTTTGTTCGGCGTTAAGCGGCTGGGGAACGATACCCAGGGCTGCACGCTCTTCGATATGTTTGCGGTAGGCTTCAAGCACAGTTATTACCCTCATCAGTGGTCCCACGGGACGCTCATCCAGACATGACCGGCACGCGTGCGCTCGGGGGCTTTTTGGGCCGCAAAGCCAGCGCTGCCGGCATCTCTCACAGAAGCTGCTTTCAAAGTTTTACGCCTGCAGAACGGAGCTGATGAGGGTTGGCGAGGGCTCTGACCTACCGAGTCATTGACCATCGCCAACACCGTTCTGAAGGAACGACTGTGCTCGTGACGCTTTGAAAACAGCTTCCAGCGGATTATTGGCGCCTTACAAGGCCGGGTGATTCTACGGCAAAAAAAAACTAAAGGTAAGTTGCCACACCAAGTTTGCAGGGTGATGAAGGTTAGACAAAGGGCTAACATGGCGCATTGTTTCGCTGATCTGCGTGCCGTTGCCCATGTCCCACCAAACCATCAAGACCCCCTGCGTCGGCCTGTGCTCCACGGTATACGGCGATCTCGTGTGCCGTGGCTGCAAGCGCTTCCACCATGAAGTGATCCAGTGGAACGGCTATAACGAAGAAGAAAAACGCGCGGTCTGGCTGCGGCTGGAGCTACTGCTGGTGCAGGTGATGGTCGCCAAGCTGGAAGTTTTCGACCCCAAGACCCTGCGCGGCCAACTGGAGCAACGCAAGATCCGCTTTGTGCCGCATCAGTCCGCGTACTGCTGGGCCTACCAACTGATTGCGCGGGGCGCGCGGGTGATTTCCAATCTGGAGGCGTATGGCATGGTGCTGCTGCCGGAGTTCCGCGACTGGCCCTTGCCTGAACTGCGGGATGCGATTGATCGGGAGTTCTTTATCCTCTCCGAAGCGCATTACCAGCGCTATATCGCCCCCGGTTTCCTGAAGGATGCACTGGACCACTGACCGGCACGGATTAAAACTGTGGGAGCTGGCTTGCCTGCGATAGCGGTGTATCAGGCCAGGTGTCCGCTGCTGACACACCGCTATCGCAGGCAAGCCAGCTCCCACCTTTGACCGTTTGTGTCTGGATGATCAGGCCTTGGTCGCCAGCTCCTCCAGGTGATCCATCAACGCCTGTGGCTTGAGCACCAGCACATCACTCTCCACCGCATCCAGTATCACCTCCGCCGTATTCCCGATCAGCGCCCCCGACAGCCCGGTGCGCGCCACGGTGCCGATGATCGTCACGGCCGCCTGCCACTTGTGGGCTGCGAACGGGATCAACACATCCGCCGGCCCTTCCTCGATATGCAGGTGCGAGTCGTCTACATCAAACGCTGCTTGAAACGCCTTGCACTGCTCGCGGTAACGCGCCTGGATGGTTTCCCTGAGCTGGAACGTCGGATCCGCCGCCGACAACATGGGCGACGGATGGGCGCTGATCACATGCAGCTGCGCCTTGGCCAGGCTGGCGATTTCAAAGCCGTGATCAATGATCGCGTTGTGCAGTTGCTGATGTTCTGCATCGGAGTTGCCCACATCAATCGCCGCCAGGATGACGCCATCCGCCCACGGCGTAGCCGTCTTGACCAGCAGCACGGCGCACGGGCAATAACGCAGAAGTTTCCAGTCTGCCGGCGTCAACAGGGCTTTTTTCAGCGGGCTGTCGGGAAAGTGCTGCTTGATCACCAGCCCGCACCCTTCGGCCTGCTGCACGTCGATAATGGTTTCATGCAGGCTGGTATTCCACGCCTGCTCGGTGCTGACGCTGTAGCCGTCTTCCTGCAAACCCGACTTGAGCAGGCTCAACAGCGCCGAATGCTCATGCTGCTTGTCGCAGACCAGCAAGTGCAGGTGCGCGCCGGTGACGCCGGCGATCAGCTTGGCGCGCTTGAGGGCCAGGCTTTCCGAATGCTCGGGCTCGATGACCACCAGGATGCTGCGGATAGCTTGCATGATCGGGATCTCCAGGAAGGGGCATAGGCAACAACTATAGTTGCTGCGCGGCAGACGTCATGTTGATGCGCATCAAGGCCAGCGACTGGTGGTCTGCGGCGCGGTCGGTATAATCGACGCCCTTTTGTGAGCCTTTTTGCCCGTGAGCCCGATGAACCTGCCAGAAATCCACGAATTCCTCGGTTGCCGCACCCCTGATGCCTGGGTCCAGGCCGCGCTGGCCGATCAGGAAACCCTGCTGATCGACCACAAGAACTGCGAATTCAAGGCCGCCAGCACCGCCCTGAGCCTGATCGCCAAGTACCACGGCCATGTTGACCTGATCAGCATGATGTCGCGCCTGGCCCGCGAAGAGCTGGTGCACCATGAGCAAGTCATGCGTCTGATCAAGAAGCGCAAGGTGGAGCTGCGCCAGTTGCATGCCGGGCGTTATGCCTCCGGTTTGCGCAAAGTCGTGCGCAGTCACGAGCCGGTCAAGCTGGTGGATACCCTGGTGGTGGGCGCCTTTATCGAAGCGCGCAGTTGCGAGCGTTTCGAAGCGCTGGTGCCGCATTTGGACGAAGAGCTCGGCAAGTTCTACTTCGGTTTATTGAAAAGCGAGGCACGGCACTTCCAGGGTTACCTGAAGCTGGCGTACCAGTATGGCGACGCCAAGGATATCGCCCAGGTCATCGAGCGGGTGAGGGCGGCCGAGCACGAATTGATCGAATCACCCGACGTCGAGTTCCGCTTTCACAGTGGCGTGCCAGCCTGAGGCCACGGCCACGCCGATCAATGCGCTGACCAAGGTCAGCAGCAAGATCACCGTCTGGGTACTCAAAGGCGCGGCCAGCACGGCAATCGCAAGGCCGGCCAAGGGTTGCGCGAGGTTGTTGAATAACGTGATAACGCCCACCGTTTTGCCGAAATCCTGCGCGGGGATAACCCGCTGACGCGTGCTGCGCATGTACACGTTGAACATCTTGTCGAAACCGGTGACCAGCAGGAAACCCAGGCTATAGGCCCACAGGTCGGGACTGAACGCCATGACCAGCGCCCCGACGCCGATCATCGAATACGACAGCCCGCCCAGCACTTTCAACGCCAGGGTCGCGCGTGCCAAGTAAAACAGAATGGCGATCGTTACCCCCGCGCCGGCGGCCTGCAACAGCGCATAGGCGTCTTTACCGGCGGCGAACTGCCCCGTGACCATCGCTGCCGAGGTGGCCAGCGTCACGCCGATGATCAGGTTCACACCGACCGCGAGGGCAATGATCCGCTTCAGTTCCGGCAAGTTGCGAATATGCCCGAAGGCGATGCGCAGCGGTTGCAGCCAGATGTCCCCATGCTGATCGAAGCGCGCCAGGTTCACCGTGGTGTTGCGCTGCCAGACCAGCATCGCCAGGTCGGCCAGCACAAACAGCCCGGCGATCCCCAGCACCACCCAATGCCAGGCCCACACCTCCAGCATCAGGGCGGCGACGAGCGGGCCAAGCACCAGGCCGCTCTGGTCAGCAATCTGTGAATAGGACAGGGTCTTGGCGTAGGTGTACTGCTCGAAGACGCGCGGCATCAGGACCTCCCGCGCCATGATGCCCTGGGTGGTCAGCACCCCGCACAGCGCCGAAAGCACCACGATCCAGTAGATACCGTCGAACACCGCGTACAAGGCGACCGCCAGCACACAGGCCAGCGCCCGGTAAACTTGGCTGACATGCAGGATGCGCGCCGGTGCAAACCTGTCGCACAATGCGCCGCACACCGGGAACGCCAGGTAACGTGGCAGCGATTCGACAAAGAACGCCAGCCCGGCCCAGGCGACGCTTTGGGTGGTCTGGAACACAATCAATGGCACGATAAACAGCAGGATCTGGTCGCCCAGCCGCGACAGGAACAGTGATACAAAGAACGCCAGGTAATCCTTGCGCATACAACTCCCTGTGGGTGGCGTTAAAGAGTGCAGGTTATTTGTTAAAAACTCTTAAAAGCATGAAGCTTCACCGGCCAATGCTGGCCAGCTGCTCTGGTTGCGCAGCTTGCCACCTATAATGCCTGCTCTTCAATCCGCGTCGGCACACTGAGAATCTATGGAAAACCTGGGGCTGGGCAAGGTCTTGCTCGTTGAAGACGACGAAAAACTGGCAGGGCTGATCGCGCATTTCCTGTCGCAGCATGGTTTCGAGGTGCGTGTGGAGCATCGCGGCGACGAGGCCCTGGCGGCGTTCCTGGACTTCAAGCCGAAGATCGTTGTGCTCGACCTGATGCTGCCCGGGCAGAGCGGCCTGCACGTGTGCCGCGGGATCCGCGCGGTGTCCGACACGCCGATCGTGATCCTCACCGCCAAGGAAGACGACCTGGACCATATCCTTGGCCTGGAGTCCGGTGCCGACGACTACGTGATCAAACCGATCAAGCCTCCCGTGCTGCTGGCGCGCCTGCGTGCCCTGCAACGTCGGCAGGCGCCGGAGCCGACGGTGCGCGGGGCCCTGGCCTTCGGGCGCTTGTCCATCGATCGCAGTTGCCGGGTGGTCAGCCTGGGCGACGACAAGATCGACCTCACCACCATGGAGTTCGAGCTGCTGTGGCTGCTGGCCAGCAATTCGGGCACGATCCTGTCCCGCGATGACATCCTCAACCGTATGCGCGGCATTGCCTTCGATGGCCTCAACCGCAGCGTCGATGTGTACATCAGCAAACTGCGCGGCAAACTCAACGACAACCCACGCGAGCCGGTGTGCATCAAGACCATCTGGGGCAAGGGCTACCTGTTCAACCCGTTCGCGTGGGAGGTCTAGATGCTGCGGCTCTACATCCGCCTGTACATCATCCTGGCGCTGGGCCTGGCGGGGGCGATCTGGCTGGTCAACTACACCTACGACGAACTGCTGCCTGAAGCCAATGAGACCTTTAACCGCGAAGCCATGCGTGGCCCGGCCTATGGGCTGGTCGAGCAATTGCGACCACTGCCGGCGAGCGCGCGCGAGGCCCGGGTGCGCGAGCTGCAGCCCTATTACGGCCTGCGTCTGGACCTGGTGCAGCGCGATGAACTGGGGTTGAGCCAACGCGAGCGGCAATTGCTCGCAGACGGGCAATTGGTGGTACGTGGCGATTTCATGGAGTTCATCGCCACGATCGACGGTGGCCCGCAACTGCTCAATATAAAGCTGCCCGAAGAGCCTAAATGGCTGTACCTGTGGGCCTACGGCCTGCTGGGGTTGAGCCTGGCGGTCGTGCTGTATTTCTGGGTGCGTCCGCACTGGCGCGACCTGGAACACATTCGCCTGGCGGCGCAACGTTTTGGTAACAACGACCTCAGTTCACGCATCCTGTTGCCACGCCGCTCCACCGTGCGCGCGTTGGCCGGGCATTTCAACCAGATGGCCGAGCGCATCGAAAGCCTGATCGCCAACCAGCGCGACTTGACCAACGCCGTGTCCCATGAGCTGCGCACGCCGATTGCGCGCCTGTCGTTCGAGCTTGACCAGCTCAAGCAACAGAGCGACCCGCGCCAGCGCGGCGAATTGATCGCGGACATGTATGCCGACCTCGGCGAGCTGGAAGAAATGGTCTCCGAGCTGCTTACCTACGCCAGCCTGGAGCGTGGCGCCACCCAGGTCACCCGTGAGCGCATCGAGGCCCACAGTTGGCTCGACAGTGTGATCGGCAGCGTGGCGCTGGAGGCTGAGGCCGCCGGCATTCAACTGTCGTTGCGCACCTGCGAGGTGGATTTTATCGAGATCGAACCGCGCTTCATGGCGCGTGCGGTGATCAACCTGCTGCGCAACGCGATCCGCTACGCCGAGCGCCGCGTGGAGGTGTCGCTGGTCAAATTCGGCAGTGGCTATGAAGTGCGGGTCTGTGACGACGGTCCCGGCGTGCCGGAAGAAGGCCGTTCGAGGATCTTCCAGCCCTTCATGCGCCTGGACGCCAGCCGCGACCGTCGCACCGGCGGCTTCGGCCTGGGCCTCGCGCTGGTGCAGCGGGTGTCGCAGTGGCACGGCGGCCAGGTGCAAGTGCTGGATTCGGAATGGGGCGGGGCGTCGTTCCGGATGACATGGGCGTATGCCGACTAGAAGGTGTATTCGATCGCGCCCATCACCGACGTCTGCAGCCGCCGCTCCACGATCGGGCTCTTGCCTGCTTCATCCGCCAGGTACTGCACGTCCAGCAAGGTCGAGAACCGGGTGTGTTCGCTGATCGGCAGGCTCCATACCAGGTTCATGCCATTGCTGATATTGCCCGCACCCGCCTTGTAGGCCTGGAAGCGGCTGCGCGCGGCCTGGCCAGTGGTCACGCCGTACCAGGTCTGCAAGTAGTTGCGGTCGCCAAAATGGCTGTTGAGGCTGGCATCGACGGAGCCGTAGCGGCCTTCATAGAGCTGGGTGCCGAGGCTCAGTTCCAGGTGGGTAAACGCCTTGCCGCTGTCCTTGTGATCGTCTTCCTTGAGGGCGTGCTCAAGGGTTGCGCCGACGACCACCCTGCCCAGGTTGTAGCGGGCACTGACCCCCAGTTGCGCACGTGACTTGATCTCGCCCATGCCTTTGAGGCGTTTGGCGCCCGCGTGCATGGACGCGTCTTTATCCTTGCGCGATTCACTGGTGCCGACGTAGGCGCTGAAGCTCAACGCATTGCCTTCGTAGCCCCAGCCCAGGCCTTTGTCGGTGTCGAGGAAAATCCCCCAGGGGCTGACGACGGCGGCGCCGACCACGGGCGTGGTCCTGCGTTCGTCGCTGCCGCTGTAGCGCGGCAGGTTCGCCACGCCGGCCTTGAGGCTGTAGGCCCAGTCCTCGGCCAGCACGTTGTCGGCGCCGGTTAGCAAACACAGGGAGGTGAAGGACAGGCAAAGGTGTTTGGCATTGATCAGGGTTTTCATGGGCTCAGAAACTCAAGGAGGGGTGGGTACGTTTGAAGGAATAGCCCGAAGCGCTCAGGCCGTTGATCTGGCGGCTGACGGTGTCGCCCAGGCCGTAGCCGGTACCGGCGAGCACCGCATGGGCGTTGTCCACGGGCAGCAGGATGTAGTCGGTCAGCGGTTCGTCGTGCAGTTGGCCGCGAATCACCAGAAAACCTTCTTCCAGGCGCACGCTGATGCCGCTCAAAGGCGCATCGGGTTCGTGGGTATTGAGCACTTGATAGGTGCCGACGGTGTCGGCCCAGGCCAGCGACAGCGGCGGCGGATTGATGCGCTCACCAATAGCGACGCGCTGGCCGTGGCTGCGCGCGGTGAGCATCTGCCGGCCTTGTACGGTAATTACGTCAAGCTGCACGCGGCCCAGTTCGCCCAGGTCCTTGAGCCAGAAGCCCAGGACCTTTTTTTGCGCGCGCAGCCAGCCGTGGTTGTCCCGCAGCAGCTCGAAGTCATGGCCGGCCAGTTCGCCGTGCAGTCGCTGGGCATCGTCTTTGATTCGGAAGATTCCCCAGGCGGTGGCATAGAACCCGGCCAGGCGTTGGCGGTCGACGGCGGCCGGCACCTGGCGCAACTTCAGTCCATGGCGGGGCGCCTGGCAGTCGTCGCCGCACACCGCCTCGCCGGTTTGCGCCTGGAGCATCAGGCGCAGGGTATCGGTGGCGAGTGTGGCGACCATATCTTCGGCCTTGCTGTCATTGGCCATGATGATCACAGCCAGCTGTTGGTCCGGCAGCAACGTCAGTTGCGCGGCAAAATCATCGCCACCGCCACTGTGCTGGAAGGCGCGCACCCCAGGGCCCACCGGCTCGTCACCGCAGGGCGCAAGAAACCAGGCCAGGCCGATCTGGCAATCGAAGTCCAGGGCGTTGCCGGTGTTCTGTTGGGTAAACATTTCATCGATGGAGCGGCTGGCCATTACCCGGTTGCCTTTGTACAGCCCCTTGGCAAAGAGCATCTGCACGTAATGGCCAAGGTCCTCGGGGCTGGCCCACAACCCACCGGCGGCCAGGTCACGGACTTGCGCGTCGGTGCTGGCGATACCGTCCTCATACCCCTGTGCGCGGTAGCCCGAATGCGCGGCGGTACCGACAAAACTCGCGTGGTTCATCTCAAGGGGTTTGAGCAGGCTGTGCTGCAGCTGGGTTTCAAACGCATTGCCGCTGCTGCGCTCGATGGCCGCCCCGACCAACGCATAACCCAGGTTGGAGTAGGCCACTTGCGTGCCGGGCGGTGTGCTCAGCCAAACGCCGGACAGGCGCAACGGCATCTGTCCCATGGCGAAGCCGGTACGCAGGTCGCGCAAGTGTTCACTGGGAAGGCCGGATTGATGACTGAGCAGGCGACGCAAGGTGATGTCGCGGTCGGCGGCTTGTTGATCGTCATGAAAGCGCGAGCGCACATGAAATTCACGCAGCGTTTGCTGGATCGGCGCATCCAGCGCCAACCGCTTGCGTTCGACCAGTTGCAGGGCGGCGCTGGCGGTAAGGAGTTTCGAGATGGCGCCCGCCCGGAAGGCGGTGTTTGGCGTCACTGGCACACCCAACGCTTTGTCGGCCATGCCGAAGCCGCGGGCCCAGATCAATTCCTGGCCTTTCACCAGTGCAATCGACAGGCCCAGGGTATTGGCCTGGGCCATGTCGCGGGGGATGCGGTTTTGCAGGTAGCGGATAATCGCGCTGTAATCGCCCTTGGGAACCGGCGGCGGCGCAGGTGGCTGCCCATGGCAGCCGATACTGCCCAACAGGCAACCGAGCAGTGGAATACCGCGCAATGAGCGAAGCATGAAGAGCACCCGGCAGGTGGTTTGGAGGCTCGAATGCTAGGGGCGCGGCGCCTGGGGGTCTTTGACAGCTTTGTCGAAAAACTGTCAAAGACTGTTAACGGGCGAGCCCTGGTGGATCCTGTCAGTGCAATACACGCTGGAGGAACTGCCGAGTCCTGTCCTTCCGTGGCTCATTGATGACCTGGCGCGCGTCACCGACTTCACAGATCAGCCCGTTATCGAAGAACGCAATCCGGTCTGCGGATTCGCGCGCGAAGGCAATATCGTGGGTCACCATGATCAGGGTCATGCCGGAGTCCTTGAGTTTGCGGATGGTATCCAGCACTTCTCCCACCAGCTCGGGGTCGAGGGCGGAGGTGACTTCGTCGAACAGCATGTAGTCTGGCTGCATCGCCAGGGCGCGTGCGATTGCAAGCCGTTGCTGCTGGCCTCCGGACAGGCTTGCGGGGCGCATGTCTGCACGATTGCCCAGGCCGACGAAACTCAAGTGCTCATGGGCCAACTGCATGGCTTTGGCCTTGGGGATTTTCTTGACCAGGCGCGGTGCCAGCGCCACGTTTTCCAGCGCGGTGAGGTGGGGGAACGCGTTGTATTGCTGAAACACGATGCCGAGTTTCTGGCGCAGCTTATTCAGATCCGTTCCCTTGGCGTGCACATCCGTACCGTCGACCACGATTTTGCCGCCTTGGATCGGCTCCAGGCCATTGATGCATTGCAGCAAGGTGGACTTCCCCGAGCCACTGGCGCCGATCAGGCACAAGACTTCACTTTTGCGGATCGTCAGGTTGACGCCCTTGATGACTTCGATGGGGCCGAAGCTTTTGCGGACATTCGAGATATCAATCATGGCGCATTACCTTTTCAAGATGGCGGCTGTAGCGGGAAATGGGGTAGCAGATTGCAAAGTAGAAGAGCCCGGTGCCCGCGAGTACCAGGAGTGCTTCATTGGAGCGGTTGATCAGGATCTGCGAGGCTCTGAGCAGCTCGATATAGCCCACCACACTCACCAGCGCGGTATCTTTGGTCAGGCCTATCACCGTGCCGATCCAGCCAGGAAACAAGGTGCGCAAGGCAAGAGGTGCGGATACGTGGCGCAGCGTCTGCCAGTAGCTCAGCCCAAGTGACCGGCTGGCCTTTTTCAGTTGGGGTCGGACCGATTGCAAGCCCGAACGGACCAGCTCCGAGGTCAGCATTCCCATGTAGAGACTCAGAACGATGACGCCGATGAGCAATGGGCTTATCCCGAAACCGGCCATGGCGAAGAGGCTGTTGACCAGGATGAACTGGATGATCAACGGGATGCTGCGAAGGACATTGACTAACGGCGCCAGTGCGAGCCGGGCGACGACTGATTCGTGGCGAAGCCAGCCGACCAGCAGGCCAAGCAAGGTGCCAAAAAACGTGGCCAGCAGCGTGAGTAACAAGGTGTGCCAGATACCGGTCAGCACAAACGGAATATCGCCCCAGTGCAAACCTGAATACGCCAGTTGAAATTGCATGGTTGTCTACCCCTTGAAAACGCGCCAGAAAGTGAGTCGGGCGCCGCCCTCGATCAGCTTGGACATGAGGTAATACATCACCGCAGCAATGATAAAGAACTCGAATGTCCTGAACGATTCGGACTGCGCTGCCTGCGTTGCACCCGTGAGTTCGCGCAAGCCGATGATCATGCCCAGCGAACTGTTAAGCAGTGCCCAGTTGAGCTGGTTGACGTACGGGAAATAGACAATTCTGAACAACTGCGGAAAAACCACGTGGGTGTAGGCGGCGAACGACGAAATACCCAGTGATCGCGCAGCCGTATGTTGTTGCCTTGGAATGGCTTGCAGTCCTCCGCGAAAGATCTCCGCCAGGTACCCCGCGTTGTTGAACGACAACGCCAACAGCATCGCCGTGTAGCTGGAGAAGTGCAGCCCCACCGCACCCAGGCCGAAATAAATCATGTACACCTGAAACAGCGCCGGGGTATTGCGGGCGACTTCAACCCAGGAAGTGGCAAGGGCGTTGCCGAGGCCTTTTTCGTGTTTGCGCAACAAGGTCAGCGCAAGGGCGATCAATGTGCCGGTGACCATCGAAAGTACGGTGAGGGCCAGTGTCGTTTTGGCGCCCTCGATAAGCTCGGGAAGCTTTTCCCAGACCATCGACCAGTAATACGTGTATCCAAACATAGCGCAGACTCCGGGCAGGAGCGGCCGAAACGGGCCGCTCGAAGGGTGGGTTAGTAGTCCACGCCGGCGACCGTGAGCGAAGGCGCCTGGCCTTCACCGAAGTAATGCGCATACAACTCTTTGTAGCGACCGTTCTTGACCTGGGCCCAGACAAAGGTCTTCACCCAGTTGAGCATCTGCGTGTCCGACCTTTTCACGGCGATGCCGCACAGGTCAGGAGGCGTAGGAGCGACGCCCTTGATCGCAAGCGTAGGGAATTGACCGCTCTGAACCAGCGCTGCCGCCGATGCGTTTCCGATGATCACGCCGTCGATCTTGCCTTGGGCCAGTGCCAGGTAACCTTCCGCTTCGCTGCCGAAACCCGTGTAGCTGCCGTTCTGGTCATTCCAGCCTTTGCGCAGCACCTGCAGCTCCTGCTCGGTTGTCGTGCCCGTGACACCGCCAATGTGGCGGCCTTTCAAATCCTGGAAGCTCTCGATATTGGCGCCTTTGCGGGTGAGCACTACGTTGGTGTAGTTCACGTAGGGCTGGGAAAAGCTCACGCTCATGGCGCGTTGGGGAGAGATCGAGGCGGAGGCAATCAGCACGTCGATACGATTGGATACCAGTGCGGGGATGCGCTCGGAGGAGGGCGTCTCGACAATGACAGCCTCCGCTCCGAGGGCATGGGCCATGTCCTTGCAGTACTGAACATCGTAGCCGTCCGGCTCGTTGGCGCGGTTGCGAAAGCCCGCCGGTGGATAGTCGAGCTGCACGCCACACCTGAGGGTTTTGGACGAAATAACCTGGTCAAGGGTCGAGTTGGCAACGGCTGAAGCCATGAAGGTGGCGGCGGCGAGGGCGAGCAGGAGAGAGGCGCTTACGTGGCGTGCAGTGTTCATATGAATCCCCGATCTGGTTGGCATTGTTTTTAGGGGTGTAGTTGATGTGTAGGTTGTATCCAATCTTCGAAGTCCAAAAAATCTACCAAATGTTTATTAGTGGAAAAAGAGCGGTGGGGTTTTTTTCAAAGCGCGCAGTATCAAAAACTCTATTTATAGAAAAAATAAGTATATTTTTCAGTGGCTTAATATCAAAAAAAAAGATGTTGCAGGCTATGAATTGTTTCAGCGTTTGGCAGATGAGAAGCAGTGGATTGACAAAATATGTTTAATGTATCCAATCTACATGAGGCCATTTTGCCGGTCGATCCGACCCTGATCGGGTTTCACTGGCGCATCTGTTTCATCTGAGAAGGGGTGTGATTCATGAGGCACGTCATCGTCATAGGCGCCGGTATCGTGGGGCTCGCAACGGCGCATCACCTGCTGAAGGAAGGCGTCAGAGTCACCGTGGTCGACCGCGACCCTGAAGGTGACAAGGCGTCGTTCGGTAATGCCGGTGGCATCGCGGTCACGGAAGTGATTCCGGCCTCGATTCCGGGTGTGTTATGGAAGGTGCCCGGCTGGTTGTCGGACCCCTTGGGCCCCTTGGCGATACGCCCAAGCCATGCGCCCAGGCTGCTGCCTTGGCTGTTGCGTTTCGCCGGTGCGGGCAAGCCGTCGGAGGTCAAGCGCATCGCGGCGGCATTGACGGCGCTTAACGCCCGGGTCTATGAAGACCTCCTGCCACTGCTCGCCGAACATGGCCTGCACGAAGAGCTCCAGCAGTTTGGCGCACTGACGGTTTACGAAAAAGCGGCGGCATTCGACAAGGATGCGGCGCAGTGGGACCTCAGGCGAGCTTGTGGTGTTGAGGTGCATGCGCTCAGTGGCAACGAAGCACGCGACATCGAGCCTGCGCTCGGTCCGTCGATTACCCGTGGTGTGTTTATGCCGCAGTGGTCGCACGTCAAGGACCCTAAAACCCTGGTCGATAAGTTGCGCCAGTCATTGGCAGCCCGAGGCCTCTTTATCCAGATCGGCGAGGTCTGCGGTATCCATTCGGGCCTGGAGCGCGACGCAGTATCGGTATGCCTGAGCGATGGCCGCAGGTTACTGGCCGACAAAGTCGTGGTAGCGGCCGGTGCGTGGTCCGGTCTGCTGGCTCGGCGTATTGGCGACAAGGTCCTGCTGGAAAGCGAGCGAGGCTACAACACTACGCTGCCAGCGCCGGGTGTCGCCCTGTCCAGGGAAATTATTTTCGCCGAACGCCATTTCGTTGCTACGCCATTGAGTTGTGGCTTGAGAATTGGCGGCGCGGCTGAGTTCGGCGGGCTGTACGCACCGGCGAATTTCAAGCGCTCGCAGGCCTTGGCCAGGCTGGCCGCTCTGTACCTCCCCGGGCTGCGCTTGGAGGGCGGCACCTGCTGGGCCGGACATCGCCCGGCGACCCCTGACAGCTTGCCCGTTATCGGGGTGTCGCCGCGTAACCCCGCCGTCATCTATGCATTTGGCCACGGGCACCTCGGCCTGACTCAGGCTGCGACAACCGGGCGGTTGGTCAGCGATATCGCCCTGGGCAAGCCGCCTTTGGTCGACCTTGCACCGTATGCAATCAGCCGTTTCAACTAAGCCGTCCAAAAAAGGAAGTTCCTATGTCTCGTCATACGTTCTTTTGCATCGATGCCCACACCTGCGGTAATCCGGTACGCGTTATTACTGCCGGAGGACCTTTGCTGCCCAATGTCTCGATGGCTGAAAAACGCCTGATTTTCCAGCGTGAACATGACTGGGTACGGCAGGCCTTGATGTTCGAGCCCCGGGGCCATGATGTGATGTCAGGCAGCATACTGTATCCATCGTCGCGTGAGGATTGCGACATCGGCGTGTTGTTCATCGAGGTCAGTGGGTGCCTGCCCATGTGCGGTCACGGCACCATCGGTACGGTGACCGCAGCGCTGGAAGCGGGCCTGGTGATGCCAAGAGTTGAGGGCACGCTGGCAATCGAGGCGCCGGCGGGGCGTGTTGCGATCGACTACGTGAGAAGCGGTGCAACTGTGGAGCAAGTCCGTCTCTACAATGTTGCCAGTTACCTGCACGCAGCCGATATCGAACTTGAGGTGCCCACCCTGGGTAAATTGAACGTCGACCTGGCCTACGGTGGGAATTTCTACGTCATCATCGAGCCACAGGCGGGTTGGGCGGGCCTGGATTCCATGGCTGTCAGCGAAATCGTCAGGCTGAGCCCGCTGGTGCGCCAGGCCGCGCAGGCGCTGCTGGCTCCGGTGCATCCGCTGGACAGCCGTATCCAGGGCGTCAGCCATGTGATGTGGTGCGATAAACCCAGAAACCCGAGCGCCCATGCGCGCAACGCGGTGTTTTATGGCGACAAGGCCATCGATCGTTCGCCGTGCGGCACCGGTTCGTCGGCGCGCATGGCGCAGATGGTCGCCCGAAACCGCTTGAAGGTGGGCGATGAGTTCATCCACGAGAGCATCATCGGCACGCTGTTTGACTGCAGGGTCGAATCAGCGACGCAAGTTGGCGCTTTCGCAGGCATCATGCCGAGCATTGCGGGATGGGCTCAGGTCATTGGCCATAACACGATTTTTGTGGATGAGCGCGACCCGTTGGCGCATGGGTTTCAACTGGGTTGAATCCTGTAGTGAGCGGGCTTGCCCCGCGCTGGGGGGGCGAAGCCGCCCCGAAACCAGTCGACCCCGTTTCATCTGACACGCCGCAGCGTTCCGATTAGGGCGGCTTCGCCACCCGGCGCGGGCGGTACGACGATTCGACAAGCCCCCACTACAAGTTTCTGTTCCCGCTCGCGTTCAAACCTGGGTGTCTTTGTCGCGTTTTTTCTTGAGCAGGGTGACCAGGTCGGCGCCGGCGCGCTGAATGTGCTTGCGCAGGAACTGGACTGCTTTCCTCACATCACCGTTTTCACACAGTTTGAGCAGCTCACGGTGGTCGACTTCGGCTTCTTTTTTTCCGGCGGTCAGCAACAGTTGCAAGCGGATGTAACGATCCGTCTGAATGTTGATGCCTTGAACGATAGCCAGCGTTTGCACGCGGTCAGCCGCGGCGTACAGGCTTTCATGAAACAGCCAGTTGAGCTTGCCCCATTGCGCAATGTCATCGTCCAGGTAGGCGGCTTCGAGTTGCGGCAGCAGTTGTTTGGTAGCTGCGAAGTGTGCCTCCGTCATGTTCGGCAGGGAACGTTCCAGCAGCTCCGACTCCAGCAATGCGCGCAGATCAAACAGCTCCGCGATCTGCTCCAGGGGAATGGACTTGACCACCGATCCTTTATGAATCTGCGTCGTGATCAAGCCGGAGGCTTCCAGTTCCTTGAACGCTTCGCGCACCGGCATGCGGCTCACACCGTACTCGGTTGCAATGGTTTCCTGGATCAGCGACTCACCTTCCTTGAACTCTCCGTTAAGAATCCGCTCACGTAAGGATTCCGCCAGGGTTTCGGGCAAGCTTTGACGTTTGATGCGCAGATTGGGCAAAGGCTGTTTTTTAGGCATTCTTCAAGCTACTGACAGGTGAATGGATCCAGGATTCGTGATCCTTAGCGGTCGATCATAACCCAGGCGCACCGATGTAGGACCCTTCCAGTAGCTGTGAGCGAAACATTTCAACCCGATGCTCAGTCAGGGTTCAGTCCGGCCGTCCACTCGGCGGCTAATGCCGAATGGATTGGCGTCCTGGAGTATTGGGGGCAACAACGCCTCGGGGAAATCCTGGTAAGACACCGGCCGCAAAAAACGATTGATTGCCAAGCTGCCCACCGAGGTAGTGCGAGGGTCTGACGTGGCCGGGAAGGGGCCGCCATGCACCATGGCGTTACACACCTCCACGCCTGTACCAAAACCATTGAGCAGAATGCGGCCGGCCTTTTTCTCCAGGGTCGGCACCAGCGCACCAAGGTGGGGATAATCGTCGGCACTCGCGTGAACCGCGATCGTCAGCTGCCCCTCCAGCGCTTCAATCACCTGCAGCAATGTGTCTGCATCAGGGCAGCGAACAATCAGGGACGAGGCGCCAAACACTTCGTGGCGCAGTGCGGTGTGTGCCAGGAACGCATGCGCACGGGTGGCGAACAGCGCGGCCTGCCCTTGAAGGCATTCACCCGGTCGGCCTCGGCCAAGTAGCTCAACATCAGGCTGCGCCCGCAGTTTTTCGACACCCTCGCAAAAGCCTTCGTAGATCCTGCACGTCAGCATGGTTGCCGCAGGTATTGCGCTCAGGGAGGTGACTGCCGCGCGCTCGAAGGCCGCGAGTGGCGGGCCTTCGATCGCCAGGATCAATCCCGGATTTGTACAAAACTGGCCTGCGCCCACGGTGAGTGAGGCGATAAAGGTGTCAGCGATAGCCGCGCCGCGCTCGGCCAATGCGTGCGGCAGTAACACCACAGGGTTGATCGCGCTCATCTCTGCGTAGACTGGGATAGGCTCCCTGCGTGCCGCCGCGATATTCATCAAGGTGACGCCTGCGTGTTGCGAGCCTGTGAAACCGACAGCCTTGATCCGGTGGTCGGCAACCAGTGCCTGGCTGATGCTGTGCTGCGAATCGAATATCAGGGAAAACACGCCCTCTGCAAGGTTGCATTCGCGTACCGATCGTTGAATTGCCTGGCCCACCAGCTCAGAGGTGCCTGGATGCGCCGAATGCGCTTTAACGATCACGGGGCAGCCGGCGGCCAGTGCGGAGACCGTATCGCCCCCTGCAACCGAAAACGCCAGCGGAAAGTTGGAGGCGCCGAATACGGCAACCGGGCCAATGCCAATATTGCGCAGGCGGATATCCGCGCGAGGCAGTGGCGTACGGTCCGGGCGTGCCGGATCGATACGCACGTCCAGGAAACTGCCCTCGCGAACAACCGATGCGAACAGTGCAAGCTGGCTGATCGTGCGTGCCCGCTCGCCTTCGAGTCGCCCACGCGGCAGCCCGGTTTCGGCCATGCAGCGCTCGATCAATGCATCACCCAGCGCGAGGATATTGCTGGCGATGGCTTCCAGGAAAACTGCGCGACGCTCTGGCGTCGTTTCGCGGTAAGCATCGAAAGCCGCCTGCGCAAGGGCGCAAGCGTTTTCGAGATCGTCTGGCGTGGCGCCGCCGAAAGCCGGTGCCAACGTTTCGCCGGTAGCGGCGTCGATCCCATGGATCTGGCCGTTTTTACCGCGAACTGTCGTCTGGCCGATCAGCATTTCACCGGTGATTGACATAACAAGCCTCGCTCAATGGAAAAATGAGTGTGTGGTTTCTGTATAGGAGGTGGGCCCCAAGCCAAGGCAGGGGCCCGCGGGGGCTACCCGCGAACAGCGAGGGTGTCGATAGCTTTTTGCACGGTGCTGATCACGTACTCGCGCTCCTGGCCGACCAGCGCCAGGCGTGGCGCGCGTGTCCACTCCGGGGCCCCATAGACCAGGTGTTCGGCCAGTTTTATGTATTGCACCAGCTTGACGTGTACATCCAAATGAAAGGACGGCGTCAGGATGTGGTACAGCTCACGGGCCTCACTGAAACGTTGCTGGGCGCAGAGCTCAAAGAGCTTCACGCACTGCGCCGGCCACACGTTGGTCATGCCCGATACCCAACCGGTGACGCCCAGCGCGCTGCTTTCGACGATCAGGTCGTCGACCCCGCAAAAGATACTGAAGCGATCACCGAAGGCGACGTACATGTCGGTCACACGCCGAATGTCTCCGGTTTCTTCCTTGACGCAGACAATCTCGGGAGTATCCACCAGATCTGCCAGGATCGCCGGGGTGCAGTCGACCCCGTAGGCGATCGGATTGTTGTAGATCATGATCGGCAGGTCGGTGGCACTGGCGATGCCCTTGTACCACTCCACCGTTTCACGGTGGTCGGTCTTGTAGCCCAGGCTGGGGAAAACCATCAGGCCTTGTGCACCAAAGCTCTTGTAGAGCGCTGCATGTTTCTTCGCGGTGTGCAGGGTGATTTCGGCAAGCCCGCACAGCACGGGCACGCGGCCGGCGGCGACTTCGACCGCCGCGCGAATAACCGACTCACGCTCCGGCATGCTCATGGACGCATTCTCGCCCAGCATCGGCAGGACGATAACGCCGGAAACGCCGTTATTGATCAGGCGATCGATGCTGGCTTGGGTTGCTGCCAGATCGACCTCGCCATCCTCAGTCAGCTTGGTGGTGACCGCGGGGAAAACGCCTTTCCAGATTGCCATTTCAAGTACCTTTTTTTGTTGTGGTTTGTGGGGGTGAAATTGCGCTTAAATTGTCAACTGTATCCAATCTACAATTTCGCGATTTCGCCTGTCCACACAAGGCTTGATTTTTTTATGGCAAAAAAAGTCCGTGGCGCTGAACGGGCAGCCCGCGCCGTTCATGCCATTGGGCAACAAACTCCTTGGGGTATTTGTCGAACTGCAGGTCGTGGCTTCTCCTACAGCGCCTTCGACCCGAGCATCAGGTGTATATGCCTCGGCGGCACCGGCGTGTCGATCGCCGAGTCAAACGGGCGAGTCAGCTCCAGGCAGTGTCCTCGGCGCCGGCTTCAACTGGTTCGATCCAGCTGTGGCAGCGGGCTTGCCCGCGAAAGCAGTGGTTCAGTTGGAGCATCCTGACTGGCGCACTTCACTTGCATTGCAGGCAGGGTCACTGTTCAGCTCAGGTGTTTTTCTGACATCAACGTGGCTATCAACACGCGAAAGGAGATGGGCACTGCCTCCACTTCGCGCATCAGGATACTGCGCCCATGAACCGCCCGAGGCTTATTGAGTTTCACCCACTGCACATTGCGGTCGTAGCGTATGCCGACGTATCCCCCGATGGTGCTCTCTAGCCTTTAAAACGTATTTCCCGATAGCGCTCTACGGCTAAATGCCAAGCGGCGTTGCCAAGCAATTGCTCATGCAGAGCCTGTGCGCATGTCACCAGTTGTTCCTGGGCAAGCTCGTCGTAGCCCGCGCTCGCCAAACGCTCGGGTAACCGAGCCTGAGCAGTTGCAAACTGATTGGCCCACAGCTCAATGCGTTGCGAGACTTCTCGCGCCGCTTGCGCCGACGAATAGCCCTGGGTGTGTCTCAAATGGGTAAGGAGGTTGTAAATATCGTCGTCAGGGTTCTCCATGATTCGAAAAGACAGCAAATCGTTGACTGCTTTAAACAAGTTCAGGGCGAGGCTCCGCAATTCCTGCCAGGGTTGGCTGTAATACAGGGATGACGGTAACTGAATGTTTTGGACCATGTAGGTGAACTCCAAGCACACCTGGAATCCGCCGGCGTTCTGCCACAGGCTTTGAAATCCGTCGATTCCTGGCTGAGTGTTATGTGTGCGATGCATCAGCGCTGTTGCACAGGGCAAAAGGTAGTTTAAATATTGTTCGCCAACCCGCTCCTTCCAGAGTGGCGGCATCAGGCGGGCTGCTCGTCGGATGATATCCGCGAGCGCTGCAGCAAGCGGCCGGCGGTCAAGCGTATTGGCGGTGAAGGCGCTGTTATAGGCCCCGCGAATCAGTTGCTCCAAGGTTTCGGGGTTCTCGCAATCCTCGTCGGCAAAGTCATCCTGGCAACTGAACCAGCCGACCAGATCGGAAAGAATGCACAATATCTCAAGGGGCGCTTTACTCCACATGTAACTGGCATACCGGCCGGGATCGTAGATGTCCAGCTGTCGCGCCGCATGAGGGGTGTCTTCCAGCCCCATATTCTTGAGCCATTGCCGAGTATGTTGTTGGGCTTGGTTGGTGAAGGGGCTAAGCGGATAGGACTCTCTTTCAAAGCAGAGCGGCAGACGGAAAAGGGCACTGCTTGCGGCCCCCCCCGCGACGGGCGAGGGCCGGTTGGCATCCCGCAAAGGGCTTGCCAAAGTTGCCATTTCAGGCAATCCCCAACGCCCGAGGATAAGGTGGAACCAAACCGTGAAGGTTTCGGGTGCGCGTGTCAATTCATCCTGTAACGCCAGGGGGTGCACCCAACGGTAGGCTTTGGCTTCATCAGGGTTCAAGGTGGGTTCAGTCACGCTGCGGCCTACCAGCACATGATCGTACTCGTGCTCCGTCATCCCCTCCATAAGTTGTTTCTGATAGATAAATGCGAAGTGCTCAGACAGTTCACACGTCAGCCCCATTTCCCCCATTAATCGTCGTTTTGCAGCGTCCAATGTCTTTTCCCCGAGACGCGGATGTCCGCAACATGTATTGCTCCATAAGCCTGCAGAATGGTACTTACCATCTGCTCGTTGTTGTAACAACAAGCGGGACTGTTGATCAAATATAAAAATCGAAAACGCGCGGTGGAGAAAACCCTTCTGATGCACGCGCAACTTTCCGGCAGTGCCGATCTGCCGGTCTTTAGGGTCGACCAAGATGAGTAATTCTTCCATGCGTAGATATTCCTGAATAACAGTAGAATGATATATAGCCTAGGCTCGCAAGGAGCACGCGCACCGATTTATATCGGTTTGGAATGATGAAAAGATTAAAATGGTATAAAAAATTTTACTCGGCACTTTTAGTTCCTGCTAACTTTTGTAATCAGGTGTCGTCGACGTAGAGCTGTGACCTTTAGTGCTGGTGGTCTTTTACGCGTGAAAAATTCACAGTGTAGAACGGGAGAGGAAACCCTCATTCCCATCCTCAGCGGGATCCTCTCTATGCCCAATTCCTTCGTAGAACTTGATGACACTTGGTACTCAAGCGCCAAGGCCAAGTGGCGCGAGCCGTTCGTATATCAAGAACGCGTACGCGGGAAGCTCGTTCGAACCGAACTGGCTAGGGCACTTTCAACATTGTTCGGTCTGCACGCCTCACAAACTCGAATATTGTGCGATGCGGTAGAGAAAATGAACGTGTCCTCATTGATACAAGACGATCAACTCGATCGTGATGAACTGCGCCGTGGGGTTCGTTCTGTTTGGACGAAATTTGGCGAAGGTCCTGCACTGTTGTCGGGAATGTGTGGTCATGTTGAGGGGCTTCAGCGACTCGCCGAACTGAATAATTTAGATGTTGTCTGTGCTGGAATCAGAAGTATTGAACGCTTGCATGTTGGCCAGTTTCTTGACCTTGAGGCAAGTGATAGTAAAACACTGCTAACGCTGGAAGAGTATGGTTGTATTGCGAAAGCTAATACTGGCTGCTTTTTCATATTTCTGTTGGAGGCTTGTCAGTGTTTGAAGCCGCTGAATGAGGAGGTCTATAAGTGGCTGGACTCCATGTTGTGGGGGCTGGGTATCTATTATCGTTATATTAATGATTTGCGTGACATCATTGATATGACGCATTTTGGAGTGAAAGGGTTTGCTATGGACTTGGAAGGCGGCCCAAAGTCATTCTTGATGATACTTGCGGCTGATCCCTTGATTAAGGGGGCGCGAAGTTCGGATCAAAAAAAGCAAATCATTCAAGCGTATGGAGATGCCGGCGTTTTCAAGGAGGCCATGGATCTGATGGAGCAAGCCTATAGCGGCCTCCTGCAATGCTTGCATGCTATCCGTCAGCTTGACGCCAGTGTAAACATCAGACGGTTGGATGCGTTCTTACAGAGCGTCCATTTCCAGCTTCGCCCTGAAGACGACTACTACAAACGGTTACTCGCGAAGGACGACTAACCGGCACTCGTCCTAACGATTGCCGCTTACTGGCCTAGCGCGCTCAAGATTGCATGGGCTACCTTCACCCGTTCCGCATTCGGGTAGTTCCTGTTTGCCAATATCACCACGCCCATGCCCTTGCTCGGCACATACGCCACATACGCGCCAAACCCATTGGTGGAACCGGTTTTGTTCACCAGCCTATCGGCGTCAGGCGCCTGCGGCGGGGTGAGCCAGTTGACCTCGTGCGGCTCGATGGCCATTTTTGTTGAGTTGCCCTCCACCAACGCATCAAGCTTGATCGGGTAGGGATACATCTCCCAACCCAGGCCCTGGGTCATGCCTTCGACGGTGTAGTAGCCGGTGTGGGTGGTGGCGATGGCCCGTTGCAGCGCAGGGTCCAGCGTTGCCGGGCGCATGTTCACCTGCACGTAGTGCAGCAGGTCCGACGCGCTGGTCTTGATGCCGTAGGCTTCGCTGTCGAGGGCCCCGGGGCCCACGCGCACGGGGTTACCGTCCTTGCCATAGCCTTGGGCGTACAGGCTCATTTGCTCATTGGGCACCTTGATAAAGGTATGCTCCAGGCCCAGTTTCGGCAGCAGGATGTCCTGCATCAATTGATCGAAAGGCTGCTTCAGGCTTTGCGCCGCCAGGTAGCCGAACAGGCCCAGGCTCGGGTTGGAATACAGGCGGTGGGTGCCAGGGGCGAAGTCGGGTTTCCAGTGCTGGAAATAGCTGATCATGCGCGGGTTGTTATCGGCCTCGCGGGGAAACTGCAGGGGCAGGCCACCAGCGCTGTAGGTGCCCAGGTTGAGCACGCTGATGTGCTCGAACGGGCTGCCGCGCAAGGCGGGCAGATACCGGCTGGCCGGGTCGCTGAGGGTCAGGTTGCCGGTCGCTACGGCATACCCGGCAAGGGTGGCGGTGAAGGTTTTGCTCACCGAACCGATCTCGAACAGGGTGTTTTCGCTGACGGGCTGTCGGGTGTCTTTGCTGGCGACGCCATAGCTGAAGTACGCCGTCTTGCCGTCCTTCACGACGCCGACGACGAGGCCGGGAATGGACTGTTGCTGCATCAATGGCTCGACGCTGGCGTCCACCACCGCCCGCAGGTCCGGCGCGGCCAGGCAGTTGCCGGCGACGAGGCACAACGCCAGCGCGGTTGAATGGCGTGCTATGAACGGTTGGAGCATGAGGGGTTTCCGAAAAGTGGGCAGCTCATTTCAACGCCTGCCGTTGGAAAAAAAACGCATTAAACCAGATACTTGCGGAACCAACCTAATGTCCTTTCCCACGCAAGATTCGCCGCCGCCTTGTCATAACGCGGTGTCGAGTCGTTATGGAAGCCATGGTTGGCACCCTTGTAGATATAGGCTTCATAGGTGGTGCCTGCCGTCTTCAGCGCCGTTTCGTACGCAGGCCAGCCCTCATTGATCCGCGTATCCAGCTCGCCGAAGTGCAGCATGATCGGCGCCTTGATCCGGGGTACGTCCTTGGCTTCTGGCTGGCGCCCGTAAAACGACACCGCCGCGCCCAACTCCGGATAAGCCACCGCCGCCGCGTTGGTCACGCCACCGCCATAACAGAAGCCCGTGATCCCGACTTTGCCGGTGCTGTTGTCGTGGTGCATCAGCCATTCGATGGCGGCGAAGAAGTCGTTCATCAGCTTGGTCGGGTCGACGGTCTGTTGCAGCGCCACGCCTTTCTCGTCGTTGCCGGGATAACCGCCCACTGAGGTCAGGCCATCCGGTGCCAGCGCGATGAAGCCGGCCTTGGCCAGGCGCCTGGCGACGTCCTCGATATAGGGATTCAAGCCACGGTTTTCGTGGACCACCACCACGGCCGGCAGTTTGCCTGAGGCCTTGGCCGGCCGCACCAGGTAGCCGCGCACGGTACCGTTGCCTTTGGGCGAGGGGTAGGTGATGTAGTCGGCGACGATATCCGGGTCGGTGAATTTTACCTGCTCGGCCAGGGCGTAGTTGGGGCTCAGCGCCGCGAGCAGGGCCGAGGCGGTGAGGCCGCCCAAGGTGAACAGGGCGGCGCGGTCGAGAAATTCGCGGCGGTTGATCTTGCCATGGGCATAGCCGTCGTAGAGCTCCAGCAGTTCGGGCGCAAAGTCTTTGGCGGTGAGACGAGTCATCGGTGCAGTCCTCGATTGGCGGTGGCAATCAATGTAGACCAGGTTCAGCCCTCGCGGCCATGGGCGGCGGCGGCCAGTTGCGCGGTGTCGACCCGCACGAACACCGAGTCACCGATTGCGGTGAGCACGTCGCCGGCGTATACCTCGCAGACCACACGGCTTTTACGGCCCACGTCGCCGTCGACCCGCGCGCGCAGGGTCAGCGGGATGCCCATGGGGGTGGGCTTGATGAATTTGATGCCCAGGTTGCCGGTGACGCAATCGATACGCGGCAGGCTGCCCGGTTCGCGGTGTTCGGCCTGGTAGTGGTAGGCCATGGCGGTCCAGTTGGAATGGCAGTCCACCAGCATGGCGATCAGGCCGCCGTAGACCAGGTCGGGCCAGCCGGTGTAGTGGGGCTCGGGTTGATACTCGGCGATGACGTGGATGCGGTCTTCGTCCCAGCGGCTCTTGATGTGCAGGCCCTGTGGGTTGCTGGTGCCGCAGCCGTAGCAGACGCCTTCCGGGGCCGTGATGTCTTGCAGAGACGGGGAATGCATGCAAAGTCCTTATTGTGGTGAGCGGCTACTCTGTTTAGCAGGACAGGCGCCTGATGGGAATACATGCATTTGTTTGGAGAGCGCGGCATGAAACGTGGAATTCTACTGCTCGCCCTGGGTTGTATCGCCAATGCACAGGCGGTGGAGTACACCGACGTCAACCCTGCCGCCAGTCAGATCAGCTTCACCTACCAGCAGTTGGGGCAGCGGGTGTATGGCACGTTCGGCCAGTTTGAGGGCACGCTGACCTTCGATACCCAGCGGCCGGAGGCGGGGCATGCACGGCTCAAGATTCAGCTCGCCAGCATCAACGCGGGGAGCGACGACGCCAATGACACCCTGCAACGTGCCTCTTGGTTCGATACCGCCACCTATCCGGTGGGCGTGTATGAATCCACTTCGGTCAAGGCCCTGGGCGGTAACCGCTTCAGGATCAGCGGGCACCTGACCATCAAAGGCACCACGCAGCCGGTTGATGTGCAGGTGCTGCTCAAGGAGCTGGATGGCATTGGCGTGTTCGACGGTGAGTTCATTCTCAAGCGTGGCGACTTCAGGATTGGCGAGGGCGAGTGGGCCGGCAACAGCGTGGTGTCCAATGACATCAACATCAAGTTCAAGATGGTCGCGCCGCAGCGTTAACGGGCGAACTTCCTTGCACCGGCGACGCAGCCGATCACCGCGACCGTCACCAGCACCATGCCCAGGCTCACCTGTTCGTGCAGCAGGCCCGCCGCCAGTGCCAGGCCGAAGAACGGTTGCAGCAATTGCAGCTGGCCGACGGCCGCAATGCCCCCCTGGGCCAGGCCGCGATACCAGAACACAAAACCGATCAACATGCTGAACAACGCCACGTAACCCAGGCTCAGCCAGGCCGGCAGGCTGATGCCGGCAAAACTCGACGGCGCCAGGATCAGGCTCAGCGGCAAGACCACCGGCAGCGAGATCACCAGCGCCCAGCAGATCACCTGCCAGCCACCCAGGCTGCGCGACAGCGTGGCGCCTTCGGCGTAGCCCAGGCCGCACACCAGCACCGCCAACAGCATCAACAGGTCGCCGACGGGCGCGGCGCTCAGGCCTTGGACGACGGCATAACCCATCACCAGCATGCTGCCCAGGGTCGAAAACAGCCAGAACACCGGGCGCGGCCGCTCACCGCCACGCAGGACACCAAACACGGCGGTGGCCAGCGGCAGCAGGCCGATGAACACGATGGAGTGGGCCGAGGTCACGTATTGCAGCGCGAGGGCGGTGAGCAGCGGGAAGCCGATCACCACGCCAAGGGCGACGATTGCCAGGGGCATCCATTGGTGGCGCGCAGGGCGTTTTTCCTTGAACAGCCACAGCAGCAGCAAGCCCAGGCTGGCGGCGATGACGGCACGCACCATGGTAAGGAACACGGGGTCGAACTCCATTACGGCCAGGCGCGTGGCGGGCAATGAACCGCTGAAAATCAGCACGCCGATAAAACCGTTGATCCAGCCTTGGGTGCTTGTACCCAGGGTGCTGAAGAAAGATGTACGTTCCATGAGGAGATGCCCGCCAGAAAGAAGGGTTGCGCTTGGGCCATCCTAGGGGCGAGCATAAAGACAATCAAAAAATTGTCATGGATACATCCCCTATGCCGCGTGCCCGCTACAAGTTACTGGTCGACAGGTTCGCCGAGGACATCCGCAGCGGCAAAATGCCGCCCGGCACGCGGCTGCCGACTCACCGCCAACTGGCCGCCGAGCACGGCCTGGCGCTGGTCACCGCGAGCCGCGTGTACAGCGAGCTTGCGGCGATGGGGCTGGTCAGCGGTGAAACCGGGCGTGGCACCTTTGTGCGCGAAATCTTGTTGCCGCCAGGGCAGGGCAGTGGGCAGATGACGGTTGCAGCGGGCATGCGCGACCTCAATTTCAACTACCCCGCGTTGCCGGGCCAGGCCGACCTGCTGCGCACGGCGTTACGCCAGTTGGCGCTGTCCGGTGACCTAGAAGCCCTGTTGCGTTACCAGCCTCACGCGGGGCGTTTGCACGAGCGTGCCGCCGTCGCCCGGCATTTGCTCAATCGTGGGCTGACTGTGCAGGCCGAGCAGGTGCTGTTGGTCAGCGGCGCCCAGCACGGCTTGGCGGTGACGCTGATGGCGCTGCTCAAGCCCGGCGATGTGGTCGCCGTGGATGCGTTGACCTATTCGGGGTTCAAGGTGCTCGCCGAGACCCTGCACCTGGAAATCGTCGCGATCCCGGTGACGCCCGCCGGCACAGACCTGGACGCCCTGCAAAACCTGTGTCGCCGCCGCCCGGTGCGGGCCGTGTACAGCATGCCGACGCTGCACAATCCTTTGGGCTGGGTGATGGACCGGGCGCAGCGCGAGCGGTTGGTCGCCATCGCCCGCCAGCACGACCTGATCATCATCGAAGACGCGGCCTACGCGTTCCTCGCCGCAAACCCGCCGCCGCCCGTGGCGAGCCTGGCGCCGGAACGCACGGTGTACGTGGGCGGGCTCTCGAAAAGTGTCGCGACCGGTCTGCGCGTGGGCTTTGTCGCGGCGCCCCGGGAATGGGTGAAGACACTGGAGCGCACGATCATGGCCACCACCTGGAACGTCCCAGGCGTGATGAGTGCGATTGCGGTGGCGTGGATCGAAGATGGCACCGTCGCGCAACTGGAAGCGCAAAAGCGCGAGGATGCCCAGGCGCGGCAGGCCCTGGCGGCGCAGGTGCTCAAAGGGCTGGCCTACACCAGCCATCCCTCATCGTATTTCTTGTGGTTGCCCCTGGCCGAAGAGGCCCGCGCCGATCAGGTCGCCATGGCCTTGCAGCGCGAGCACATTTCGGTGTCCACCGCCGAGCCGTTTGCCGTTTCTGCCCATGTCCCGCATGCGTTGCGGCTGGCGTTGGGCTCGCTGGCGATGCCGGCGTTGCGTGACGCGCTGCTGACCGTGCGCAAGGTGGTGGCAGGGTGAGCCGACTGCGGCGGCTCACCCGCGGCCCTCAGTACTTGTAAGCCTGACGCCCGATCAGCAGCCATTTGCCTTTTTGCTTCTGCCACACCTGGAAGTTGTCGATGTCGGTAGGGACTTCGACGCCGCTGTTCACGGCCAGCGCGTGGAAGTGGTTGCGCACCAGCGCGGTGTCGCCTTGCAGGGTGATGGTCTGGTTCTGCATCTCCAGGGTCTTGAAGGCGCTGGTGCGGGTTTCCAGGTCAGCGATGAATTGCGCTTTGTTCTGCACCTTGCCGCTGGAGTGGCCGTAGGTGAGCGTGTCGGAGGTCAGCGCGTGAAGCTGCTTGAGGTCCAGGTGCAGCATGGCTTGGGTCAGTTGGTCGACCGCTTGGGCCACTTCCTTCTCGGCAGTAGCGGGCGCCGCTGCGACATAACCGGTGAACAGGCACAGAAAACCGATCAGCAGTTTGAGTTTTTGCATGGGGGATTCCTTATTGTTGTTGGAGGACAGACACGTTACAGATTGTGTCGTCGTACAACATTGCAATATCCGGCTCGATTTTGGAATCGTAATTTTGATTATTTGCACGCGTGCCCATAGGAAAGCAGCATTGAGGTCCTAATGTTCTTGTACGACGTCCCATCACTAAGCAAGAATGGTTCTCCGTCTAACAATAAAATAACGGAGACACACCATGGCATTTCCTCCTCTGCCTGCGCGGGCCGACCACAGTCGCCGCGTCTTCCTCAAGCGTTCCCTGGCAGTTTGCGCATCGGTCGCGGTGCTCGGCAATGTGCCTGGCCTGGCAGAAGCCGCCGAACCCTTGAGCCAGCGTTATCCCGACCCGCTGATCAACGTGCTCGATGACAGCTTCCTCGAGTTGCGCCTGTTCAACGCCAGCGTCGAACGGCTCGCGACCGGCCTGCGCTGGGCGGAGGGGCCGGTATGGATCGGGGATGGCCGCTACTTGCTGGTCAGCGATATCCCCAACAACCGCATCCTGCGCTGGGACGAAGTGACCGATAGCCTGTCGGTGTACCGTGACAACGCCAACTTCTCCAACGGCATGTGCCGTGATCGCCAGGGCCGTCTGCTGGTGTGCGAAGGTTCGACCACCACGAGTGAGGGTCGGCGAATCAGCCGGACCGAACACAACGGCCGCATCACTGTGCTGGCGGACAGTTTTGAGGGCAAGCCTTTCAATTCGCCCAACGATATCGTGTGCAAACGTGATGGCTCGGTGTGGTTCACTGACCCGCCTTTCCAGACCGGCAACAACTACGAAGGGCACAAGATCACACCCACTCAGCCCCACGGCGTTTATCGTATAGACGCAGACAGCGGCAAGGTCACGCGGGTGATCGACGACCTCAACGGGCCCAATGGCTTGTGCTTTTCCCCGGACGAAAAAATCCTGTATGTGGTGGAGGGCCGGGCCAAACCCAACCGGCTGGTCTGGGCCATCGACGTGAAGGAGGACGGCACGCTCGGCGCACGTCGCAAGCACATCGAAGGGTTTGACTACGCAGCGCTGGACGGCATCAAGTGCGACGAGAGCGGCAACCTGTGGTGTGGCTGGGGTGGCAACGGCGACCCCAAGGCCGACCTGGAAAAACTCGACGGCGTGCGCGTGTTCAACCCACAGGGCAAGGCTATCGGGCATATCTCGCTGCCGGAGCGCTGTCCCAACCTGTGTTTTGGCGGCCGCGAAGGCAACCGCCTGTTCATGGCGGGCAGCCATTCGATCTATGCGCTGTTCGTCAATACGCGTGGTGCCGACTTCGTCGGGTGACGCGAAAGAAACCACGGTGAACATCGGTTGACCGGCGTTCACTGTGGCATTTTGGCGCTATGCTGCGAGCTCCTGAGACATCGGAGCGTCAAGCAAATGGACTTCAATTGGCACAGCGACCCCATCACCCGCGCCACACCCGTGAACCGTCACTACAAAAACACACAGAACGTGCGCCGCTTCATGCTTGAGCAGTGCGGTCCGAGGTTCAAGTTCGACCGCCCCTTCATGGCCTGGATCCGCAACGACCAGCCCAAGACCCTGGGCGATGTGGTGGATGAATGGCAACGTCGAAACGAGGATTCACGCCCATGACGCCCGATGAAAAATACCAGGGGTGCCCTGCGACGCCTTGGTGATGGCGGTGGGTCAGTCGGCACATTTGTCACTGAAGGACCGCTTTCGCAGGCAAGCCAGCTCCCACAGTTGCACTGTGTTTAGCCTGCTGCCTGCGGTGGGATCTGGGGTTTGCGGCCGGTGACGGTTTACGCCGAATCGGCCTGAAATACGCTCAAAAAGGTGGGAACTGGCTTGCCTGCGATGGCCATAGGTATCTACACATCTTTGTAGTGAGCGGGCTTGTCCCGCGCTGGGCTGCGAAGCCGCCCCAAACCAGGCGAATTGGGTTTGTCTGAAACTGCGCGGCGTCTTTTATTGGGGCGGCTTCGCCACCCAGCGCGGGACAAGCCCGCTCACTACAAAAATGGGTAGAAACCTATGCCGCGATGGCGGTGGGTCAGTCGGCACATTTGTCACTGAAAGACCGCTTTCGCAGGCAAGCCAGCTCCCACAGTTGCACGGTGTTTAGCCTGCTGCCTGCGGTGGGATCTGGGGGGTTGCGGCCGGTGACGGTTTACGCCGAATCGGCCTGAAATGCGTTCAAAAATGTGGGAACTGGCTTGCCTGCGATGGCCATAGGTATCTACACATCTTTGTAGTGAGCGGGCTTGTCCCGCGCTGGGCTGCGCAGCCGCCCCAAACCAGGCGAATTGGGTTTGTCTGAAACTGCGCGGCGTCTTTTATTGGGGCGGCTTCGCCACCCAGCGCGGGACAAGCCCGCTCACTACAAAAATGTGTAGAAACCTATGCCGCGATGGCGGTGGTTCAGTTGGTACATGTGTACCTGAAAGACCGCAATCGCAGGCAAGCCAGCTCCCACAGTTGAACGGTGTTTAGTCTGCCGCCAACGGCGGAGTACGCGGCGGGACCTGGCGTTTGCTGCCCGTCGCTTCATACGCCGAAGCAAATCGCAGCAACGCCGAATCGTCATAAGCCCGCCCGGCAAATGTCAGCCCCACCGGCATGCCGATATCCGCCATCACGCCCATCGGCACGGTGACGGTCGGTACGCCGAGGTGGCGGATGGCGAGGTTGCCGTTGGCTACCCAGACGCCGTTGCTCCACGCGATATCCGCCGAGGCTTCGTTCACGTCGGCATCCGCCGGGCCCACGTCGGCCACCGTGGGGAACAGCACAGCGTCGAGGCCGAGCGTGTTCATCCAGTCTTCCAGGTCGATGCGCCGGGTTTGCTCCAGGCCGCGCAGGCCGTCGGGAACGCTGCTGATGTGATCCCATGGAGTAATACCGCGCTCGGCCATGCGCACGTATTCGTCCATGCCGGCCGCCAGGTCGTCTTCACGGTTGGGCAGGGTGCCTGGGTCGTGGGGGAAGATCTTCGGCCCGTCCACATCAGCCAGGCGGTTGAGGGCGGGGTCGTTGTTGGCGCGCAGGAAGTCATCGAAGGCCCAGGCCGACAGTTCCCACAGTTCATCGTGGAGGAATTCCTTGGACACCAGCCCGCGGGTAAACACAGTGGGCGCGCCGGGGCGGTCGCCTTCGCAGTTGGAGACCAGCGGGAAGTCCACCTCCACGACTTCGGCACCAGCGGCTTGCAGTGCCTGGCGTGCGGCTTGCCACAGCGCGATCACGCTGGCGCGGGTGTTGATCTTCTGCCCGGTCGGGCCGCCAATCCCCGGCTTTTCGCTGGTGCCGGCATCCGGGTCTGCATTGATGTACATGCGCGGCACGCCAAAGCGCTTGCCCGCGAGGGACTCGGCCGTTGCCGCCAGTTCAAGGTAGGACGCCGGGCGCACCGAAGCGACACTCGGGATCGGCACCCACGGCTGCAGGCGCCACAGGTCGCCACGGGTGTCCGGGTCTTCGGCCACCACCACCTCGAGTATCTCCAGCAGGTCGGCCATGGTGCGGGCAAAGGGCACGACCACGTCCATGGTGGGCGTCAAAGGCCAGTTGCCGCGCACCGAAATAACCCCTCGGGACGGGGTGTAGGCGCACAGGCCGTTGTTGGACGCCGGGCCGCGTCCGCTGGACCAGGTTTCTTCCGCCAGACCGAAGGCGGCAAAGCTGGCGGCCGTCGCGGTGCCGGCGCCGTTGGACGAGCCGGAGGCAAACGGTGCGGTCAGGTAATCGGCGTTATACGGGCTCTCCGCCCGGCCATACACACCGCGCTGCATCCCGCCGTTGGCCATCGGCGGCATATTGGTCTTGCCCAGGCAGATGGCGCCCCCGGCGCGCAGGCGCTCGATGGTGAACGCGTCGCGCTGGGCGACCAGGTTGGCAAACGCCGGGCTGCCGGATGCAGCGGTCAGGCCCTTGACCAGATAGCTGTCTTTGGCGGTGTAGGGAATGCCCTCCAACGGCCCCAGGGTTTCACCCCTCATCCTGCGTGCATCGGATGCTTCGGCTTCTTTCAGCGCATCGGGGTTGCGCACCACCACGGCGTTCAGCGCGGTGGCCGTCTGCGGACCGTCATAGGCATCGATCCGCGCCAGGTAAGCCTTGACCAGCTCAACGGCTGTGGTTTGGCCGGATTCAAGCGCAGCGCGCAATTGGGCAATGGACACTTCGGTAACTTGCATCACGTTTTTTTCGCCGCCTTCAAGTGGGGGTATGGCGGCAGTCTACGTACAGCTATTTCACAAAACCAGCGCCGCATCATCCCTTTGGGCACCGCGCATCACCTGCCAGGTGGCCGCGTCAGCGGGAATCAGATGTTCGATGCGCAGGGAGGCGAGGGTGATGTCCTGAGGCATGCCGAACGTTGTGAAGGTAGACAGAAAGCTCAGTTCGCCCTGGGTCGAGCGAATGCGCGTCAGCACCAAGGGTGGCAGGTGCGCGGGCAGTTCGGCATCTGTCGGTGCCGGCAAGGTGGCGAGTAACGCGGCCAGTTCCGGATTGCCCAGCGCTTCGCGGGAGGCACGCTGCCAGGCCAGGGTGCGAATCTCGTCGGCATTGAGCAGGTGATCGCCCAGGCCGCCCGCTTGCAGCAAGGTGACCAGCAGGTTCACACCCTGCGCCGCATCCGGCGTGATGCCCACCAATGCAAACAGCGCATGGGTACTGGCATTCGCCGCCAGCACCTGCCACTGGCTGTCCAGCAGGATGGCGGGGGCTGGATTGTTGGCGTGCAGCACGTGGCTGACCGCTTCGCGGATCGCGGCCATCGCGGGGGAGGCGAGCGGCGTGGCGGGGTAGCGCGGAGCATAGCCGGCCGCGAGGAATACGCGGTTGCGCTGGTCCAGCGGTGCCTCCAGCGCCGCGAGCAGCGTATGCAGGGTGCCTGGGCCTGGCTTGGCCCGGCCCGTCTCGATGCAACTGAGGTGCCGCTGGGAAACCCCCGTGATCAACGCCAGGTCGAGTTGGCTCAGCTTGGCCAGCCTGCGCAAGTGGCGCAGTTGTTCGCCAGCGGTGGAAGAGTAGTCCGTGACCAAACCATGACCTCCGAGGTCATTGCGAGGGGCTGAACCTTACCACTAACTTAAGCCTTGATCACTCCAAGGAAGCCACCATGAAAAGACCCTCTATGGCCCTGGCCGCGTTGCTCGGGTTTTCCCTGTACACCCTGGCGACGATGCTGACGGCCGAGCAGTCGCTGTTATCGTTTGGCCAGGAATTGATGGCGCGCCCGGACACGGCGCAGGTGGTGATCGACCTGTACCTGATGGCGGTGCTGGCGTGTGTGTGGATGTACCGGGATGCGCGGCGCCGGGGGCGTTCGTTGGTTTCGGTCATGCCGTATTTTTTGCTGACGGCGGTGTTCGTGTCGGTGGGGCCGTTGCTTTATCTGGTGGTGAATGGGGGCCGCGATGAGTGAGCTTTTGCAGGTCTACACACTGTGTGTGCTGGTGCTGTGCCTGAAGATGTTCGCAATATCCTGCTACCAGGGGTTTTTTCGCCTCAGGAGCCACGTGTTTACCAATCCCGAAGACGCAGCATGCTTCAACCGCGCCGCGCATACGGGGGAACTGCTGCAAGTCGTGCGTGCGAGCAAGGCGTGGGCGAATGACCTGGAGAACATCCCGCTGTTTTTTGTGATTGGCGGGTTGTGTGTGGTACTGGTGACTTCCAGTGAGATGACTGCTGGGCTGTTCGTTGGTTTTACCTTGGCCCGCATGGCACATACGCTACTTTATCTGGGCGGATGGCAGCCCTGGCGCACCCTGGCGTATGCGGTCGGCACAGTATGCCTGTTCGGGCTTGGCGGGTTGGTGGCTTGCGCAATGATATGAGCGTTTCACCGCTCCCACATTTGATCCAGGTTGCTGTAAGCACTGCGTTCGCTGAACTGGCCTGGTATTTATTGCCGGGGCACTACCACGCGAAAAAGCGTCCCCGCCGCTCGATCCGACTCCACTTCGATCACCCCTTGATGGGATGCCGCAATTTCCGAGGCAATGAACAAACCCAGCCCAAGGCCGGCCGTGGGCCCGTGTTCAATCACCGAGCGCTGGGAAAAGCGCCCCATGGGGTTGAAGATAAACGGCAGCACATCGACCGGGATGGGTTCGCCGTGGTTGTGCACGGTAAACACCACCGTTTCAGCGGTCGTCGCCAATTGGACCGTGATCGGTGACTGCGCATCGCCGTGCTGCACCGCATTGCTGATGATGTTGGAAAACACCTGCTCCATGCGCGGGCCATCGAAGGCGCCGATGGTCGGGGTGTCGGCTTCGAACAGGATGTTTGACGTGGGGTGAAACGCGCGCAGCTCCTCGACGATGCGTTCGCAGATCGGTGCCAGGTCGGTCACCGTGCGCTTGACCGGAATGCCCGGGCCCATCTGGCAGCGTGTCAAATCCAGCAGGTCGCCGACGATCTGGCTGGCGCGTTGCACGCTGGCGTAGATCTGCCTGGCCACCCGCGTACCGCGTTCGTCTGCGGTGGGCGAGCGCCTGAGGATATCGGCGCCCAGCAGGATCGCGCCCAACGGCGTGCGCAGGTCGTGACCGAGGATGCCCAGGAACACATTGCGCGACGCTTCCACGGCGCGCGAGTAACTGGCGATGGATTCCGCCAGCGCCTGATCGATGGCCTCATGGAAGCGGTTCATGTCGTCCACTGCCAGCGGCGTGCCGTGTTTGATCTGGTTGAGCCATTGGCTGAGCACGCTGGTGCGCAACGCCCGGTACTCCGACACCATCTGGTCGATGGAGAACCCCGCCATCAAGCGCGTCACCGCGTGGGTTTCAGCCGGGGTCTCGTCATCCTGCTGCGGTGCCAGCCCCTGGGCCTTGTCGATTTGTTCCTGCACGGTCTGGGTGGTTCGCAGGTCGAGCACGATGGCGCGCAGCATCTGCTCGGCATGGTCACGCAGGCCTGTAGCGTCCAGATCAGCGCCTGGGGTCTGGATGGTGCGGGCGAAGTCTTCCCAGGCCTGGAGGATCGGCTCGAGGTTCTCAAGAATGAAGTCTGGCAGGCGCATGCGAAGGTCCTAGGAGGGGCAGAAACGCACGGGAAGCTGCCAAACCGGGATTTAAGCACAAATTGCGCCGCTGATGCTGCGCAGGCGTCCTTGCCTGCGTCAGCCAGAGGTTCGTCAGACGCCTTTGGTGGAAGGCAGCAACACGGTCAGGATGCCCACCAGTGGCAGGAACGAGCACAGCGTGTAGACGTAGTTGATGCCGTGGGTGTCGGCGAGCAAACCGAGCAGTGCCGCGCCAATCCCGCTGAAGCCGAACATCAGGCCGAAGAAGATCCCGGCGATCATGCCGACATTGCCCGGCACCAGTTCCTGGGCAAACACCACGATGGCCGAGAATGCCGAGGCAAGGACAAAGCCGATCACCACGCTCAACACCGCCGTCCAGAACAGGTCGACGTAGGGCAGGGCGAGGGTGAACGGAGCGGCGCCGAGAATGGAGAACCAGATGACTTTCTTGCGGCCGATCCTGTCGCCAATCGGGCCCCCGGCGAAGGTGCCGACGGCCACCGAACCGAGGAACAGGAACAGGTACATCTGCGAGCTGGCGACCGACAAATGGAATTTTTCGATCAGGTAAAAGGTGAAGTAACTGGTCAGGCTGGTCATGTAGAAGTATTTGGAGAACACCAGCACAGCCAGCACCACCAGGGCGAAGGTCACGCGGCCTTTGGACAAGCCATGGCTGGCTTTACCGCCCTGCTTGAGCTTGAACAGGTTGAGGTGGGTGCGGTACCAGCGGCTCAGGCCGTACAGCACCAGGATCGCGAACACGGCGAACAGCCCGAACCAGGCGATATGACCCTGGCCGTAAGGAATGATGATTGCCGCCGCGAGCAACGGGCCCAAGGCGCTGCCGGTGTTACCGCCGACCTGGAACGTCGATTGCGCCAGGCCGTAGCGCCCGCCCGAGGCCAGGCGCGCCACGCGCGAGGTTTCCGGGTGGAAGGTCGACGAGCCAACGCCCACCAACCCGGCTGCCAGCAGAATCGCGGGAAAGCTGCCGACGTACGCCAGCAGCAGGATGCCGATCAAGGTGCACACCATGCCCGCCGGCAGCAGCCAGGGCTTGGGGTGGCGGTCGGTGTGGTAGCCGATCCAGGGCTGCAGCAGCGAAGCGGTCAGTTGGAAGGTCAAGGTGATCAGGCCCACCTGGGTGAATGACAGGCCGTAGTTGGCCTTGAGCATCGGGTAGATCGACGGCAGCACAGCCTGGATCAGGTCATTGATCAAATGCGCCAGGGCGCAGGCGCCGAGGATGCGCATGACCAAGGGGCTGGCTTGGGGGGCAGGGGGTGCAGCGGCGGGTGACGCGGTGAGGGTCGACATGCAGGCATTCCAGACAAGGCAGCTGATCAAAGGCGGCAACGTCTTAAGGTCGCCATCCATTACAAGATGATTCGGCGTTTATGCTAGATTCGCCGTCAATGCCTGTCTCGCGCAATTGGGGCGTCAACCATCGCAAAAAGGGCGAAATGATCAAATCACTGGATATATTTTTACAGGAGATCGACGAAGGCGACTGGGCGGTGATCAGTTCGGCCACCGATTATCCGGAAAACTGGGTGATACCCGACCACAGCCACGAAAAGCACCAGCTGTTGTATGCGACCGAAGGCGTGATGGTGGTGCACTCGGCGCAGAACCAGTGGACCGTGCCGCCCAACCGTGGCTTCTGGATGCCCTGTGGGCACGTCCACTCCTTGCGGTGCGTGGGGCCATTGAAGATGCGCAGCGTGTTTGTTCGCCCTGGCAGCTTTCCCAACCTGCCCACCGAGACCAAGGCGGTGAGTATCTCGCCGCTGTTGAGCGAGCTGATCAAGGCGTCGGTGAGCTTGAAGCCCCCCTATGCCGAGGATTCGCGGGACGCGCGGATCATGCACCTGATCCTCGACGAACTCGCGCTGTTGCCGGCTTTGCCATTGTCGCTGCCGTTGCCGGCCGAGCCGCGCATCCACCGCATTTGCCTGGCATTGCAGGATGAACCGGGCGATGCCTCCACCGTGGCGGACTGGAGCGAGCGCCTGGGCCTGGACCAGAAAACCATCCAGCGCCTGTTCCGCAAGGAAACCGGCATGACCTTCGGCCATTGGCGCCAGCAGGCCCGGCTGCTGCTGGCGCTGGAACGCATCGCAGTGGGCGGGAAGGTGATCGACATCGCCCTGGAGCTGGGCTATGAAAGCCCCAGCGCGTTTACCAGCATGTTCAAGAAACAGTTCGGCAAGACCCCGAGCCATTTTTTCCGCTAATGCCGGGCACGATCACACCACGCTGCTTGCGTATACCTCCAGCAAGCCGTTGAAGGTTGCGTTATCCAGCGGTTGGCTGAGGAAATAGCCTTGGCCTTCTTCACACGCCACGGCCTTGAGCAGTGCCAAGTGTTCAGCGGTTTCGACGCCTTCGGCGGTGACCGTCAGTGCCAGGGCACGGCCCAGGCCGACAATGGCCTGGATAATCGCCTTGTCATCGTCGCTGTCTTCCAGCCGGGTCAGGAAACTGCGGTCTATTTTCAAACCGTCGAACGGGAACGCACGCAGGTAACTCAGGGAGGAGTAGCCGGTCCCGAAGTCGTCCATGGCGATGCGTATGCCCAATTGCTTGAGCGTATTCATGACCTCAAGCGCCCCGGTGGCATCTTCGAGCATCACGCTTTCGGTGATTTCCAGCTCTACGCGCGCGGGGTCGATACCGGAGGCGTTCAGCGCCTGCCGTACGCGCGCCACCAGGTTGCCGCGCTTGAATTCCGTGGGTGACAGGTTCACCGACACAAACAGATGTTCCGGCCACTGGGCTGCACACATGCAGGCGGTTTCGAGTACCCAGTCGCTCAATGCCAGGATCAGCCCGGACTCTTCGGCAATCGGAATGAAGGTGTCCGGCGCGATTAGGCCGCGCTCCGGGTGTTGCCAGCGCACCAGCGCTTCGGCCCCCACCATCTGGCCGTCGGCGATGCGATAGCGCGGTTGGAAATGCAGGCGCAGCTCGGCGTGCTTGATCGCAAAGCGCAGGTCGCTTTCCAGGCGGCGACGTTCGATGATGCGCGCATTCATTTCGCCGGAATAGAAACGCCAGGTATTACGGCCCGCCGCCTTGGCCTCGTACAGGGCAATGTCGGCGTAGCGCAGCAGCTCCGTGGCTTCGCGGGCATCGTTGGGGGCGATGGCAATGCCGATGCTGGCGCTGACGAACACCTCCTGCTCGTCGATCCTGATCGTGCGCTCGATGGACTCGATCAAGCGATAGCACAGGGCTTCGACTTCATCTGGTGTGCCTGCATCAACCAGGATCAGCACAAACTCATCCCCGCCGACGCGGGCCACCAGATCGCCGTGGCGCACGCACTCGGCCAGGCGCGTGGACACTTCGTTGAGCACCCGGTCGCCGGCGGCGTGTCCGAGCAGGTCATTGACCGGCTTGAAACGATCAAGGTCCAGGCTGAGCATGACCAGCGACTGTTTGGAAGTGGGCAGCGCCTTGAGTTTGCCGTCGAGGAAGGTTTGCAGGCGCGTGCGATTGGCCAACCCGGTGAGCGCGTCATGCTGGGAGAGAAACTCGATGCGCCGACGGGCTTCGACTTCTTCGGTCACGTCGGTGGCGGTGCCGCGAAACCCGCCGCAGGGCATCTGCCGCGCCGACAAGCGTGTGCTACGTTCCAGCCCCCGCGCATCAACGTAGCGACACTGCACACTGATGTCCGGGCGACGTCCGGGCGCGTTGAGCCACTGCGACAGCAGGCCGGTATCGGTTTGCAGCAAGTCGTTCATCGTGGCGCCGATCCAGGCATGCCGCGCCAGCCCGGTGACGCCTTCGAAACGCTCCGACAGGTAGGTAAAACGCCAACCGGCATCGATTTCCCAGACCCAATCGGAACTGGCCTCCACCACATCGCGAAAGCGTGCTTCGCTGGTGGCCAGGGCATTCTGGCTGTTGCGCAGCGAGGCATGGCTGGCGTCCAGGGCGAGCGCGGCGGCGGTGGTGCGGCGCGAAATGACCCAGGTCATCAGGCACACCAGCAGCGCGGCCAGGCCCAGCAGCGGCAGGCCTACACCCATCAGGCGCAGGCCGGGGCGGGCCGGTTCCCAGTGCAGGCTGCCGGCGGTGCCGTTGTCGCCGAGGGGGAAGAGCAGAGTCTTGCCGATTTCATCGGGGGTGGCAATGTGCAGCTTGTTCACGCCGAACTCATCGCCGATCACGGCCAGCTTGGCGCTGTCGAGGATGTCGATAAAGATCAGTACCGACGGTTGCCGGCCATCGGTCGTCACTGTGGGATCGGTGCCCGGTGTGATGGCGGCGGCCGCCACCAGCGCGGGGCTGCCTTGTACGTTGATAAAGGCCGTGGCCGGTGTTTCGTCGTCTGCGCCGGCACGCGCCTGTTCGAGAATATCGCCGATGGACCGGCCTAGCCATGACGTGAGTTCGACGTTTTTCAGCTGACCATCGATGACCGCGTACACCGTGCGATTGGCGTCGTCGACCACAAACAGGCCTTGGAAACCGAAATCGTCAAACAGCGTGGCGCCGATATTGCCCCGCACAAAGGCCCAATCTTCGTCCACCTTAACGTGCAGGTGCTTGTAGGCATCGCTCCAGAAGGCATAGTCCTTGACCGTCACCCGCAGGGCTTTTTCCAGGGACTGCACGGCTTTGCGGGTGTAAAAAGCGCTTTCAACCTCTTCGGAGCGGTCCAGTTCATGGGCAAGGTAGACCAGCGAATAGGCGGCGGCCGCGAAGACCACCGCCAGCAAGGCCATGAACCGGAACAGGGAGGTGCGAGCCAGAGACAGGCTGGTTCGATCGGAAAGCGAGAGAGCGATAGGAGCGAGAGAGTTCGGCATTATTTCCCGCAGGGCGTCGCTGCAAGTCAGGGTTATGTCTTGCTATCGGCCGCGGCGGCGAAAAATTTAGCCCGTCGGGCGGCGTTGTCACTGGCGCGCGCGGCCAGCCAGGCCAGCAGGGCTGCGGCGCCCAGCACCGCCGCGCTCAACTCGAATGTCGCTTTGTAGCCGCGCAGGTCGAACACCAGGCCGCCTGCGATAGCGCCCGAGGCGATCGCCAGTTGGATGATTGCAACCATCAGGCCGCCGCCGGCCTCGGCATCGTCGGGCAGGGTTTTTGACAACCAGGTCCACCAGCCCACCGGTGCAGCCGTGGCGACCAAGCCCCACAATCCCAGTAATACGGTGGTCATCAGCGTGGAGCTGCCAACCACGACCAGCGCCAGTGCAATCCCCGCCATCAACAGCGGAATGATCGCCAGCGTCAGGTGCAGGCCTTTGTTCAGGAAGCGCTCGATCAGGAACGTCCCTGCCAACCCCGCCAGTCCCAACACCAGCAATATCAACGACAGCCTCGAAACGCTGACCTGGGTGACGGTCTCCAGAAACGGTCGCAGGTAGGTGAACAGCATGAACTGGCCCATGAAAAAAACGCTCACCGCCAGCAAGCCCAACACCACGGGTGTGCGTTTGATCAACTGCAACACGCCGCTGTTGCTGGCGCCGCCTTGCGCCTTGATCGACGGCAGGCTCAGCATCAGCCAGGCTGCCGCCAACACCGCAACGGGCACCACGCAAAAAAATGCCCCACGCCAACCAATCAAGCCGCCGACGAAGCTGCCCAGCGGCGCGGCGATCACCGTGGCCAGCGCATTACCGCCATTGACGATAGCCAAGGCACGCGGCACTTGAGGCTCAGGCACCAGGCGTATGGCGGTAGCGGCCGAGAGCGACCAGAAGCCGCCGATGGCCACGCCGATCAACGCACGGCCAAGCATGAACACCGGGTAATTTGGCGCCAGCGCCACCACGGTTCCGGAGACGATCATCAGCAGGGTCAAGGACAGCAGCAGACACTTGCGCTCGACCCGGGCCGCCATGCCCGCGATCACCAGGCTGGTGAGCAGGGCAAACAGCCCGGACACCGAAATGCCCTGGCCGGCCTGGCCCTCGGTGATCTGCAGGTCGGCGGCCAGTGGCGTCAGCAGGCTCACCGGCATGAACTCGGACGCCACCAGGGCGAATGCCGCCAGCGACATCGCGAACACGGCGCCCCAGTTTTTTGTGTGTTGGGTGCTCATTTCAACTGGCTCTTGAAGAACGTTGTGGGCTTGGCGAACGGGATCAAGTCGACCCGGTCGTACAAGTCCACATGCCCGGCATCCGCGATGATCACCAGTTCCTTGAAGAGGCTTTTCATCGCGTGATCCTTGAGAAGGTAGGTCCGCGCATTTTCCCGAGTGAGGCCAGGCTTCTGTAGTGCATTTGCCTGGATGACTTGCCTGATCCTCTGAGACTTGCGGTATGCGCGGGACGCCCACCGGTTGGCCGGGGTAAAGTTCAGGCAACAGAGGAATGAACCTGTCATGACGATCAAGGAATCTTTGGACGTGCTGGTCCAAGCCATCGGCTCGCGGGTGCAGGCGCCCGGCGACTGCCCCATGCCGATTCCCGGCCTGGGCTTCTATCGACGTGATCAGCCCGCGCAACCGGTGGTGTGCATGGTCGAACCGTGCATCGTGCTGGTGGCCCAGGGTGAGAAGCGGTTGTGGGTTGGAGGCGAAGGCTATCTGTATGACACCTCGCGTTTTCTGGTGACCTCGCTGGACATGCCGGCCAACTCCGAAGTGATCGCGGCCAGCCCCGAACAGCCGTGCCTGGGCCTCACATTCAAGCTGGACCTGCGCATATTGGCCGAGCTGATCGCCCAGAGTGAGTTGCCGCCAACGCGGGATCGGGCGGAGCTCAAGGGGGTGGGTATCGGCGCGGTGACCGAAGGCATGCTCGCGTCATTCGCGCGTCTGGTGGCGCTGCTCGATGAACCCGAGGCGATCCCGGTGCTTGCGCCGTTGATCCAGCGCGAGATTCATTACCGGCTATTGAAGAGCGACCAGGCGAGCCGCCTACGCCGGATCTGTGCCGTGGACGGGCAGGGTTATCGGATTGCCAAGGCCATCGATTGGCTGAAGCTCAACTACGGCGCGACGCTGCGCGTGGATGAGTTGGCCGCGCGCGTGCAAATGAGCGCGGCGACCTTTCATCACCACTTCCGCCAACTGACCGCCATGAGCCCGTTGCAGTACCAGAAGTGGCTGCGCTTGAACGAGGCGCGGCGCCTGATGTTGAACGAGCACCAGGACGTGTCTGGCGCCGCGTTCAAAGTGGGCTATGAAAGCCCCTCCCAGTTCAGCCGCGAGTACGCTCGTTTGTTCGGTGTGCCGCCCAAGCGCGACATCGCGGCCTTGCGTGGCAAGGCCGAAGTCACCGATCAGTTGTCAGATTCGCGAAAAAAATGCAGCCGATCAGACGCGCAAACAGGCTGAGGGTTTCCGGCAGGTTGGGGTCCTCGAACAGCATCGCTCGCGAATCCAGCGCACACAGCGCGCCGAACAGGCGGCCATCGGGCAGGAAGATCGGCGCGCCGGCGTAGCTCTCGATCGCGTATTGCTTGACCACCGGGCGTGCGGCAAAACGGCCGTTCTGGCTGATCTGCGGGACGAACAGGGTGTGCGGGTCGATGCAGAACTCACTGCACAGCGTGGTTTCCAGGTCGAGTACGTCATCGACGTGAATGCCCATGTCGATGGTGTCGTGTACCGAGCACACGATCCAATCCTGGTCGGTGAACTTGGCAATGCCGGCGAAGCGCATTCCGGTCAGACGGGTGACTAATTGCAGGATGCTGGTGGTGGCTTCTATTTCGGCAATAGCGGCGCGTTCGTCTGCGCTGAGCAGAGACTGTGGCGCGGTGACGCTTGGAACCATGGGTGACACTCCATTCGTGGGGTGGCCTGGGCCACCCCGCCTGTTCAGGCGTTAGTTGATGCGCGGATGCTGCTGCACCAGATTCTGGCGCTTGGCCTCCAATGCGGCAATCTCGGCGTCGATATCTTCGATCTTCTGCTCGATATTGTCATGGTGTTCCTGCAGCAGTTCCTTGGCTTCTTCCATGTCCGAAGCGGCCGGTGCCGCACCGCGCAGGGGTTTGTTGGCGGTTTCCTTCATGGTCAGGCCGGTCACCAGGCCGACTACGGCAAACACCATCAGATAATAGGCGGGCATGAACAAGTCGTTGGTGCTTTCCACCAGCCAGGCCACGGCGGTCGGGGTGAGGCCGGCAATCAGCACCGAAACATTGAACGCACTGGCCAACGCACTGTAGCGCAGGTGGGTGGGGAACATCGCGGGCAGCGTCGAGGCCATCACGCCGATGAAGAAGTTGAGGATCACTGCAAGGATCAGCAGGCCCGCGAAGATCAGCCCGATCTTGCCGCTGGTGATCAGCATAAATGCCGGAATCGCCAGGAACAGCAGGCCGATGCTGCCGGCGATGATGAATGGCCTGCGGCCGATCTTGTCGCTGACAAAACCGATGAACGGCTGCACGAACAACATGCCCACCATGATCGCGATGATGATCAGCACGCCGCTGTTTTCTTTGTAGTGCAGGTTGTGCGACAGGTAGCTCGGCATGTAGGTGAGCAGCATGTAGTACGTGACGTTGGTCGCCGCGACAATGCCGATACAGGTCAGCAGGCTGCGCCAGTGTTTGGTCGCCACTTCCTTGAACGAGACCTTGGGCCCGTGGGTCAGGCCTTCGCGGTCGCCTTGTTCGAGCTTGTCCATGTGCTGCTGGAAGGCGGGGGTTTCTTCCAGGGCATGGCGCAGGTACAGGCCGATGATGCCCAGAGGCAGGGCGAGGAAGAACGGCAGGCGCCAGCCCCAGGCTTCAAAGTCCGCTTCGCCCAGGACGCTGGAAATCAGCACCACGACGCCTGCGCCCAACACGAAACCGGCGATGGAGCCGAAGTCCAGCCAACTGCCGAGGAAGCCGCGCTTGCGGTCCGGGGCGTACTCGGCGACGAAGATCGAGGCGCCGGTGTATTCGCCGCCGACCGAAAAGCCCTGGGCCATCTTGCACAACAGCAGCAGGATCGGCGCCCAGATGCCGATGGACGCATACGAGGGGATCAGGCCGATCGCGAAGGTGCTCAAGGACATGATCACGATGGTTGCGGCGAGCACCTTTTGCCGCCCGTACTTGTCGCCCAATGCACCAAAGAACAGACCGCCCAGGGGACGGATCAGGAAGGGCACGGAAAACGTACCGAGCGCGGCGATCATTTGTACGCTGGGCGAGGCATCGGGGAAGAACACCTTACCGAGCACGTAGGCGACAAAGCCGTAGACGCCAAAGTCGAACCATTCCATGGCGTTACCCAGTGCGGCGGCGGTGATCGCCTTGCGCACCTTGGTGTCATCGACGATGGTGATGTCTTTCAATCCGATGGGCTTGACGCTTTTCTTACGTAATTTCATGCGGGACACTCTAAAGCAGAACAGGGGAGGTGCCATCGCACCGATGGCACCGCTCTGTCAGTTCAGATACAAGCGGACACTAAATAATTCACCACTATCTTGGTTTTTTTGCTTGCCTGGGTTTTGTAGTGAGCGGGCTTGCCCCGCGCTGGGGGCGGAGCGCCCCTAATAACGACACCGCATTTTCATCCAGAACCCAGCCGCCTGGTTTGGGGCGGCTTCGCCCCCCAGCGCGGGCAAGCCCGCTCACTACAAGGATCATTTATGTTTACGACCGAGTCGCGTCTTGTCTACCGTCAGCCGCTTCCCAGCGACCTGCAGCGATTGTTAGAGATCTTCGGCGATCCGCAGACCAACCAGTTCAACCCCGCCGGCCCCCTGGCCAACGTAGACGCGGCGCAACGCCTGCTGGACCAGTGGCTCCAGCAGTGGGCGGCCGAGGGTTACGGTTGGTGGGCGATTGCCCTCAGGGAGGCGCCGCAATTCATCATCGGCTTTGGCGGCATCGCTCCCCTCAACTACCTGACTGAGCGACGCGTCAACCTGGGTTATCGATTCGCTGTGCAAGCCTGGGGGCAGGGCTACGCCACCGAAGTGGCTCGGGATGCCCTGGCGCTGGCCTTCGAAACCCTCGGCTTGCCCGAAGTATTCGGCCTTGTGCGCCCGGACCATGCCGCGTCGATTCGCGTGCTGGAAAAGATCGGCATGCAGCCTTTCGGCCTGCTGGATGATGTGCCGGGCAGGGCGCCGAGTCGAGTGTTCAGGATTTGTCATCCTACAACTGCTCACGCCTGACACGGCACTTAACCTCGCAATAGCTCGATAAAGCACAATCTTCAGATTGACAGCGTTCAGGCGTCTCGCTATAAAAGCGGCAGTTGTACGACGACATATGTCGTTACATATGTCCTATCTAACAAAAATAAAAAGTGATGCCATGAACCTGATCGAGCCCATCCATGCGCACCGCGTTGGCCAAGCTGTAGGCAACTATCGCTGGACCATCTGCGCGATGCTGTTTTTCGCAACTACCGTCAATTACCTTGACCGCCAGGTGCTCAGCTTGCTGGCGCCGCAACTGTCGACGCAATTTGGCTGGAGCAACACCGACTACGCCAACATTGCCGCGGTGTTCCAGTTTGTCTACGCGATTTCCATGCTGTTCGCCGGGCGCTTTGTCGACAGGATCGGCACCAAGGCCGCCTACGTGGTGGCGATTGGCATCTGGTCCACGGGCGCCATCATGCACGCGTTCTCGGTGCCGATGGGCGAGGGCATCGCCGCCATCAGCGGGGCGATCGGCCTGGCGGTGATACCGGTGTCGATTGCCGGTTTCATGTTGTCCCGCGCGGTGCTGGCGATTGGCGAGGCGGGCAACTTCCCGATCGCGATCAAGGCCACCGCCGAATATTTCCCCAAGAAAGAACGCTCGCTGGCCACGGGGATTTTCAACTCCGGTGCCAACGTCGGTGCAATCCTGGCGCCTATCTGCGTGCCGTTGATTGCCGGTCTGTGGGGATGGGAAGCAGCGTTTATCGTGATCGGCGGGCTGGGTTTCGTGTGGGTCGCGGTGTGGATCGCGCTCTATAAGAAGCCGGACGAGCAACCGCGCCTGTCCGCCGAAGAGCTGGCCTATATCCGTAGCGACCAGACCGTGCAGCCCTTCACCCCCGCGCGCGTTGGTGCGGTTGAGAAAAAAGTCTCGTGGTTCAAATTGCTTACCTATCGCCAGACCTGGGCGTTTGCCTTCGGCAAGTTCATGACGGACGGCGTGTGGTGGTTCTTCCTGTTCTGGCTGCCTACCTACCTGTCGGCGCAATATGGCATGAAAGGTCCCGATATCGTGCTGCCGCTGGCGGTGCTGTACAGCATGACCATGGTGGGCAGCATCGGTGGCGGCTGGTTCCCCAGCTACTTCATGGCACGCGGGGATGCACCCTACGATGGCCGCATGAAAGCCATGCTGGTGATCGCACTGTTCCCGCTGGTGGTATTGCTGGCGCAGCCGCTGGGTTACATCAGCTTCTGGATCCCGGTATTGCTGATCGGCGTGGGCGCGTCGGCGCACCAGGCGTGGTCGTGCAACATCTTCACCACCGTGTCCGATATGTTCCCGCAGAAGACCGTGGCCTCGGTGGTCGGTATTGGTGGCATGGCCGGCGGCCTGGGCGGCGTGGTGATGACCAAGATCGGCGGCTGGGTGTTCGACTACTACAAGTCCATCAACGATATCCACACCGGCTACATGATCATGTTTGCGATCTGTGCGCTGGCCTATCTGGTGGCCTGGAGTGTGATGAAGGCACTGGTGCCGCGTCACAAGGAAATCACTGACCTGTAATCGGCACGGGCAGGTCGGCGCAATGCCTGCCTGTCAGGACGATTCGTACTGCCAGGATCACGCCGATCAGTACCGTCGTCAGGCCCGCCGCTTCCATCGGCGTCGGGCCGCGACCTTCGAATGCCAGGCCGAGCAGGCTGGCGAACACGGATTCAAGCGCAATCAACTGACCACTCAGCACCATGGGCAGGCGACGCGTCGCGGCGTTCCAGGCCCAGGCGCCGACCACGGTAGACATCAGCGCTATCACCAGGCTCCAGGCAAACAGCGGCGCCGCCTGCTCAAACCCGACACCGAGGACCGGCAGCCTCAGCAGGCCGAGGGCCAGCAATGGCGGCAACAGGCAAAGCGCGGCCACGCCGGCGCCCACCAGCATCAACGCAGTCCATGCGCCCGTCGCCTGAGCCGGCAACCGCACCAAGTGCTGTTGATTGAGCACGCTGAACAGCAGCCATATGCCAACGGCGCCCAGCGAACATAACAACCCCGCCAGCCAGGTGCCTGCATCCAGCGTCGATTGATGGAAGCTGCCGACGTTCGACAGCAGCAGCCCGACCAGCAGGCACGCCAAGGGTGCGATCAGCCGGCGCCATTCGACGCTTTTGTGGCGGGCATTGCCCAGCAAGGCGAGCAACAGCGGCACCATCCCGACCATCGCGGGCGTGAGCACCGGCCCCGCCAAGTGCACGCCAGCGGCGATGCACACGCCGTACCCCAGGCAACCCAGCGCTCCCAGGCCTGCGGCGAGTAACCGCTGGCCGGGCGAGATCAACGGCAACCGAGCGCGACACAGGATGATCCCGCCGACGCCGAGCACGCCGACGAAAAGGAATCGCACCATCATCAGGTCGTAGAGGCTGTAGGGGCCGGTGACATAGGGCGTGATGAAGTTCAGCGCCCAGCCCAGGGTTGCCACCACCGCAAACAGCAGGCCGAGAAACAATGAGACAGCTGCCGGGTTCATCCGCAGACCTCCATCCGGTAATCGACAGCCATGGTGCGCGGCCGCGCGGCTGTGCTACAAACGAGTTCTCGGCCCTGGATGCATAACCGCTGATTATGAATGCGCTCGGCAAAACCTTACCGCCCCTCGCCAGCTTGCTGCCCTTTGAATCGGCCGCACGCCTGGAGAGTTTCTCCAAGGCGGCCGATGAACTGCACATCACCCAGGCCGCGATCAGCCGGCAGATTCGCGGGCTTGAGGACGACCTGGGGGTCAAGTTGTTTGTGCGGCGTAATCGCGCCGTATTTCTCACGCCGCAAGGGCGCGAACTGGCCAGTGTGGTCAGCGCAGCGCTGCACCGCATCGGTGAAAGCGCTGCGAGCCTGCGTGCCACCGTCCACAGCCACCGGGTGGTGTTGCTCTGCCAGTTGTGTGAAGCGTTTTATTGGCTGATGCCGCGCTTATCGACCTTTCACCAGCAATGCCCGCATATCGAGATCCAGGTGGTGACCACCACCCGGCCATTGACGGAATTCAGCGACCCCTTCGACGTTGCCCTGCAAAGCACGCGGCGCGCCAGCGGGGCGCATTGTCTGATGTTCACCGCGTCGGACGACGTCTTTCCGGTGTGCAGCCCAGCCTACCTCAGCTTGGGCGAACCGCTGCCCTTGAGCGGGTTGCAACGCCAGACGCTTCTGCACCACAGTGCTGCGCCACCGCACCTGATGGCGTGGGAACAGTGGATGCAGGTATTTGGCCAGACGTTACCCGAGGACGCGCGCAGCGCGACGTTCGACAGCTACCCGCTGATGTTGCAGGCCGCGGTGGAAGGGCATGGGATTGCCATGGGCTGGCGCCGCACCGCAAGCTGCTTGATGCAGACGGGAGCGCTGGTGAGGCCGTGCGCGGAGAGCGTGCACTTGCCCGAGGCTATTTCGGTTTACCGGCATCAGGCGGCGGGGAGGCGGGATGAAGTGGCGGCGCTGCTCGCCTGGCTCGAGGCGCAACTGCAGGAGGAGTGACAGGGGCTTTGTCGCCCCTGTCGTGCGCGGTTATTGGTTACGCGTTACCCGCCAAACGGTGTTGGCCAGGTCATCGGCGATGATCAACGCGCCTTTCGGGTCCACCGTCACGCCCACCGGGCGCCCACGGGTCTTGCCGTCATCACCGCGAAAGCCGGTGGCAAAATCGACGGGCTCGCCGGAGGGCTTGCCGTTGCTGAAGGGCACGAAAATCACCTTGTAGCCCACGGGGTTGTCGCGGTTCCAGCTGCCATGCTCGCCGACGAAGACGCCGTCGGCGAACTTCTCGCCCATTTGCGGGATAGAGAAGTCCACGCCCAATGCCGCGACATGGGAGCCCAAGCTGTAATCCGGTTTGATCGCGGCGGCGACTTTGGCCGGGTTCTGCGGTTGTGCACGCGGGTCGACGTTCTGGCCCCAATAGCTGTAGGGCCAGCCGTAGAACGCACCTTCACGCACGGACGTCAGGTAGTCCGGCACCAGGTCGGGGCCCAGTTCGTCACGCTCGTTGACCACCGTCCACAGTTGCCCGGAACCCGGCTGAATGGTCAGCGCCGTCGGGTTGCGCAGGCCAGTGGCGTAGGGTTTGTGCGCGCCGGTCGCGGCATCGATCTGCCAGACCATGGCGCGGTCGATCTCGACTTCCATGCCGCGCTCGGTGACGTTGCTGTTGGAGCCGATCCCCACATAGAGCTGGCGGCCGTCTTCGCTCGCCGCGAGGGACTTGGTCCAGTGATGATTGATCTGCGCCGGCAGGTCGGTGACCTTGGTGGGCGGGCCGCCGGCCTTGGTCTGGCCGTCTGCATAGTCGAAGCTCACCAACGCGTCCTGGTTGGCCACGTAGAGTTTGCCGTTGGCGAACGCCAGGCCGTACGGCGCGTTGAGGTTGTCGGCGAAGACTGTCTTGAGTTCGTAGGTGCCGTCACCGTCGGCATCGCGCAGCAACGTCAGGCGGTTGCCGCCCTTGACCTTGGTATTGCCCTCGGCCTTGATCAGGCTGGCGATCACATCCTTGGGCTTGAGCTTGGCCGCACTGCCGCCACGGCCTTCGGCCACCAGGATGTCACCGTTGGGCAGCACCAGGGTCTGGCGCGGGATCGCGAGGTCAGTGGCGATGGCGGTGATGCTGTAGCCCTCTGGCACCTTGGGTTTCTGCTCGCCCCAGGGCGCAGGCTCGGCAATTTTCATGCTCGGCAGCAGGCTGCTTTGTTGCTCCGGCAACTTGGGGTCGGGGCCACGCGCCTGGGTCTTGTCACCCTCGCCACCGCAGGCGGTCAGCAACAGGGCGGCACTTAACAGGGTCAGTGTGCTGGACGTTTTCATTGGTCGACTCCCGAACGCAGGTTAGTCAGGCCGATCCACGCGGCAACCAATGCCAGCAGCGTGACGATCGCCGAAAGCACCAGGCCCGCGGGCATCATTGCGAAGGCATCCTTTGCATGCTGGAAGGCATTGACCAGGCCGAGTACCCAGGCGGCGAGCAGCAGCAGGAAATAGGCGGCCGGTCGCCCGGATTTACGTTCGGCGCGAAGCAGATTGACCAGCGCGAACAACAGCGCGAATCCACTGAATACCAACGCGCCCGCAATCAGCCAGGACGCGAAGTTGGCCCATTGAATCTGGTAGGTCTGGCCGTAGGCAATGTCACTGAGCAGGGCGCCCAGAAACAACGGGACGCTGCCGGCAAGCAAGATCGCATGCAGCGCACCGGGCCTTGTCGGGTAGTAGGTGGGGAGGGTAGTCATGTGGGGGGCGGCTCCTTATTGACGATGCACAGGGGAGTGCATAGGAAAGGAGCGTACGCTTTGTCAGAAAGTTCATTGGCTTTCGTGTCGGGATGTTATCGGCCCATGGCGTCTACACAACTTGTAGTGAGCGGGCTTGCCCCGCGCTGGGCTGCGAAGCAGCCCCATACCAGGCGATTCGGTTCTGTCTGAAGCACTGCGGTGTCTTTATTGGGGCGGCTTCGCCACCCAGCGCGGGACAAGCCCGCTCACTACACACTGCCTGCGCCAAATAAGATGGCGGTTAAGCAGTGAACCCCTGGCCCGGCCGGGCGCCTAAGCCCCTATAATTCTGACGATTGCCCACCAATCAGGCCCCCCCATGACCCATCCCCGCATCGGCTTTGCCTGCCAGTACAAGCATCCCGAACGCCTGCTGTCGACCAGCGCCCTGAAGCTGATCGAAGGCCCGTTCAACCCGCGTACCACCACCCTGCGCTGGATGGACGGGGTCACCGCGCAAGTCGCCCGCGACAAGCTGGTGGAAGTGGTCACCCACAACCTGGCCGCCCAACTGCGCCTGTTGGCCTATGTGGCTGAACTGCCGCCGACCTTGCGCATGCTGCGCTTGAGCAGCGATCTGCTGCCGTTCTACAGTCACCCGAAAGTCGCCGCCGTGTACAAAGACCCGGCCATTGAGCGTCAGTTGGCGCAAGGTTTCGCCGCCATCGGTGAACTGGCGCGCGCGTCGGACATTCGCCTGTCATTCCACCCTGGCCAGTACTGCGTGCTCGGTTCGGAAAACCCTGGCGTGGTGGAAAACAGCCTGGCCGAGTTCGAATACCACGCCGACATGGTCCGCATGATGGGCTACGGCCGACGCTTCCAGGACCTCAAGTGCAACGTGCACATCGCCGGCCGCCTGGGTGTGGAAGGCACCCGCGCGGTGTGGTCGCGCCTGTCGGAGGTGGCGCGCAATTGCATCACCTTCGAGAACGACGAGAAGACCTACGGCCTCGATTACTGCCTGCAAATGGCCGACCTTGCGCCGGTGGTGCTGGACATTCACCATTGCTGGATCAATGAAAACGACTACATCGCTCCCGATTCCGAACGGGTTGCCCGCGTGATTGAAAGCTGGCGCGGCGTGCGCCCGACCCTGCATTACTCGCAGCCGCAGGAAGTCTTGCAGGAACTGGGGTTCGACGCCGAGCAAAAGTTGGAAATGGAGGCGCTGTTGCAGGTGGTCTCCAAGCGCGATCTGTATGCTCACAGTGCGCAGATGTGGAACCGTTGGACCAATGACTACGCGCTGCAGTTTTTCGATCGCTTCGACATCATGCTCGAAGCCAAGGACAAGAACGTGGCGGCGCTGGCGTTTTATGAGCATTTCAAGCGCCGTTCAAGCTAGAGAGAGGAGCCTGCACCCATGCCCACCCTGCACCTGCTGTGCGGCAAGATCGCCTCGGGCAAATCCACGCTCGCCAAGCGCCTCGGCGTGCAACACAACGCAGTTGTGCTGAGTGAGGACCAGTGGCTTGCGCAGCTATACCCCGCCGAAATAGCGTCAGTGGCCGATTACCTGCGCTGCGCTCAACGCATTCGCGGCGTGCTGGAGCCGCTGGTGGTGGGCATGCTGGCCTCCGGCGTCAATGTCGTGCTGGATTTCCCGGCCAACACCCTGGCCAATCGCACCTGGCTGGTGGGCCTGGCGCAGACGGCGGGCGTACCGCACCGCCTGCACTACCTGGAACTGGACGACGCCACCTGCCGCGCCCGCCTGCACGCGCGCAATACGCAAGGTGAACACGACTTTGCGGCGACGGACGCCGAGTTTGACCTGATCACGCGGCATTTTTATCCACCCAGTGAGGAGGAGGGCTTGGTGATTGAGGTGCATCGGCCGTGAGTAGAACGAACGCCGGAGGTATCGACCCCGAGGGGTTCATCCTCACCGTTCCCCAGACTGGCGTGCAGTCACCATTTCAGCCATTGCTTGATGATGTCTGCACCTCTCTCTCGCGGGAGGAACTGGGATTGGACGGCATCTACCTTTATGGCAGCATCGCACGTGGCGACGCCGTGCCGGGTGTTTCCGACCTTGACCTCACCCTGGTGCTGCGCGAATCGCCGACTCCACAGGTACTGGAACAATTGGAAACGCTGCGGTGCGACATCGAACGTCGGCACCCGCTGGTCACCAAGGTCGATTTTGATATCGGCAGCCGCGCGCAGGTACTCGCGGCGCAAAACACGTACAGCTGGGGGTTCTGGCTCAAGCATCACTGCCGATGCCTGTGGGGTAATGACCTTGCACTGCGCTTTGAGCCGTTTCGCCCCTCACTCGACGTTGCCTTGGCGGTGAATGGAGACTTCGAATCGGTATTGGCCGCCTATCTTGCGCGTATCGCGCGCGCCGACACAGCGCAGCAACGGCTTGTCTTGCAGCGCGAAGCCTCACGCAAATTGCTCCGGGCCACGCAGGTGCTACGGCCGCAGGATGCGCTTACATGGCCGCAGACGCTTGAAGAGCATGTTGCGCTGTTCGTCCAGAGTTATCCGGCGAAGGTAACGGAGCTGGCGTTCTTCCTGTTTGAAGCCCGAAATCCGAGTGCCGACGCCGAAAAGTTCGCAGTGCGTCTTGAAGCGTTTTTGGCGTGGATGCTCCTGGAGCAACGATAGTTTTCCTGGTGCTCGTATGATCAAGCGGAGTGTCAGGCGAAAAAAATGCCAGCAATGCCGCCGCCTTCGCAGCCTCGCCGGGGCTCGACAGCTACCACAGTTGAGCTTCGTCGCGGCTGAGATTGGGCCAGGCGCTATAACGCAAATCCAACCCACACAGCCGATCCCCTGTGGGAGCTGTCGAGCTTTAGCGAGGCTGCGAAAGCGGTGGGTCAGGCGATGAAAATGCCAGCAATGCCGTCGCCTTCGCAGCCTCGCTGGGGCTCGACAGCTCCCACAGTTGATCTTCGTCGCGGCTGAGATTGGGCCGGCTGCTGCAACGCAAATCCAACCGACAAAAGCCGATCCCCTGTGGGAGCTGTCGAGCTTTAGCGAGGCTGCGAAAGCGGTGTGTCAGGCGATGAGGATGCCAGCAATGCCGCCGCCTTCGCAGCCTCGCCGGGGCTCGACAGCTCCCACAGTTGATCTTCGTCGCGGCTGAGATTGCGCCAGCCGCTAGACCGCAAATCCAGCGTACACAGCCGATCCCCTGTGGGAGCTCTCGAGCTTTAGCGAGGCAGCGATAGCGGTGTGTCAGGCGATAAAAATATTGGCAATGCCGCCGCCATCGCAGCCTCGCTGGGGCTCGACAGCTCCCACAGTTGAGCTGCGTCGCGGCTGAGATTGCGGCAGCCGCTAAACCGCAAATCCAGCGTACACAGCCGATCCCCTGTGGGAGCTGTCGAGCTTTAGCGAGGCTGCGAAAGCGGTGGGTCAGGCGATGAAGATGCCAGCAATGCCGTCGCCTTCGCAGCCTCGCCGGGGCTCGACAGCTCCCACAGTTGAGCTGCGGTGTGGTTCAAATTGGGCCAGTCGCTGGACCGCAAATCCAACCCACATAGCCGATCCCCTGTGGGAGCTGTCAAGCTTTAGCGAGGCTGCGATAGCGGTGTGCCAGGCCATCGGAAAAGACAGCTATGACTTGAACCGCCCCACCAACCCATTCAATTCATCCGACAGGTCCGACAACCGCGCCGAGTCGTCCTGTGCCGAGTGGGCCAGGCTTTCCACCAAGCGCGCCTCGTCGTAGATCTGTTGGATATGCCGGTTGATCTCTTCGGCCACGCTGTGTTGTTCCTCGGCGGCGGCGGAGATCTGCAGGTTTTGATCGCGGATCTCGTTGACCGACGTCTGTATGCCTTCAAAGCTGTCGCGCGCGCTCTCGATGGAGGCGACGCTGGCCCGCGACAAGTCCAGGCAACTGCCCATCTTTTGCGTGACTTCCTCGGTCTTGCTGCCAAGGGTGCCGAGCAGTTGCTCGATTTCGCCGGTGGAGTCCGAAGTGCGCTTGGCCAACGCACGGACTTCGTCGGCCACGACGGCGAACCCACGGCCCTGGTCACCGGCGCGGGCGGCCTCGATGGCGGCGTTGAGCGCCAGGAGGTTGGTCTGTTCGGCAATCGCGCGGATGGTGCCAATGATCTGGTTGATGCTGCGACTGCCAGCCTCCAGTTCAGCCATGGCCTCGGACGACTCGGTCAAGCGGCGCCCCAGACGGTTGACGTTGTCGGTGGTGACTTCGATCTGCTGCTTGCCCTCGGCCACGCGACGGTGCCCGTTTTCGGCGGACTCCGCCGCGCCGCTGCAGGAACGTGCCACTTCGTTGGCGGTAGCGACCATTTCGTTGAACGCCGTGGACACCAGCTCCACCGCTTCGCGTTGCCGGCCCGCGGCCTCGTTCATGTTGTGCGCCACTTCGCTGTTGACCTTGGACGCGTTGTGCAGATTGGCCGAAGCCGCACCGATATGCTGGATCAGCTGACGAATCGCCGCGAGGAACTTGTTGAACCAGCCGGCCAGTTCGGCGGTTTCATCCTTGCCTTGCACCTGCAGTTCGTGGCGCAGGTCACCTTCACCCTCCGCGATGGACTGCAAGCCGGTGCTGACCTGGCCGATGGGCTTGACGATGACCTTGGAAAACGCCGCCGCGATCAGCCCGAATATCAGCACCAAGACGCCCACGATAATGGCGGTGAGGTAGGTCATGCGCATGGCTTCGGCCATGACTTCGCGCTGTTCGATCAGCCCGATATAGCGCCAGCCCAGGCCGGGCGAGGTCCATATGTTAGCCATGTAGCGTACGCCATCGATCACCACTTCGGTGGAACCCTGGGGTGTGTCGGCCAGGTGCGCATACGGTGCGCCCAGGTCCTTGAGCGGCTTGAAACCGTGGGCTGCGTCACGCGGGTCAACCAGCACCACGCCGTCTTCGATCAGCATCACGTAGCCGCTTTCTCCCAGCTTGATGCTCTTGACCAGTTCGGTGAGGTTTTTCAGCGAGACGCTGACCACGAACACGCCCTTGGCCTTGCCGTTTTCCAACAGCGCCCGGGCGGTGCCGACCAATGCCACGTCGTCTTTGTCGTAGTAATAAGCGGGTGTACGCACGGTCTTGCCGGGGCTGGCCATCGCTGCCTTGTACCAGGGCCGGGTGCGCGGGTCGTACTTGGCCAGTTGCGGGTCATCCGGCCACTTGGCGTAGGTGCCGTCTTCCAGCCCGATCGACAGGATCGCCGCCGCCGGGTGGGTGGCGCCGAAGCGCGCGAAACGCTCGATCACCGCTTGGGCTTCGGCGGGCATTGGCTGGCTGGCGGCATCGGCGGGCTGATAGTTCTTGAGTGTGTTAATCGACGTGTATACAGGATCGGTGGCCATTTGATCGACGTTCTGCAGCGTGCCATCGAAAAACTGGCGGATGTTGCCGTCGATCTGGCGGATTTCCCGAGTGCTGCCGTCGATAAATTGATCCACCGCCTGGGTCCGTGTGTTCATGACGGAAATGACGGCCACCAGGCTCACCGGGATAAAAGCCACAGAAACAAACGCCAGCACCAGCTTATTTTTTATTTTCATCGAGACGACCATCAGCGTGAAGGGCGGCCAAATCATCGTGCTCAAGCGTATGAGCTACGGCGATTTGCTATCACTGTGTTTCGGCCCGGATTCGAGAAACCTTTAGGGTTTTTTGTACACAATACAAATTGCGATTGTTCTGTATCCAATCAGTACACATCACGCAGATAACGTTTCTGCTCGCTCAACTGGCGCCAATACTCCACGGCGCCTTCAACACCAAGCCCACCGTGGGTTTGCGCGACGTGCCGCAGGGCCTGGTCGACGTCTTTGGCCATATGGCTCGCATCGCCGCAGATATACAGCTTGGCGCCCTCCTGTAACCAGCCCCACAGCTGCGCACCCTGTTCGCGGATGCGGTCCTGCACGTAGACCTTCTGCGCCTGGTCGCGGGAGAACGCCAGGCTCAAGTGGGTGAGCAGGCCGTCGTGCTGCATGCCTTGCAACTCTTCCCGGTAATAGAAATCAGTGGCCGCGTGTTGTTCGCCAAAAAACAGCCAGTTACGGCCTTGATGTCCCAGGGCGCGACGCTCCTGCAAAAACGCACGGAAGGGTGCGATGCCCGTGCCGGGGCCGATCATGATCATCGGCACATCGCCATCGCTTGGCGTGCGGAAGTGCTTGGACGGCTGCACGAACAGCGGCACTTCGCCGTCGCCGACCCGGTCGGCCAGGAAGGTCGAGGACACGCCTTTGCGCTTGCCATAGCGCACGGCGGCCACGGTGAGGTGGACTTCCCGCGGGAAGGCCTTGGCGCTCGATGCGATGGAATACAAGCGCGGTTGCAGGCGCCTGAGGGTGCCCAACAGTTCGTCCGCCGAGCACTCGATGGGGTATTGCTGCAATACGTCCGCCAGTTGCCGGCCCCACAACCACTCATTCAGTTCGGCCTTGTGCTCGGGGTTGAGCAAATGCTTGAGGCCTGGATTGGCGCTGCGCTCGGCGATGAAGGTCAAGGTGTCGCTGCTGGGGCGGGCGATTTCGAAGTGTTGGGTGAGCGCCTGTTGCAGCGGTACGTCGCCGAAAGTGTCGATGTTCACGCAGGTGCCGGCATCCAGGCGCGTCAGTTCGAGCAGTTCGCTGACCAGTTCCGGGCAGTTGCGTGGCCTGACACCGAGGGCATCACCGGCTTCATAGCTCAGCCCGGAGTCGGCCAGGTCCAGGGCGAACTGGCGGGTTTCCTTGTGCGGGCTTTGCGGGTTCAGGTGCCGGTTGAGCAGCAGGCGCGAGCCATACAGCTTGGTTTTGCCAGCAGGCGTGGCAGGCGTCGCGGGCGCTACGGGCTTTGCCGGGTTGAGGCTTTGCTGGAACCGCACCAGCCAGGCGTCGGCGGGCGCTTCGAATTCGGTGTCGCAGTCGACGCGTTCCAGCAGGCGAGTGGCGCCCAGTTCCAGCAGGCGCTGGTCGAGCCGCTTGCCGTGGTTGCAGAACTGGTCGTAATTCGGGTCGCCCAAGGCCAGCACCGCAAAGCGCAGCGACTCCAGGCGCGTCTCGGCGGTGCTGAGGCTGTGCCAGAAGCCCTCGCCATTGTCCGGCGGGTCGCCGTCGCCAAAGGTGCTGCTGATCAGCGCCAGGGTGTGGGTGCTCGCCAGTTTGCTTGCGGGGAAGTCCGCCATCGCGCTCAACTCTACGCTGATGCCGGCCTCGCGCAGACGCTTGGCGAACCGCTCGGCCAGGGCCTCGGCATTGCCGGTCTGCGATGCCCATAGCAGGGTGACTGCCGGGGCGGGCGCTGCATTGTTTTGCGCACGGCTGAACAAGCCGCCGAGCAAGCCGTCCAGCCACAAGCGCGACTCCCGGGCCAGCGGCGCATTCGCCGGTAGCGTCGGTACGCCGTCGTCCTCACGTGCGGCACTGGACCGCAGGCCACTGAGAAAACCAGCAAGGTAGGTGCGTTCGCTCTCGCTCAACTGAGGCGGCGACACCGTGCGAAGGCCGGCGATGTCGGCGAAAACGTCGAGGCGCGAGATGCCGAGTTCCTCTGCTACAGGGGCTTGGGGGGCCAGAAACTGGTGTTCGATCAGTTCAACCCGGGCCAGGGACACAGCGCAGAACTTGAACCCGGGCTGCAACGAAATCGGGTCGACAGCATCATGCGTCACCGCGTTGATCGCCAGGTTTTCGCCGAACACATCATTCCAATGGAACGGTGCGAAACAGTTGCCGGCCTGCACACGGCGGGTGACCACGGCCGGCAGCACGGCGCGGCCACGCCGGGAGCGCACCTCCACGGCGTCCTTGTCCTTGATGCCCAGGCGCGCGGCGTCTTCGGGGTGCAGTTCCACGAACGGGCCGGGGTTGAGTTTATTCAGCGTGGCGACCTTGCCGGTCTTGGTCAGGGTGTGCCATTGGTGCTGCACGCGGCCGGTGTTGAGCACGAAGGGGAATGCGTCATCGGGCAGTTCCGCCGACGGTAGATGGGGGCGGGCGAGGAACTGGCCTTTGCCGTTTTCGGTGGCGAAGGCAAGCGTGCCGTCCTTCACGTAGCGGATCGGGTTACGGTCCGCTGCGTCGCCTGATGCGCAGGGCCATTGCAGGGGTTTTTCGCGCAGGCGCGGGTAGCTTGCGCCGCGGATGTCGTAGCCGGTCTTGGGGTTCCAGGCACGTTTGATTTCTTCAAACACCTCAGCGGCGGATGCGTAGGTGAAGGCGTCGGCAAAGCCCATCTCACACGCGACCCTGGCGATGATCTGCCAGTCGGGCAAGGTCTCGCCGGGGGCGTCGACGGCCTTTTGCATCAGGGTCAGGTTGCGCTCGGAGTTGATCATCACCCCTTCGGCCTCGGCCCAGAGCGCGCCGGGCAAGAGGATGTCGGCGTAGCGGTTGGTCTCGGTGTCGAGGAAGGCATCCTGGGCGATCACCAGTTCGGCGGCTTGCAGGCCTTTGATGACGGTTTGGCGGTTGGGCACGCTGGCCACCGGGTTGGTGCAGATGATCCAGCAGGCCTTGATCTGCCCGGCCGCCATCTGCTCGAACAGCGCCACGGTACCGTCGCCGGCCTTGCGCGGCAGGCTGTCGCGGGGGATTTGCCACAGGTCCTCGATAAAGGCACGGTCCGCCTCGACCAACACCGAACGCTGCCCCGGCAGGCCCGGCCCCATGTAACCCATTTCGCGACCGCCCATGGCGTTGGGTTGGCCCGTGAGGGAAAACGGCCCGCTGCCCGGCCGGCAAAGGGCGCCGGTGGCCAGGTGCAGGTTGCACAGCGCGTTGGTGTTCCAAGTGCCGTGGGTGCTCTGGTTGAGGCCCATGGTCCAACAACTCATCCACTCGGCGGCCTGGCCGATCCAGTCGGCGGCCTGGCGGATATCGGCTTCGGCAAGGCCGGTGATGGCGGCGACCCGCTGGGGCGCGTAGTCTTCCAAAAACGCCGGCATGACCTCCCAGCCTTCGGTGAAGGCGGCGATAAAGGCCGGGTCGGTATGGCCGTTTTTCACCAGCAAGTGCAACAGGCCATTGAGCAAGGCCAGGTCGGTGCCCGGTTTTATCGGCAGGAACAGGTCGGCCTTGTCTGCGGTGGCGCTGCGCCGGGGGTCGACCACGATGAGTTTTGCGCCGGCCTTGACCCGGTCCATCATGCGCAGGAACAGGATCGGATGACAGTCGGCCATGTTGGCGCCGATCACGAAGAACACATCGGCGCGGTCGAAGTCCTCATAGGACCCCGGTGGGCCGTCGGAGCCCAGGGACAGTTTGTAGCCGCTGCCGGCGCTGGCCATGCACAGGCGCGAGTTGGACTCGATGTTGGCGGTGCGCACGAAGCCCTTGGCCAGCTTGTTGATCAGGTATTGGGATTCCAGCGACATCTGGCCCGACACGTAGAAGGCCAACGCATCCGGCCCGTGTGTGTCGAAGATCTGGCGCAAGCGGCCGGCGGTTTCGCTGATGGCTTTGTCCATGGCGATGCGCACCGGGTCGTGGTCCCGAGCCTGGCGCACATAGGCATTCTCCATGCGGCCGGACTCGGCGATGGCTTGCCCGCAGGTGGTGCCCTTGGTGCACAGGCGGCCGAAATTGGTGGGGTGGTCTTTGTCGCCGATGACCTTCACCACCTTGTTGTGTTCGACCTGCATGACGATGCCGCAGCCCACGCCACAATAGGGACACACGCTGCGTACGCTCTGGTTTGCCATCTATCACCTGTGTAAACAAAAAAGGCGCCTTGCAACCCTCCGTTGAAAACGGGGGTTACACGGCGCCTTTGTCGTGAGAGGGCAGTCAGCGTTGACTGCTTGGTTTGAATCTTCCTAGCAAGTCACGCGCCAGGTTCGACCCTGTAGTGAGCGGGCTTGCCCCGCGCTGGGGGGCGAAGCCGCCCCTGAACCAGTCACCCCAATTTCAAATGACACACCGCAGCGGTCCGATTAGGGCGGCTTCGCCCCCCAGCGCGGGGCGAGCCCGCTCACTACATGCACATTTATGAAGCGTGGCGCACCAGTTGGAGGCGCTGGAGAAGGTGTCTGGCTTATGCGATTGACGGCCAGGGGCCGTTGCCGCGGGCAGCGCAAGTGTTTGGCACAGACCCTGCAAGCTCCCCTTCAACCCACTTCGGTCAACGACGATCGACACCTTGGGCAATAGCGGTGGATCCGGCGCAGTCGCCCGGTCCCAACCTGCATAAGAACAGGCAAAGGCGCCTGGAACCGAAAGGTTTCAGGCGCTTTTTTTTGCTTTTTTAAACCGTGATGAGCTTTGTCGGGTGCTTTATATGAACAGTCTCAAAACCCTGATCGTCGTCGGCAATGGCATGGTCGGCCACCACTGTGTGGCGCAACTGATCGAACGCGGTGCGCTGAATCACTACCGCTTGCACGTGTTCAGCGAGGAGCCGATGCGCGCCTATGACCGGGTGCATCTGTCCGAGTATTTCACCGGCCGCGATGCCGAGTCGCTGGCACTGTCCGAAGCCTCGTTGTACCAGACCCCAGGGGTGACCTTGCACTTGGGCGTGCCGGTGCTGGAGATCGACCGCGCCCGCTGTGAGGTGATCACCGCCGACGGTTGCGTGGCCTATGACAAGCTGGTGCTGGCCACCGGTTCCTATCCCTTCGTGCCGCCCATTGAAGGCGCCGAGGGCGATTCGCGCCTGGTGTATCGCACGCTTGAGGACCTGGACGCGATTCGCAAGGCGGCGGCCAACGCCCGCCGCGGTGTGGTGGTGGGCGGTGGCCTGCTGGGTCTGGAAGCCGCCAACGCGCTGAAGAGCCTGGGCCTTGAAGCGCACGTGGTGGAATTCGCGCCGCGCTTGATGCCGGTGCAACTGGACGACTTCGGCGGCCTCGCGCTCAAGGCGCAGATCGAACGGCTGGGCGTGGGTGTGCATTTGGCGCGTGCGACCCAGTCGATCAGCGCGGGCGAGCAGTACCGCTACCGCATGAACTTTGCCAATGAAGAATTTCTCGAAACCGACCTGGTGGTGTTCTCCGCCGGTATCCGCGCCCAGGATGCGCTGGCGCGTCAGGCCGGCCTGGAGATCGGCCCGCGCGGCGGCGTGGTCATCAATGACGAATGCTTGAGCATCGACCCGAATATCTACGCGATTGGCGAGTGCGCGTCCTGGAATGGCAGCCTGTTCGGCCTGGTCGCGCCGGGCTACCAGATGGCCCGCGGGGTCGCCGCGCTGCTTTGCGAGCAAACCGCCGAGCCGTTTGTTGGCGCCGACATGTCCACCAAGCTCAAGTTGCTCGGCGTCGACGTAGGCTCCATCGGCGACGCCCACGGCCACACACCGGGCGCGCGCAGCTACCAGTTTATCGACGAAGCCAGCGCCAGCTACCGGCGCCTGGTGGTCGATGCATCAGGCAAGCATGTGATCGGCGCGGTGCTGGTGGGTGACAACAGCTACTACGACGCTCTGCTGCAATACATGCAAAACAGCATTGCGCTGCCGTCCGAACCGGCCAGCCTGATCCTGCCTTCGTCCGGCGGCGCACCGACCCTGGGCCCCGGCGCCTTGCCGGAGTCGGCCACGGTGTGCTCCTGCCACAACGTGACCAAAGGCTCGATTTGCTCAGCGATCGATAGCGGCTGCAGCGAGCTCGGTGCGCTCAAGGCCCAGACCAAGGCCTGCACCGGTTGTGGTGGCTGCGCCGGTCTGCTCAAGCAGGTGTTCGAGCATGAACTGATCGCCCGTGGCGTCAGCGTCGATAAAAGCCTGTGCGAACACTTTGCCTACACTCGCCAGGAGCTGTATGCCCTGGTACGCGTGGAAGGGATCATCACCTTCGACGAACTGCTGGCCAAGCATGGCCGTGGGCACACCGGTTGCGATGTGTGCAAACCGGCGGTGGGTTCGATCCTGGCGTCGTGCTGGAACCAGCCAATCATGGACGCGTCCCTCGTGCCGCTGCAGGACACCAACGATACGTTCATGGCCAACATGCAGAAGAACGGCACCTACTCGGTGGTGCCGCGCATTCCAGGCGGCGAGATCACCGCCGAAAAACTGATCGTGATCGGCGAAGTGGCGAAGAAATACGACCTCTATACCAAGATTACCGGTGGTCAGCGCATCGACCTGTTTGGTGCGCAATTGCACGAACTGCCGGACATTTGGTCCGAGCTGATCGCGGCGGGTTTCGAGACCGGGCACGCCTATGGCAAATCCACGCGCACGGTGAAGTCCTGCGTGGGCAGCACCTGGTGCCGCTACGGCGTACAGGACAGCGTGAAAATGGCGCTGCTGATCGAGGACCGCTACAAAGGCCTGCGTTCGCCGCACAAGCTCAAGTTTGCGGTATCGGGCTGCACCCGTGAGTGCGCCGAAGCCCAGAGCAAGGACGTAGGCGTGATCGCCACCGAGAAGGGCTGGAACCTCTACATCGCCGGCAACGGCGGCATGCGCCCGCGCCACGCCGAGCTGTTCGCCACCGACCTGGACGACGCCACGCTGATCCGCTACATCGACCGCTTCCTGATGTTCTACATCCGCACCGCCGACAAGTTGCAGCGCACCTCGGTGTGGCGTGAAAGCCTGGAAGGTGGCCTGGATTTCCTCAAGGACGTAATCCTGCACGACAGCCTCGGCCTGGGTGCTGAACTCGAAGCGCAGATGCAGCTGGTGGTCGACCGCTACGAATGCGAGTGGGCCAACGCCCTCGCAGACCCGGAAAAACTCAAGCGCTTCCGCACCTTCGTCAACGACAAACGCCCCGACCCGGACATCCACTTCGTCCAGGAACGCGGCCAGCGCCGGCCGATCATGGCCGCCGAACTCAACCTGATCCCCGTGATCGAGGAGACTGCCTGATGAGCACGCTCAACACTCAACGCAACCTGGCCACCTGGAAAAGCGTGTGCAGCGAGAAGGATTTGGTGAGCAACTCCGGCGTGGTGGTGTGGTTGGACGGCGCGCAAGTCGCGCTGTTCTACCTGCCGGGTGCGCAGAACCAGACGCTGTATGCCATCGACAACCACGACCCGGAGTCGGGGGCGAACGTGATCGGTCGTGGCTTGATCGGCAGTATCAAGGGCGACCTGGTGGTGGCGGCGCCGATCTACAAGCAGCATTACCGCCTCGAAGACGGCCAATGCCTGGAAACACCGGATCAGCACCTGCGGGTGTGGCCGGTGCGGTTGAACGGTGGAGTGGTGGAGATTGGGATGGAGTGATATTCCATCTACTGGAGTTGCGCCCGCCGCTGGAACGCAAATCCCACCTGCCACAGCCGGTCCCCTGTGGGAGCTGTCGAGCTTTAGCGAGGCTGCGAAAGCGGAGTGCCAGGCGCTGAATAAGTTGGCAGTGCCGCCGCCTGCGCAGCCTCGCCGGGGCTCGACAGCTCCCACAGTTGAGCTGCGGTGCTGCTGAAATACCGTCGGCCGCAACACCGCAAATCCCACCTGTCACAGCCGATCCCCTGTGGGAGCTGTCGAGCTTTAGCGAGGCTGCGAAAGCGGAGTGTCAGGCGCTGAATAAGTTGGCAGTGCCGCCGCCTGCGCAGCCTCGCTGGGGCTCGACAGCTCCCACAGCTTGTAGGAGCGATGCAGGCTTAATTAACCGGCATTAGGGATGAGTCCCACGTCCCGATAGCTCTGGATCAGTTCGTCGAACACGCGCAGATCGGCGCGGGTGCGGGCAATCAACTGGGCGCCGGCGACGGCGCTGTAGAGGGCGCGGGCACGGCGTTCGCAGCCCTGCGCATCGCCTGGCGCGATCTCATTGAGCACCGCCGCCAGCCAGGTCACATTGATATCGGCAAACGCCAGGATCTCTTTCTTAACGCCCTCGGGCAGGTCCAGGTACTCGGCGGCCATGAAGCTGGACAGGCACAGGCGGTTACCGTCTTCGAGCGATTTGCGAAAGATGCTCGGGTACATCCGCATGCATTCCAGCGGCTCGGGGTTTTGCAGGCGTATGGCCTCGAGCGCGCCGGCGGTGTCTTCCCAGTAACGCTTGGCAACGGCTGCGCCGAGGTCGGCTTTACTCGGAAAGTGGTAGTAGATGCTGGCGTTCTTGATCCCCACTGTTTCACCGATGCTGCGGAAATTGATGCCGTTGTAGCCGTAATGCTGGGCGGCGATCCTGGCGGCTTCCAGAATGGCTTCCCGGGCGTTTTCGCTCACGTTTGGATTCCTGAATGCGTACAGAGATGGGCGGATTCTACGCTTAAAACTTTTTACCTGCCAAGTGGTAGGTAGTGCTTGACAGCTGAAAAGAAAGCTCTCAATCTTTACCTACCACTTGACAGGTAGGCAGCTGAATCATGACGACTCAACCGCAACATTCCGATGCTATCCAACACCCGAAGATGAAGATTTATGACTGGTACAACGGCCCCTATCCGGCGCGTGTGCGTATTGCGTTGGCCGAGAAAGGCCTGCTGCCCAAGGTGGAGTTCGTGTCGATCGATCTGTGGAAAGGGGAGCACAAACAACCCGCATTCCTGGCGCTCAACTACTCGGGAACCTTACCCGTCTTGCAACTTGAGGACGGCACGCTCATCGCCGAATGCACGGCGATTACCCAGTACCTCGACGTTCTGGACGGCACGCCGACCTTGACCGGCAACACCCCGGCCGAGCAAGGCCTGATCCACATGATGACCAAACGCGCAGAGATCGAGTTCATGGACGCGGTCAGCGTGTATTTCCATCACGCAACGCCTGGCCTCGGGCCGCAGGTTGAGCTGTATCAGAATGCCGAATGGGGCCAGCGTATGCGTGACAAAGCGCTACGCGGCATGCGCTATTTCGACGCTGTGCTCAAGACCCGGCCTTACGTGGCGGGCGATGAGTTTTCCATGGCGGATATTGCCGTGCTGGGCGGCATGATCTTCGCCGCGCTGGTGGAGCTGCCGGTACCGGCCGAATGTGAGGCGTTGCACGCTTGGCATGCCAGGGTAAATGAACGGGCTAGTGTTCAAGCCTGGCGCGCGATGGTGGCGCAGCCTCGTTAGAGGCGAAGGTTTGCACGGCCACCGTGAGACCGGTTGTTGCACTGCACAGAGACGGCGGGTCGGACATGACACGTCCGGCCGCTGCCAGAGGCTGGCGAGTTTCCACAACAGACCGGTTGGCTGGCGCGAATCAAGGTGAATGAGCCAGGATTTGGTCAGTCTCGACCACGGCGGCATAGTCCATCGCCAGGTTGCTTAACGACAGCGCATGTACATCTTCGGCCGGCCACAGGCGCCCGGATAAATCAGTTTGATCAAAGGTGTAGCAGGCGTCCGCCACTACGCTCACATACACCATCATTCCACTTTGCCAAACGCGCCTAGACCTGCGCAACGGCCTCACGCACGAAGTCTTCATAACTGCGCAGCGGGTGGCCAATAAGGGCCTGCAGTTTGTCCACGGCCCCTTCGCTGGTTTGCATGCCCAAGCGCTGGATACCCGCCATCATCAGGCGCATGTCGTACGCCAGCCAGGTGGGGCCGTACGAAGCCAGTTGCGCTTCAAAAGCGGCGACGTCATCACCGCCGTAGGCGATCTCACGGCCCAGGGCTGCGCTCCAGATTTTCGCCACTGATGCCCCGGTAAGCGCGTGCGGGCCTACCAACTCCAGCGTCAAAGGATCCAGCGCAGCGCAGGCCTTGTCGCGTCGCAGCAACTCGGCAACCGCAACGTCGGCGATATCGCGTGCATCGATCATCGAGACGCCCGCCGAGCCGATTGGCATCGGGTACACCGAGTAGTCCTGAATCGTCGATTGAACCCTATGGTCGTTTTGCATGAAGTAAGCCGGACGCAGAATGGTCGCGGGGATGTCGAGGCTTTCAAGCATGCGCTCGACCGTTTGCTTGCCGGTGAAGTGCGGGACATCGACGAATGTGTCGGCATGAATCACCGACAGGTAGACGATGCGCTCGATGCCAGCCTCGCGAGCGAGGTTCAGCGTAATGAGTGCCTGGGTGACCTCGTCCGGCGTTACGGCATTGAGCAGGAACAGCGTACGCACCGACGACAACGCAGCGCGCATCGACGGCACGTCCGTAAGGTCGGCGACCACCTCGGTAACGCCGGGTGCGAAGGCTCGCTTGCCGGCTTGACGAACCAGGGCCTTGACCTCGGCGCCCGCGTCGGCAAGGCGCTGGGTGATCAGTGAACCGATAGTGCCTGTGGCGCCAATGACCAGAATGCTCATGATGTAACTCCCGCGTGGATAAAAGATTGATCGCCTTGGAACCGCGTTGCGATGACGAGACAGTAATCTGTTGCAGATGAAAAACGGAGGCTACAAAATTCAGACACTTCGTTTCAAAAATGGAACACCATGAACCTCAATGCGTTGATCGATTTCATCCTCGTCGCCACCAACGAGGGGCTGGGCAAGGCAAGCCGTGCGAGCGGTATTTCCAAGGCTACCCTGTCGCGGCGTATTGCCGACCTTGAAGAGCAATTGGGTGTCCGGCTGATCGAACGCAGCGCACGTGGCCTGCGGCTCACCGAGGCCGGCGAAATGCTGGTGTTGCGCGCTGAAGGTCCGCTGGGCGAGGTGGCCGAAGCCTTGAATGCGGCCAAGGAGGGCGTGTTGACGCCACGCGGGCGCTTGCGTGTCGCTGCCCCGATCCTGTTTTCGCAACTTGCGATGGGCCGTATTGGCGCGGAATTCTGTGCGATCTACCCGCAGGTCATGATGGACGTCGTGGCGGAAGATCGCATGGTGGATCTTGTGGAGGAAAAATTCGACGTCGCGATTCGGATCAACCCCAGCCCGGACAGCACGCTGGTCGGACGTTGCTTCGCCAAGGACCGGCTGGTCGTCGTGGCCGCACCTGGAATCCCCAAGCCGGAACCCGGCGCCGTCAGATCCGTTGCTGGCATCGTGACGTCGAGTTTCCAGCCCACGCAGTGGACGCTAGACGGTGGGCAACGGGTGCTGGAGCCGATCCCGGCCCTGCAGTTTTCGTCGTTGCTGATGGTTCGCGATGCCGCCGTCGCAGGTGGCGGTGTTGCGCTGATTCCACAGTCCATCGCCTGGAGTCAACTAGCGCGTGGCGAACTGGTTCAGTGGGGCACGGTGAAGGATGTAGAACCGCAGCTTTGGGTGCTGCATACCTCCAGGCGCCTCGCGGCGCCGAAGGTTCGGGCATTTGTCGAATTCATGTGTGCTCGATACCCGGATCAGTCGCTGGTACTGACAGGATAGGCCGTCCGCAAACCGGTCCGGCTTCACAGGTCTAAAGACCGAGCGCTGAAAGCCCGGGATGATCGTCCGGGCGCCGGCCCAGCGGCCATTGGAACTTGCGCTCGCTTTCCTTGATCGGCATATCGTTGATGCATGCAAAGCGATTGGCCATCAGGCCGTTCGCATCGAATTCCCAGTTTTCGTTGCCGTAGGAGCGGAACCAGTTGCCTGAATCGTCGTGCCACTCATAGGCATAGCGCACCGCGATGCGGTTATCGGTGAACGCCCACAATTCCTTGATCAGCCGGTAATCCAGCTCCTTGGCCCATTTACGGGTAAGAAAGCCTTTGGCCTCTTCGCGGTTATGCGCGAACTCCGCACGGTTGCGCCACTGCGTGTCGAGGGTGTAGGCCAGGGACACCCGTTCCGGGTCGCGGGAGTTCCAGCCGTCTTCGGCCAGGCGCACTTTTTCGATGGCCGACGCGCGGGTAAACGGCGGCAAGGGTGGACGTGTTTCTGCGGTCGATGACATGGGGCAGTTCCTCCAGACTAAAGGTTTTATCGAACGTTGCGCTGGGCCGTCTTTTCAAAGGGCCAATAAAGTTTGTGCCATGCATTGCGCATTATCGGCGCAGGTCGGATCGCCCATCACCAGGGCGACAGTAATGGCGCCATCGATCAGGATCAGCAGCTGCGCGGCCTGCCGTTCGGGGTCGCAGGTGCCATGTGCCTGGCACAGTTCAAGTGCGTACTCGAACAGTTTCTGTTTATGCGCCTTGGCCAACAGGCGTACCGGATTGTGTGGGTCGCCGGTTTCGCCGCTGGTGTTGATAAAGGCGCAGCCTCGGAAGTCGGCGGTGCCGAACCAGGCCTTGAGGGCGCTGAACAGCGCCAACAGGCGCTCACCCGTGCCTTCGCTGCGTTCCACCTCATCGCGCAGCCACTGCAGCCAGCGTTGGTCGCGGCGTTGCAGCGCGGCGATCACCAAGTCGTCTTTGTTGGCGAAGTAACGGTAAATACTGTTCCTCGAGACCCCGGCGGTTTTCACCAGCAAGTCCATGCCGGTGGCGGCGATGCCATGGCGATAGATCAACTTTTCGGTAACGTCGAGGATGATGTCGCGGGTTTCATTGCTGGTCTGTTCGTTCATGTTGCGAACAGTAGAACGATCGTTCTTCTTGGTCAATCATTCTTTTCGCGGCCGCGCAGCAAGACCTGGGCACCCCCATGGTGTAAGCTCGGGGCTTCTTCGGATTCGACCCATTGCGAGCCTTATGCCGTCGTTCTTCAAACGCTCCCTGTTGCCCAAATTGCGCGGTTTCCCCCTCACGCCCGAGGCCCTTGAAGTGCTGTCCGGTGCCGACGCGTATCGGCGCTGCCTGCTGGAAAAAATCGCCCAGGCCACCCGACGCATCTACATCGTTGCGCTGTACTTGCAGCAGGACGAGGCAGGGCAGGAGATCTACGACGCGCTGCATGCCGCCAAGGCTGCGCGGCCGCGGTTGGATATCGTGGTGGTGGTCGATTGGCTGCGCGCCCA